>NZ_JBHWJK010000012.1:0-206283 GCF_042731455.1 Streptomyces sp. NPDC059852 | reverse complement strand
CGCCGGCCCCCTCCGAGGGGGCCGGCGCCTTCGTCATGGGCGACGGGCTCAGATGCCCTGCCAGTCCGGCTTGTCGGCGTACGTGTGCCGGAAGTAGTCCGCCAGCTTCAGCTTCGAGGCGGCCGCCTCGTCGACGACGACCGTGGCGTGCGGGTGCAGCTGCAGCGCCGACGCCGGGCACACCGCGGCGACCGGCCCCTCGACGGTCGCGGCGACCGCGTCCGCCTTGCCCTCGCCGGTGGCCAGCAGCACCAGGTGCCGCGCCTCCAGGATCGTCCCGATGCCCTGGGTGATCACGTGGTGCGGGACCTGCTCGATGTCGCCGTCGAAGAAGCGCGCGTTGTCCACCCGGGTCTGCTCGGTGAGCGTCTTGATCCGGGTCCGCGAGGCCAGTGACGAGCAGGGCTCGTTGAAGCCGATGTGGCCGTCCGTGCCGATCCCGAGCAGCTGGAGGTCGACCCCGCCGGCCGCCGCCAGGGCCTTGTCGTACGCCTCGCACGCGGCCTGCACGTCCTCGGCCGTGCCGTCCGGGCCCATGAACGCGTCCATGCCGACGCCCAGCGGCTCCAGCACCTCGCGGCGCAGCACCGAACGGTAGGACTCCGGGTGCTCGGCCGGGAGCCCCACGTATTCGTCGAGCTGGGCGACGCGCGCCCGGGAGGCGTCGACGGCGCCGGAGCGCACCTTGGCCGCGAGCGCCGTGTAGATGGGCAGCGGTGTCGACCCGGTGGCCACACCGAGCAGGGCGTCGGGCTTGCGTCGGAGCAGCTGGGCCATGGCCTCGGCTATCAGCTCGCCACCCGCCTGGGCGTCCGGAACGATGACAACTTCCACGCTGGGCCTGCCGATCTCAGGAGGGACTCGAAGGGCACCCTGAAGGGAGCATGTGGTTTAGACCAATCTAACAGAGCGGGGCCCTCCGGCCCAGGTGGGCGCGGCCCGCGGGTCGCCGTTCCGGCACCCCTGTCCAGGGTCCTCCCGCAAGCCGTGTGACCCGGTACGACCACCCCGAACCGGGCATGCCGGGACGAACCGGCGGTCGCCCGCTGGAATTGCCCCGGTCGACCCGCCCCGACATGAACCCACACGGGTTAGGCTGCGTGATGTATGCCAGGGCGACCGACCGGCTCGCGCCGGTCCGAGAGCCCGCCCAGAAGCGCCAACAGCGAACAAGCTCCCACGCATGGACACACCCGAGTGGTCTAGTCCACAATGCCAGGGAGTGCGTAGAACGACATACGCACCGACTTCCGTCTTCCCCGCACAGGAAGGCGGACCGAGGAACCGGAGCTCTCTGCCCTGACTGCCCCGGGTCCTCATCCTCGGCCGACCGGGACCGCACACCCCACGGCCGATATTGCTCCGGGCTGCGGTGCCGGGAGGGTTGAGGGTCCCTCTCAGGCGCCGCGGCCCGCGGGTGTCTCCGGGGCCGTACGGCCTCCCGAGGGCGGCATGCCGGCCCCGTCCGTAACCCCAGGTACGCTCGGCCTCGTGCCCTCCATGAACGAACTCGTACGCCAGCACACGGCCCTCGACGACACCGACCTCGAGTGGCTCCATCTGCTGGTCTCGGAGTGGCAGCTGCTCTCCGACCTCTCCTTCGCCGACCTCGTGCTGTGGGTGCCCACCAGCGACGGCACCCGGTACGTCTCCGTGGCGCAGATGCGGCCCAACACCGGCCCCACCTCCTACCAGGACGACATGGTCGGCCACCTCGTCCCGCGGGGCCGCCGCCCGATGCTGGACGCCGCGCTCGACGAGGGGCGCATCGTGCGCGAGGGCGACCCGGAGTGGCGCGAGGAGGTCCCGGTCCGCGTCGAGTCGATCCCGGTGCGCCGGGAGGGCCGCGTCCTCGGCGTCATCGCCCGCAACACCAACCTGCTCACCGTCCGCACCCCGAGCCGTCTCGAGCTCACCTATCTGCAGAGCGCCTCGGACCTCGCGCAGATGATCGCGGCCGGCTCGTTCCCGTTCGCCAACCAGCAGGTCGACATGGACGCCTCGCCGCGGGTCGGCGACGGCCTGATCCGCGTGGACGCCGACGGCGTCGTCCAGTACGCCTCCCCGAACGCCCTCTCCGCCTACCACCGCCTCGGCCTCGCCGCCGACCTGGTCGGCCACCACCTGGGCCGCACCACCGCCGAACTCGCCCCGACCCACGGGCCGGTGGACGAGGCGCTCGCCAAGGTCGCCAGCGGCTGGGCGCCCCGCGAGTTCGAGATCGAGTCCGACGACGGCGTCATCCAGTTCCGGGCGATCCCGCTCAAACCCAAGGGCATCCGCATCGGTTCGCTGGTACTGCTGCGGGACGTCACCGAACTGCGCCGCCGCGAGCGTGAGTTGATCACCAAGGACGCGACGATCCGGGAGATCCACCACCGGGTCAAGAACAACCTCCAGACGGTGGCCGCCCTGCTGCGCCTCCAGGCCCGGCGCATCGAGTCCGACCGCGGCCGCGAGGCCCTGGAGGAGGCGGTCCGCCGGGTCGGCTCGATCGCCATCGTGCACGAGACGCTCAGCCAGAACCTCGACGAACGCGTCGAGTTCGACGAGATCGCCGACCGGGTGCTCGCGATGGTCGCCGAGATCTCGCCCGGCAAGGTGACCGGCCGGCGCACGGGCCGCTTCGGCATCCTGGACGCCGAGGTCGCCACCCCGCTGTCGATGGTCCTGACCGAGGTCCTGCAGAACGCGCTGGAGCACGGGTTCCGCGACGGCGACACCGGCACCGTCGAGGTGTCGGCGGTCCGCGGCGGGACGACCAAGCAGGCGCGCCTCCTGGTCACCGTCCAGGACGACGGCGTCGGCCTGCCCGAGGGCTTCGACCCGCACACCGCGGGCAACCTCGGCCTGCAGATCGTACGGACGCTCGTCGAGGGCGAGTTGGGCGGCTCCTTCGACATGGTCCCCGCGCCCGAGCGCGGCACCCGGGTGATCCTCGACATCCCGGTGCGGGCGACCAAGTAGCCCCGGCCGGGGGAGCGGCCGGCGGGGGAGCGCGGACAGCAAAGAGCCCCGGACCAGAAGGTCCGGGGCCAGTGCTCATTGCTGCTCGTCAGCAAGGCGATGGGTACCCCCTGCTCGACCGGGGCCGAGGGACGGGGGAGCATCGGGGGTACTGCGCGCTGCGGCTCGGGGGCGGGAGATGCGTACGCGCTGTACGCGCCGCCAAGCTCAGGCTGTTGCTGCGGGGTGGGAGTGTCAGGCGGAGGCCTGACGAGCCCGGTTGCGGGCGGCGCGGCGCTTCATGGCACGGCGCTCGTCCTCGCTGAGACCACCCCAGACGCCGGAGTCCTGACCGGACTCGAGCGCCCACTGCAGGCACTGCTCGATAACCGGGCAGCGACGGCAGACGGCCTTGGCTTCCTCGATCTGCAGCAGCGCAGGACCGGTGTTGCCGATGGGGAAGAAGAGCTCGGGGTCTTCCTCGCGGCAAACGGCGTTGTGACGCCAGTCCATGGCTGCTACCTCTCCTTGATTACATGCGGGTTGCTTGTGAATGTGAACGCTTTCACGAATCCCTCAACAAGTGAAGGGCCTACCGCCAGGTTTCCCGGCGTGGGTCCTGTGAGTTGAAGGGGATTCTGGTGATCAGTGGAGGCCGGTCTTGCGGGCCGTCCCGATCGCCATGTAGAGACTCGCAAACCTCGGCGGCGGATACAACCCCTTCCGGAAAGTTTTTTTTGATTCCTCGGTGTCGACTAGGTCACAGCCGTACTTCCATGGGGTGGATCCTGGCCTAAACGTTCGAGTGAAAGGACTTTCGCCCGTTCCGCTCACACAATCACACGCAGTGCACGGCGTACGCCTGTGAACGTCACGCTCGTACGCAGCCCCAGATGGTCGCCGTCCATCTGAAGGGGCAGGGGGACCTTCGAATGCAAGGTGAACCGGTCCAGATCGTGCAGGGAGACCGCGTGCTTGCCATGGGGTCCCCGCTCGGGGGACGAAGTGAGCAACTGCGTCGCATACCGGGCAACCGCGACCGTGGACATCCGGCTGAGACCGAGTACGTCGAGACCGGTATCGAACGAGGCCTTAGGTGCCGCGTACACGGGGCGATTGAGCAGATACGTCCACGGAGCGGTGTTGCAGACGATGGACAGCACCAAATCGGTCACCGGGTCCTCGCCCGGCCGCTCCAGCGTGATCGTGCCGTGCCGGCGGTTGGGCTCCTGGAGGAACTGGCGCGCCACCTGGCGCAGATACAGGGCGTGCGTGGACCTCCTGCCCTGCTCGCGCTGCTGCTCGACCCGGCCGACGACCCCCGCGTCGAAGCCGAGCCCCGCGCAGAAGGTGAACCACCGGCCCGGCACCGCCTCGTCGGCGGTCCCCGGGGTGCCGGCGGCTATCCCCATGCCGACCGTGCGCTCGCTGCCCTCGCGCAGGGCGTCCAGCAGGGCGCCGGTCGCCTCGACGGCGTCGTTCGGCAGCCCGAGGGCGCGGGCGAAGACGTTCGTGGAACCGCCGGGGACCACCGCGAGACGCGGCAGTCTCTCCGGATCGGGGCCCTTGTGCAGCAGACCGTTGACGACCTCGTTCACCGTGCCGTCGCCGCCGAGGGCGACCACGAGGTCGATGTCGTCGCTGTCCGCCGCCTGCCGGCCCAGGTCGCGCGCGTGTCCGCGGTACTCGGTGGTGACCGCCTCCAGCTTCATCTCGCTGGCGAGCGCATGGATCAGGACATCGCGCGTACGTGCGCTTGTGGTGGTTGCCGCCGGATTGACCACGAGAAGTGCACGCATGACTGGCAGGGTACCTACTGGGGGGTACCGGGCACAGGCCGAGGTGGCGATCGACCGGGGCGACCCGCGTGAGCCTCGCCACGGGGAACCGGGGAGAAGGCACCTCGGCCGGAAAGGGGCCCCGCCCGGACGGCTACCCTTCAAGGGTGACCAAGCAGCAGACCCCCGCTCCCGAGGAAACCGCCGGTCCGCGCCCGCGGCGGCTGACCTACGCCGCCGTGCTCACCGCCCTGGAGGGGCTGGGACTGGCCGTCGGCGGTGTCTGGGTGCTGGTGCTGGGACTGACGGGGGACCCCGACGACCGTCAGCAGGCCGTCACTCTCGGTGTCACGCTCGTCGTCCTCGCCCTGCTGCCGCTGCTCGCCGCGCGCGGACTGCTCGCCCTGCGCAGCTGGAGCCGGGGACCGTCCGTGATCACCCAGATCCTGGCGCTGCCGGTGGCCTACAGCCTGCTGCAGGCCGACAGCATCGCCATCCCGGTGGGCATCGCCGTCGCCGCCGCCGCGATCGCCACGCTGGTCTTCCTGCTCAGCCCGTCGACCACGCAGGCCCTCGGCATCCGGCGGCCCGGCGCCGAACCGGGCGAGCGGTAACCGGCCCGCCCGGAACCGGCCGTCACTCCTCCACGAGGAGCTTCTCCCGAAGCTGCGCCAGCGTGCGCGCCAGCAGACGCGAGACGTGCATCTGGGAGATGCCGACCTCCTGCGCGATCTGCGACTGGGTCATGTTGCCGAAGAAGCGCAGCAGCAGGATGCGCTTCTCGCGCGGCGGAAGGTCCTCCAGCAGCGGCTTGAGCGACTCGCGGTACTCGACGCCCTCCAGCGCCTCGTCCTCCGCGCCCAGGGTGTCCGCGACCGCCGGGGACTCGTCGTCGGTGTCGGGGACGTCCAGGGACAGCGTGGAGTAGGCGTTGGCCGACTCCAGGCCCTCCAGGACCTCCTCCTCCGAGATCGCCAGCTTCTCGGCGAGCTCGTGGACCGTGGGCGAGCGGCCGTGCAGCTGGGACAGCTCCGCGGTGGCCGTCGTCAGCGCGAGGCGCAGCTCCTGCAGCCTGCGCGGGACGCGGACCGCCCAGCCCTTGTCGCGGAAGTGCCGCTTGATCTCGCCGACGACCGTCGGCGTCGCGTACGTCGAGAACTCCACGCCGCGGTCCGGGTCGAAGCGGTCGACCGACTTGATCAGCCCGATGGTGGCGACCTGGGTGAGATCGTCGAGCGGCTCGCCGCGGTTGCGGAAGCGGCGCGCGAGGTGCTCCACGAGCGGCAGATGCATCCGGACCAGCCGGTTGCGCAGCTCCGCGTACTCCGGGGTGCCGTCCTGCAGCCCGCGCAGCTCGATGAACAGGGCGCGCGCCCCGCTGCGGTCCTGCGGGTCGTGGCGTGTGGCCTGCGCGCCGCGCGCGCCGGCCGCCCGGTCCTCGGCGTATCGCTCGTGCTCGCTCATCGTCCCGCCCGTCGCCCTCTCCCGAGCCCTCGCCGCCGGCCGGGCCGGGGAGACCCCGTTGCGCCCGGGTGCGGGCGCGCCCTGCACGGCACCCTCGTCATCCCGCCCGTCGTCCAGGAGGCCGGTCGCCACGGAGTCGTCCTCCGGGTGCGGCCGGGCCTGCTCGGGGATGCCGTCGATGCCGTCCGCCATGCGGCGGGAACCGCTCGGGCCGCTCGGGCCCGCCCCCAGGCTCCCGGCTCCGTCGGAGCAGGGGGAGGTGCCGTCCGGCAGCTCCCGTGTGCCGCGCTCTTCGTCCCGCACCGGCCCGTCCCCGTCCCTCACGCCGGCCCGGGTCCCGCGCCGCGCTGTTTGTAGAGGCTGATCGACACGGTCTTGTCCTCGTCCACCGCCGAGGAGACCTTGCCGGCCAGGGCCGACAGGACGGTCCAGGCGAAGGTGTCCCGCGACGGGGCGTGGCCGTCCGTCGTCGGGGCCGAGACGGTGACCTCCAGCGAGTCGTCGACGAGCCGGAACACGCAGCTGAGCACCGAGCCGGGCACGGCCTGCTGGAGCAGGATCGCGCAGGCCTCGTCCACCGCGATGCGAAGGTCCTCGATCTCGTCGAGGGTGAAGTCCAAACGGGCGGCGAGGCCGGCAGTCGCCGTACGCAGCACCGACAGGTAGGCACCCGCAGCCGGCAGCCGGACTTCCACGAAGTCCTGGGTCACGGGCTCGCCTGCGATCTGGGACACCCTCACCTCCAAGGTGGTACAAGCTTCTCGGGGCCGAGGGTCGCCCCCCGGGGTAACGCGATCTGTGGTTCAGCGGTGACGCTACCGCGCTTCGAAGTTTCCTGTCCCCAGGACCCCAACCCCTTGCTGTCACTCATAGTAAACACACGGATACGCTCCGTGGCTAGGGGGTCTGCGGGCCCAATTGGGAAGAGCGCGCGCCGGTTTGACGTACCCAGACGTCAGACGGTCGAACCGTCCGGTTCCGGCGCCGTCCAGCCTACGTCCCCGTCACACGAGAACATGGTCCACGAAGCACCAGCGCCAGTTCTCCCCGGGCTCGAAGGTCCGCATGACCGGATGCCCGGTCTCCTTGTGGTGCGCGGTGGCGTGCCGCCTGGGGGAGGAGTCGCAGCAGCCGACGTGACCGCAGGTCAGGCAGATCCGCAGCTGTACCGGATGCGTGCCCTCCGCCAGACACTCCGGACACGTCTCGCTCAGCGGCTCGGGTTCCGGGTGCGGCAGCCCGTCGGCGTGCGTGCACTGTTTCATGATTGCCAGGTTACGACGGCCGCGCGGGGCCCCGCGCGCGAGAATCATGGCCGGGGAGCGCGGGTGGCGCCGTCCCCGGGCACGGCGAGCGGGCACGCGCGAGCGTGGGCGACGGACGAGGGTGGGCGAGAAGCATGGACGTGATGCCGCTGCTGCTGCTGGTGGCGGGAAGCGCGGCGGTGGCCGCCCTCGCCCGGCGGGTCCCCGTCCCGGCGCCCCTGCTGCTGGTCGCGGCCGGGCTCATGGTGTCGTACGTGCCCGGCGTGCCCGACTACACCCTCGACCCGCACATCGTGCTGCCCCTGATCCTGCCGCCGCTGCTCTACACGGCGGCCACCGACAGCTCCTACCTCGACCTGCGCGCGCAGCTGCGTCCCGTGGCGCTGCTGTCCGTGGGCTACGTCCTGTTCGCGACCCTCGTCGTGGGCTACGCCGCCTACCTGCTGGTCCCCGGGCTGCCGCTGACCGCGGCGCTGGTGCTGGGCGCGGTCGTGGCGCCGCCCGACGCGGTCGCGGCGACGGCCGTCGCCCGCCGGGTGGGCCTGCCGTCGCGGATCACCACGATCCTCCAGGGCGAGTCCCTGGTGAACGACGCCACCGCCATCACCGCCTACCGGGTCGCCGTCGCCGCGGCGGTCGGCGAGGGCGCCACCTGGGCCGGCGGCATTCGCGAGTTCCTGCTGGCCGCCGTCGGGGGCGTCGTCGCCGGACTGGTGCTGATGGTGCCCATCCACTGGCTGCGCACCCACCTGAAGGAGGCGCTGCTGCAGAACACACTGTCGCTGCTGACCCCGTTCGTGGCGTACGCGGTCGCCGAGCAGGTGCACGCCTCCGGAGTGCTCGCCGTCGTGGTGGTCGCGCTCTACCTCGGGCATCGCGCGTGGGAGGTCGACTTCGCGACGCGGCTCCAGGAGGAGGCCGTGTGGAAGATGGTCGCGTTCGTGCTGGAGTCGGCGGTGTTCGCCCTGATCGGCCTGCAACTGCCGGTCGTCCTCCGAGGCCTCGGGGAGTTCGAGGGCTCCACCGCCGCCTGGTACGCGACCGCCCTGTTCACCGTCGTCGTCGCCTCGCGGTTCCTGTGGGTGTATCCGGCGACCTTCCTGCCACGGATGTTCTCGGCCCGGATCAGGGAGCGCGAGGAGAACCCGACCTGGAAGGCGCCGTTCGTCATCTCCTGGGCGGGGATGCGCGGCGTGGTCTCCCTCGCCATCGCGTTCTCCATCCCGCTGACGATGCAGGAGGGCGAGCCGTTCCCCGAGCGCAACCTCATCCTCTTCCTGACCTTCACCACGGTGATCGGCACCCTCGTCGTGCAGGGCGTGACGCTGCCGCCGCTGATCCGCCTGCTGAAGCTGCCCGGGCGCGACCCCCAGGCCGAGACCCTCGCCGAGGCCAACGCCCAGGCGCAGGCGTCCCGGGCCGCCGACAAACGCCTGCGGGAACTCCTCGCCGACGAACGCAACACCCTCCCCGAGCCCCTGGTCGAGCGCCTGCGAGCGGTCCTGGAACGCCGGCGCAACTCCGTCTGGGAGCGCCTCGGCCAGGCCAACCCGATCACCGGAGAGTCTGTCGACGACACCTACCGGCGGCTGTCCCGGGAGGTGATCGGCGCCGAACGCGCCGTCTTCGTCAAGCTGCGCGACGGCCGCTACATCGACGACGAGATGCTGCGGACCCTGCTGCGCAGGCTGGACCTGGAGGAGGCGGCGGCCTACCGCGAGGCGGACTGACCCGGCCGCCGGGTCGGCTAAGGTCGCGGACTCATCCGGCTCCCGGACTCACCCGGTGAACGGCGCCCCCGTGACGACGGCCGCGACCGTCGTCCCGCGCGCGAAGGCGCCCTCCTCGGCGAGGGCCACGAGCGCGTACAGCATTTTGGCGACATAAAGACGCTCGACGGGTATCCCGTGCCGGTCCTCGAAGTCGGCCGCGAAGGACTCCAGAGCGGGCGTCGTACGCGCGTACCCGCCGAAGTGGAAGCGCTCCTCCAGCGACCAGTCCCCGCGCGGGCCCCCGAACGCCGCGGACTGCAGGGCGCGCACCTCGGTACCGAGGAATCCGCCCCGGAGCACCGGCACGCCCAGTGCCCGCGCGCCCGGCCCCAGCCCGGCGGCCAGACCCGCCAGGGTCCCGCCCGTGCCGCACGCCACCGCGACCACGTCGGCCCGCCCGCGCAGCTCCTCGCCGAGCGCCCGGCACCCCTGGACGGCGAGGGCGTTGCTGCCGCCCTCCGGGACCACATGGGCGTCCTGGGCGCCCGCCGCGCGCAGCACGGCGGCGAGCGTCGAGGGCTCGCTCTTGCGGCGGTACGTCGACCGGTCGACGAAGTGCAGCCGCATCCCGTCGGCCACGCACCGGGCCAGCGACGGGTTGAGGGGACGTTCCGCCAGCTCCTGGCCGCGCACCACGCCGACCGTGGGCAGGCCGAGGAGCCGGCCCGCCGCCGCCGTGGCCCGCAGATGGTTGGAATAGGCGCCGCCGAAGGTGACGACCGTGCGTCCGGCCGCGGCCGTCAGGTTCGGCGCGAGCTTGCGCCACTTGTTGCCGATCAGCTCCGGGTGGATCAGGTCGTCCCGTTTGAGCAGCAGCCGCACCCCGCGCCGCTCCAGCCGCCCGTCCGCCGACTCGCACAGCGGCGAGGGCAGCAGGGGCCGCAGGGCGGCGAGGTCGGGTACGGCGTCACGGCTGGTCACCCGGCCATTGTGACCGGCGCGGCGCCGCTACTTCAGCCGCTCCTTGATACGCCCGCGCATGGACGCCATCGTGAACCCGCGCGGGTCCACCTTCCCGGGCTGCCACTCCAGGTGCCCGATCACCGAGCGCTCGTTCCAGCCGTGATGCCGGCAGATGGCGGCCGACACCCGCTCGATCGCCTCCAGCTGCGCCTCGGGCCAGGGGTCCTTGCCGTCGCCCAGGTTCTCGCACTCGAAGCCGTAGAAGTGGCGGTTGCCGTCGGTGTTGGCCTCGTTGTCGGGCGGCAGCGCCTTCTCCGCGATGACCGCGCGCAGCACGTCGTCGTCGCCGAGCCCGGCGTGGTTGGCGCGGCCGTAGCCGACCAGGTGGACCTTGCCGTCCTTGGTGATCACTCCGTGGCAGAGCGGGCCGGGCAGCCCTTCGTAGCCCTTGCGGCACAGCTCCACGGTGTGCGCGCTGCCCTTGGTCACCGAGTGGTGGATCATCACCCCGTGCACGGGGCCCCAGGGCCCCACGTGGTCGCGGTTGTGGTGCTCCCAGTCGCCGACCTCGACGACCGTCACGCCCTCCGCGCGCAGCCTCTGCAGGAATCTGCTCGCGGACATGGGAGTGGCCATGTACGCCTCCTCGCGCCGTGGGGCGGCCGCCGGATGCGGCCGCCTCGTACCGGTGCTTTACCGGAAACGGAGGAAAGGACTCCTTCTCGCTTCCCCGCTCGCACGGTGAGCGAGCCGTTTCGGCCAGTCCGCGGGCCGGTACGGATCGACAGAAGACCGCCATCTGCCCAGCGAGCCCGTGATCCATTCCCCCTCGTTCGTGTAATAGCACCAACACGTTCCGTGATGAAAGCCTGGTCAGGCAGATCGCTACGCGTGGCGCCACGACGGCGCCGGTGCACGACCGGGAGGGCAATTCCATATGTCGGTAGGCGAAGAGGTCCGTACGGAGCAGGCCAAGTCGCAGCAGAGTCTCGGCACGGCGGCCGCACGGAACCTGGCCACCACGACCAAGTCAGCACCTCAGATGCAGGAGATCAGCTCCCGCTGGCTGCTGCGCATGCTGCCCTGGGTCAACGTGCAGGGCGGCACGTACCGGGTCAACCGGCGTCTGACGTACGCCGTGGGGGACGGCCGCGTCACGTTCGTGAAGACCGGCGACCGGGTCGAGGTCATCCCCGCCGAGCTGGGCGAACTCCCGGTGCTGCGGGACTTCGAGGACGAGGACGTGCTCTCCGAGCTGGCCCAGCGCTGTGTGCAGCGGGAGTTCGCGGCCGGCCAGGTCATCGCCTCGTTCGGCAGCCCGGCCGACGCGGTGTACCTGCTGGCGCACGGCAGGGTGGAGAAGATCGGCCCCGGCCCCTACGGGGAGGACGAGCTGCTGGGCGTCCTCGCCGACGGCGCCTACCTCGGCGAGCAGGCGCTGCTCGACCCGGACGCCATCTGGGAGTACACGGCCCGCACGGTCACCGCCTGCACCGTCCTGGTCCTGGACCGGCGGGACTTCGAGCAGATCGCGGAGCGCGCCGAGTCGCTCCAGGGGCATCTGGAGCAGCTGCGGTCGATCCCCGCGCAGCGCACCAACAAGTACGGCGAGAAGGCGCTCGACCTGGCGGCCGGCCACAGCGGCGAGCCGGACATCCCGCACACCTTCGTGGACTACGAGGCCCGGCCCCGCGAGTACGAACTGAGCATCGCCCAGACCGTGCTGCGCATCCACACACGCGTGGCCGACCTGTACAACCAGCCGATGAACCAGACCGAGCAGCAGTTGCGGCTCACCGTGGAGGCCCTGAAGGAGCGCCAGGAGCACGAACTCGTCAACAACCGCGAGTTCGGCCTGCTCCACAACTGCGAGTACGACCAGCGGCTCCAGCCGCACGACGGCGTGCCCAGCCCCGACGACATGGACGAGCTGCTGAGCCGGCGGCGCGGCACCAAGATGTTCCTCGCCCACCCGCGCGCGATCTCCGCGTTCGGACGCGAGTTGAACAAGCGCGGACTGGTCCCGGAGACCATCGAGATGGGCGGCAACCGCATCCCGACCTGGCGGGGCGTGCCCATCTTCCCGTGCAACAAGATCCCGGTCACCGAGGCCCGGACGACCTCGATCATCGCGCTGCGCACCGGCGAGGCGGAGCAGGGCGTCATCGGGCTCCAGCAGGCGGGCATCCCGGACGAGATCGAGCCGAGTCTGTCGTGCCGCTTCATGGGCATCAACGAACAGGCCGTCATCAACTACCTGGTCACGGCGTACTACTCGGCCGCGGTCCTCGTCCCGGACGCCCTCGGTGTCCTGGAGAACGTCGAGATCGGCCGATGGCGATGACCTCCGCCGGCGGTACGCCGTGTTCCGCGCAGTCCGCGTGGGTAGACCCACGGCGTAGGCGTCCCAGCTGGAGCGGAAGGGTCACCGTGGGCCGACTCATCGAGGCGAGGCCGTGGGTGAGTTCATGACGGAGACACAGCACCGCCCCGCGGGGGTACCGCGTGCGACCGAGCCGCCCGAGGGGCGCGGGCCCGTCCTGACCGGTCGGCCGGACCGCCCAGGACCGGCCGACCCGCCCGAGGCGGCGGCGATCCTGGAGGGCACCCGGGCGTCCGTCGACCCCGAGATGCGCGCCGCGATCGAGTCGCTGCCCCCCTCCATGCGCAGGATCGCGCTCTACCACTTCGGCTGGACCGACCCGGACGGCACCCCGGCGACGGGCGGCGCGGGCAAGGCCATCCGGCCCGCCCTCGTCCTCACCGCCGCGGCGGCGCTCGGCGGCCCACGGGCCCGGGCGGCGGCCCTGCGGGCGGCGGTCGCGGTGGAACTGGTCCACAACTTCACGCTGTTGCACGACGACGTGATGGACCGGGACACCACCCGCCGGCACCGGCCCACCGCGTGGACCGTGTTCGGCGACGCCGACGCGATCCTCGCCGGGGACGCCCTGCAGGCGCTGGCCCTGCGTCTGCTCGCCGAGGACCCGCATCCGGCGTCCTCCGCGGCCGCCTCCCGGCTCGCCGACTGCGTGGTCGAGCTGTGCGCGGGCCAGCACACCGACACCGCGCTGGAGAAGCGGCACCCCGGCGAGGTCTCCCTCGACGAGGTGCTCGCCATGGCCGAGGCCAAGACCGGCGCGCTCCTCGGCTGCGCCTGCGCGCTCGGGGCGCTGTACGCGGGCGCCGGCGACGACGAGGTCCGGGCGCTGGACGCGTTCGGCCGTGAGGCCGGGCTCGCGTTCCAGCTCATCGACGACGTGATCGGCATATGGGGAGACCCGAGCCGTACCGGCAAGCCGGTCGGCGCGGACCTCGCCGCCCGCAAGAAGTCGCTGCCCGTCGTCGCGGCGCTCACCTCGGGCGGCCCGGCGGCCCGGGAGCTGGCCGCGCTGTACGAGGTGCCCTACGACCAGGAGGACCTTCAGCGCACCGCGCTCGCCGTGGAACGGGCGGGCGGCCGTGACTGGGCGCAGGCCCAGGCCGCGGACCGGATGGCCCGTGCCGTTCAGGCGCTCGCCCGCGCGGTGCCCGACCCGGAGGAGGCGGGTGGACTGCTGGCGCTGGCCGAGTTCGTGACCCGGCGCAGCGCCTGAACGACGGCCGCGGGCAGGGCGCCGCGGCCATGAGGACCCCGGAGCCACCGGGGCCGTACGGCTCCTGACCCCGTACGGCGCCATCGTGGCTCCGGCCCGGCGGGTCCCGCACATCCCCACGGTGTGCGGGGCCCGTCCCCCGTCCCCCTCCGTACGCGGGTGCCCCTCTCCGCCTCCTCGAGGCGAACGGATCACGTCAAAGTCGTCCCCGGTACGGCAGCGCACGGTCAACCGACCTACGATCAAGGCCGGTTGAGACGAAGGGGCGCGGACTCATGGGCGTGGCGATCCGGACGGCGGGCGAGGCGGACCGGGAGCTGGTGGTGGGGTTGCTGGACGCGGCCTTCCAGGACGACCCGGTCAGCAGCTGGGTCTTCCCCGGCGAGGAGCACCGCCGCACCACCCACCCGAAGCTGATGGCCGCGTTCACCGATGTCGTCCTGGCCCACGGCCGGATCGACGTCACCGAGGACGGCACGGCCTGCGCGCTGTGGATGTCCGTCCCCGCCGACGCGCCCGAGCAGGACGACGAGGGTCCCGCCGAGCTGCGCGCGGCCGTCGACCCGGACAACGAGCGCGTCGAACTGATCGGCCGGCTGACCGCCGGTGCACATCCGGCCGGGCGGGCCCACGAGTACCTGTGGATGATCGGCGCGGCCCCGGAGCGGCAGGGGCAGGGCCTGGGCACGGCCCTCATCACCTCCGTCCTCGACCGCTGCGACCGGGAGGGCCTCGGCGCCTATCTGGAGGCGAGCAGCGCCCGCAGCCGTGTGCTGTACGAGCGCCTCGGCTTCACCCTGGAAGGACGCCCCCTCGACCTGCCGGACGGCCCGCGGATGTGGCCGATGTGGCGCGACCCGCGCGCCTGAGCCCCGCCACCCATCCAGCCGCCCGCCCCTGGCCGTCCGGGTCTACTCCTGCGGCACCACCATCGCCGTGATGGTTTCCACCAGCCCGTCCGGGACGGTCACGCCGGGCAGGACGCCGTCCAGGACGTCCGGCAGGGTCAGGTGCTCCACGAGCAGGCCGAGCATCGCCAGATAGAGCACGGTGACGACCGCGTCGCCGCCGGGCAGCTCGGCGGAGCGGTGGAAGGCGAGGCCCTCCTCGAGATCGCCGCGCACCGACTTGGTGAACGAGGCGCGCAGTTCGGGGCGCCGTGTCGCCTCCAGGCGCATCTCCAGCAGCGCCAGATAGCCCGTGCGGTCGCGGGTCGCGCGGCCCATCAGGTCGTGCATGAACGCGGTGACGAGCGAGCGGTCCTTCGGCCGTTCGAGCAGCCCGGCCAGGACCTGCGGGTCCGGCGCGAGCCGCACATGCAGCCGGGCGTCGATCTGCCGGAGCAGATCCGCGCGCCCGGTGAAGTAGTTGGAGGCGGTGCCGACCGGCACCCCGGCCTCGGCGTCCACCGCCCGGAAGGTCAGCCCCCGCGCCCCCTCGCGCGCCAGCACCTCGACACCCGCGTCGACGAGAGCCGCCCGCCGCTCCGGATTCCCCGCCATGCGGAATCCCCTCTCTCAGTTGAAGTCCTCAGGGAAAAACCCTTGCGACCACTACAGTCGGAGTACTACAACTGAAGCACTACAACCGAAGTGGTTGAGGTCAGCCTACGAAAAGAGACCGGCTTGCGAAAGCTCACGTACTTCATCGCCTGCTCCCTCGACGGCTTCATCGGGGACACGGCCGGCGACGCCTCGGACATGTTCCGCTTCGTGGACGAGGAGTTCCTGGCGTACCTCGCGGAGCAGTACCCGGAGACGGTGGCGACCCAGGGCCGCCGGGCCCTCGGCCTCGACCACCTGGAGAACAAGCGGTTCGACACGGTGATCCAGGGCCGCGGCAGCTACGACGAAGCCCTGAAGGTCGGCATCACGAGCCCGTACGCCCACCTGCGCCAGTACGTCGCGACGCGCTCCCTGCCCGAGTCGCCCGACCCCGAGGTCGAGTTGATCAGGGACGACGTCGTCGGCAGGGTCCGGGCGCTGAAGGCGGAGGAGGGCGGCCTGGGCATCTACCTGTGTGGCGGCTCGCAGCTCGCCGGTGTCCTGTTCGACGAGATCGACGAACTGGTCATCAAGAGCTACCCGGTCGTCTACGGCACGGGCATGCCGATGTTCGGCTCGGATCTCTCCGTCACCGAGTTCGCCCTCGACGAGGTCCGCGCCTTCGGCAACGGGACCGTGGTCCGTACGTACAGCAGGAAGCGCTGAGCCCCGAGCCGCCCTACCCTGGGCACATGGGCAGCGAAGAGCACGTCTGTCCCGACTGCGGACAGCCCGTCGAAACGGTCGTCCGGCGTCACAAGACGCTGGGCGCATGGGTCCCGACCTGGGTCGCCGGCCCCTGCCGGAACCCCGATTGCTCCGGGCACTCGGAGGAGCCGGCCGAGCAGCGGCATCACGACCGGCCCGCCCCGCCCGGACAGCCCTCTCCATCCGCCCCGCCCGGACAGCCCGCTCCGGCCGGCCGGCCCGAGAAGACCACCGCGACCGAATCCTGACCTCCGACGGGGAAGCCGGTCCGCCCCGGACCGTAGGGTCGCCGTATGTCCGAACGCACGTACATCCTCCACCTCACGGAGCGCTCGCTCTGGGAGGCCGCCCGCGAGCGCGGGGCCTACGAGATCTCCACCCGTGGCCGCACGCTCCAGGAGGAGGGCTTCATCCACTGCTCGACCCGCGCCCAGCTCCCGGCCGTCGCCGCCTTCCTCTACGGCTCCTACGACGGCCCCGACGACCTGGTCGTACTGGTCGTCGACCCGGAGCGGCTGGACGTGCCACTGCGCTACGAGGCGGTGAAGCCGGGCGGCGAGGAGTTCCCGCATGTGTACGGGCCCCTGCCGGTGAGCGCCGTGGTCGACGTGGAGCGGTGGGCGTGACGGGGCGGACGAGCCGCCGGTCATGGCGGTGGATCGTGGCGGTGTGGCTGGTCCTGGTGGCCGTCGCGGGCGGCGTGACGCTGTGGCTGCGGGACGCGACCGAGTCGCCGGGGCCGTACCGCTGGGAGAACGCGACGACCCCGGCACTCCCGCCGGAGTGCACGCCGCCCGCGCCGGGCGAGGACGCCCTCTGCTTCGTCAGGTCCCGCTGAGCGCGCCCGTGCCCGGATCGCGAGCCGTCAGGCAGTAGACGCCGCCCGCCGGGTCCCGCATCACCGTCCAGTGCGCGCCCTCCGCGACGAAGGAGGCGCCCAGCTCCTCGTGCCGGGCCCGGGCCGCGGCCACGTCCGCGCAGGCGAGGTCCACATGGGCCGAGGCCGGGCGCTCCTCGCCGAGCCGCTGGATCAGGACGCGGACCGGCAGCCCGGCCGGGGGACGCAGCACATGGAAGCCGGGGCGCGAGCCGGGCCGGGACTCCCAGCCGTCCAACAGCACGGTGAAGAAGGCGACTTCGGCGTCGAACGCGGAGGGCGGGACGTCCAGGCAGACCTGGTCGAGACGGCTCCCGTGCACGACGGGCGGCCGGACCGCCTCCCCGGCCCACGGCACCACGCAGAACGGCACCCCCGCGGGCGTGCGCAGCACGGCCCACCCGTCGTGCTCGGCGACCGGACCGGCCCCGCGCTCCGACGCGCCGTCCACGAAGGCCCGTACGTCCTCGACGGCGAAGTCGAAATGCGCGCCCCCGGCCCCGGATCCGACCCCCTGCACCTTGACGCAGGGGTCCGCCCCGTCGCCGGGCAGCAGGGTGACGAACTCGTCCCCATCGCCCCGGAAGGCCGACAGACGGCTCTCCGTCACCGCCGCCCAGAAGCTGTGGGCCGGCTCGAAGACGGCGGCGGGCCGGTCCACGAAGGCGTACGTCCAGCGGATGCTCATGGGGTGATCGTAGGCCGGGCCGCCGCACCTCCCCCGGGCGGCCGCCGCCCGCGCAAGGGCCAGTGCGGCCGGCACCCTCGGCCGGAGCGCCCGGACGGCCGCGCCCGGCGCGGTGCCGATCAGCGGCGCGGGACCCTGACACGCATGGACGGCCCGTCGCCCGCCCCGACCGACACCGAAGGGGCCCGCCCGGCGAACCGGCCGAGCCCCTTCGGGCGTCGGGAGAACGACGAACAGACCTGGGTTCAGGCCTTCTTGGTCTCCCAGAAGATCTTGTCGATCTGGGCGATGTAGTCCAGAGCCTTCTGGCCCGTCGCCGGGTCCGTCGACGCCTTGGCGGCCGAGAGGGCCTTCAGGGTGTCGTTGACCAGCTGGTGCAGCTCCGGGTACTTCTCGAAGTGCGGGGGCTTGAAGTAGTCGCTCCAGAGCACCGAGACGTGGTGCTTGGCCAGCTCGGCGCGCTGCTCCTTGATGACGGTGGCACGCGCCTGGAAGTGCGGGTCGTCGTTGGCGGCCATCTTCTCCTGGACGGCCTTCACCGACTCCGCCTCGATGCGGGCCTGGGCCGGGTCGTACACACCGCAGGGCAGGTCGCAGTGTGCGCTGACCTTGACCTTGGGGGCAAACAGGCGGGAAAGCATGGAGCATTCCTTCCTCGTGATCGTCTTCTCAGGTGGGACATTACTCCCTGCAAGACCGGATTTCGCGAGTGCCCCCGTGGGCTTAGGACAAAAGTCCAGGGTGAGACTGAGACTGGTGGAGGACCGTACCGGGGAGGTGCCGGGGATGCCGGAGTTGTCGCAGGAGACCGAGCGCGGGCGGGCCGGGCGGCCCTTCGGGTGGGCCGAGGTGACCGGTCCGTCCATGGTGCCCACGCTGTACCACGGCGATCTGCTCGTGGTCTCGCACCGGGGCCGCACCCGGCCCGGTGACATCGTCGTCCTGCGCCACCCCTTCCAGCAGGACCTGCTCGTCGTCAAGCGTGCGGCCGAGCGCCGCGAGGGCGGCTGGTGGGTGCTGGCCGACAACGCGTTCGCCGGCGGCGACAGCACCGACTACGGCGTCGTCCCGGACGAGCTGATCCTGGGCCGCGTACGGCTGCGGGTGCGGCCGCGCAAGCCCGGTCAGCGCTCCCCGTGGGCCGTGCTGCGCTGGGCGCTGTCGGCCGTGCGGCCGGTGCTGGCCGACCGGTCGGCCTCCAGGCGCTTGCGGGCCCGGTAGGCGGCGACGTTGGCGCGGGTCGCGCAGCGGTCCGAGCAGTAGCGCCGGGAGCGGTTGGTCGAGGTGTCCAGGTAGGCGTTGCGGCAGGGCGACGCCTCGCACAGCCCCAGCCGGTCGACGCCGTACTCCGTCAGATGGAAGGCCAGGCCCATCGCGGCGATGGCCGCGTAGCCGGCGGTCGCGTTCGACGGATGGTCGGCCAGGTGCATGTGCCACAGCGGGCGCCCGTCCTCGTCCCGGACGTCGTGCCCGGAGATCTGCGGGCTCACCGGGAACTCCAGGAGCAGGGCGTTCAGCAGGTTCACCGCGGTGGACTCGTCGCCCCCGTCCGCCGCCTCGAAGACCGACCGCAGGCGTGCGCGGACCGAGCGGAAGCGGGTCACGTCGGCCTCGGTGGCGCGCCGGGCCGCCTCCTGGCCGCCGCCGAAGAGGTCGCGGACGGCCTCGACCGAGGTCAGCGAGTCCTTGCCCCGGGCCGGGTCCTCGCTGTTGACGAGGCGCACGGCGTAGTCCGAGTAATAGGCCAGTTCCACTTGTAGTCCTTACGGAGACGTTCTATCGTCGTCGTGCGGTCGGGTAATGGGCGATCGTGTATCCAGGGTATTACGCAATCCTGTGACGGAGGGGCCCGATGACGGACTTGGACAGCTCGGCGACCACGGCCACGGCGGACTGGGCCGGCTGGCAGCGCAGCTGGGACCGGCAGCAGGAGTGGTACATGCCCGACCGGGAGGACCGCTTCCGGATCATGCTGGACATGGTCGAGGCCCTCGTCGGCCCGGCCCCGCGCGTGCTCGACCTCGCGTGCGGCACCGGAAGCATCTCGGCCCGGCTGCTCGCTCGGTTCCCGGAGGCCACCAGCACCGGCGTCGACCTCGACCCGGCGCTCCTCGCCATCGCCGAGGGCACCTTCGCGGGCGACGAGCGGATCTCGTTCGTCACGGCCGACCTCAAGGACCCCGACTGGCCGGCCCGGCTGCCGTACGACTCCTACGACGCCGTCCTGACCGCCACGGCCCTGCACTGGCTGCACCGTGAACCCCTCGTGGCCCTCTACGGTCAGGTCGCGGAGCTCGTCCGTGACAGCGGTGTCTTCATGAACGCGGACCACATGATCGACGAATCGACGCCCCGGATCAACGCCGCCGAGCGCGCCCAGCGCCACGCGCGCATGGAGGCGGCCAGGGCGGACGGTGTCCCCGACTGGTCCGAGTGGTGGCGGCTGGCGGCCCAGGACCCGGCCCTCGCCGAGCCGACGGCCCGCCGCTTCGAGATCTACGGCGACCACGCCGACGGCGACACGCCCTCGGCCGCGTGGCACGCGCGCGTCCTGCGCGAGCAGGGCTTCGCGGAGGTTCGGCCGGTCTGGTGCTCCCCGTCGGACACGCTGGTGCTGGCGCTGAAGTAGCGCATGAGAGAGGGGCGGTACGGATCACCCGTACCGCCCCTCCGTCTGTCCTCGGTCCTCGGTTCTCTGTCCTCGGTCAGAGGACCTTGGAAAGGAACGCCTGCGTCCGCTCGTGCTGCGGGTTGGTCAGGACCTCCCGCGGATCGCCGGACTCGACGACCACACCGCCGTCCATGAAGACCAGGCTGTCGCCGACCTCGCGGGCGAAGCCCATCTCATGGGTGACGACGACCATCGTCATGCCGGACTCGGCCAGGTCGCGCATGACGTCCAGGACGTCGCCGACCAGCTCTGGGTCGAGCGCCGAGGTGGGCTCGTCGAAGAGCATCAGCTTCGGGTCCATCGCCAGCGCACGGGCGATCGCCACGCGCTGCTGCTGGCCGCCGGAGAGCTGCGAGGGGTAGTTCCCGGCCTTGTCGGCCAGACCGACCCGGTCGAGGAGCTCGCGCGCCCGCTCCCGGGCCTGGGCCTTCGCGACGCCCTTGACCTGGATCGGCGCCTCGATGACGTTCTCCAGGGCCGTCATGTGCGGGAACAGGTTGAACCGCTGGAACACCATGCCGATGTCCCGGCGCTTCAGCGCGACCTCGCTGTCCTTGAGCTCGTACAGCTTGTCGCCCTTCTGGCGGTAGCCGACCAGCTCGCCGTCGACGTACAGCCGTCCGGCGTTGATCTTCTCCAGGTGGTTGATGCACCTCAGGAAGGTCGACTTGCCGGAGCCCGAGGGACCGATGAGGCAGAACACCTCGCCCTGCTTGACCTCGAGGTCGATGCCCTTGAGGACCTCTACGGGGCCGAAGGACTTGTGGACGCCCTCGGCCTTGACCATGGCCGTCATGCCTTGCCTCCTGTCGGCTTCGCGCGGCTGGACAGGGACAGCACGTTCGCCCTGATCTTCTGGAACGGCGTGGCCGGCAGCGACCGGCTCGAACCGCGCGCGTAGTAGCGCTCCAGGTAGTACTGGCCGATGCTGAAGACCGAGGTCAGCAGCAGGTACCAGGCGGCGGCCAGGAACAGCATCTCGGCCGGGGCGCCGGAGGTCTGGCCGATGTCCTGGGCCGCGCGGAACAGCTCGGGATACTGGACGACCGACACCAGCGAGGTCGTCTTCAGCATGTTGATGACCTCGTTGCCCGTGGGCGGCACGATCACGCGCATGGCCTGCGGGATGACGATGCGGCGCAGCGTCTTGACGTGGCTCATGCCGAGCGCGTGCGAGGCCTCCGTCTGGCCCTCGTCGACCGCGAGCAGACCGGCACGGCAGATCTCCGCCATGTACGCGGCCTCGTTGAGGCCGAGGCCGAGCAGCGCCGTCAGGAACGGGGTCATGAAGTCCGACCACTCGTTCTTGTAGAACGGGCCGAGGTTGATGTACTCGAAGACCAGGCCCAGGTTGAACCAGACGATCAGCTGGACCAGGACCGGGGTGCCGCGGAAGAACCAGATGTAGAACCACGCGATCGACGAGGTCACCGGGTTCTTCGACAGGCGCATCACGGCGAGCAGGACGCCGCCGATGATGCCGATCGCCATGGACAGGATCGTCAGCAGCAGGGTCCTGCCGACGCCGTCGAGGATGCGGTCGTCGAAGAAGTAGTCCGGGATCGCACCCCAGTTGATCTTGCCCTGGGAGAACGCGTACACGACGGCGCCCAGCAGGGCGAGCGCCACGACGGCGGAGACGTACCGTCCGTAGTGGCGGACCGGGATGGCCTTGATGGCCTCCGGACCGGCCGGCGGGGTGCCCGCCGGCCCGTCCTTCTTGTCGATGTCAGTCACAGGTGTTGCCTTTCAGTGCCCGCTGTCCGGCGCGGTCACTTGCCGCCGTTGACGGTGGCTTCCTTCACCGCACCGTCCTCGACGCCCCACTTCTTGACGATCTTCTCGTACTCGCCGTTCTCGATGATCGCGTCGAGGGCCGCCTTGAGGGCGTCGCGCAGCTGGGTGTTGGTCTTGGCGACCGCGATGCCGTACGGGGCGGCCTCGACCTGCTCGCCGACCAGCTGGAAGTCGTTGCCGCCGCCGGAGGTCTTCACGGCGTACGCGGCGACGGGGAAGTCGGACGAACCGGCGGCGGCGCCACCGGCACGCAGGCGGGTCTGGGCCTGCTGGTCGTTGTCGAAGGCCTCGATGGTGATGGTCTTGCCACCGGAGCACTTCTTGGCCTCGGCCTTGGCCAGGTCCTCGGAGACCGTGCCGCGCTGTACGACGATCTTCTTGCCGCACAGGTCCGACCACGTCTTGATGTCGGTGTTCTTGCCCTTCTGGGTGTAGATCGAGACACCGGCCGTGAAGTAGTCGACGAAGTCGACGCCCTCACCGACCTTCTTGCCGGTGTCCGAGTCGATGCCCTCCTGGCGGTCCTTGGTGTCCGTCATCGCCGACATGGCGATGTCGTAGCGCTTGGAGCGCAGACCGGTGATGAGGCTGTCGAAGGTGCCGTTCTCGAACTGGAACGTCACGCCGAGCTGCTTGCCCATGGCGGCGGCCAGGTCGGGGTCGATGCCGACCGTCTTGCCGGAGTCGTCCTTGAACTCGACCGGGGCGTACGCGATGTCCGAGCCGACCTTGATGACGCCCTTGTCGCGGATCGCCTGCGGCAGCTTGTCGGCGAGCGGCGCCGCGCTCTTCGAGCCGGAGCTCTCCGAGCTGCTGTCGGTCTGGTCACCGCAACCGGTGAGAATCAGTGCGCCTGCGACCGCGATCGAGCCGACCACTGCCAACCGGGAGCGAGCGGCGGTCGTACGACGGGTGGTGCGTGCGGTCATGGTGGGTTCCTCCGGCGGATGGGTGGAGTTGCCGATGGGGCGGGCGCCTGCCGGTGACCGGCAGGGGCCTGGAGTTGCTCAGGTCGACGAGAGCACACGCCTTCGAGTGTCGCGACCCTGTGTGATTACGGCATCTTGCCATTCGGACTGCGCCATTCAGGGCGCCCGCCATGTCAAAATCGGATAACGGGTTACCCCCGAACCGCCGCAGGTCGGTCCATCCAGACCGCACCTCTTGCGGGAATCCATCCTTCCGGCCGGAAGATCTTCGGTGTTTCACGGGATACGGGCCGGTCGTGTGCGGGGTACGTGAGGGTCATCGGCCATTCATGATGTTTGGTGATGATTGTCCGCCCATTTCGGCACGATTCACACCGGTGGCGCCCTCGCGTCGTGTCCGATTCGTATCCATGGGTGAGGAAGTCTCCCCATGCGTCATGTGATCTTGCACGTATTGGACTCGTCCCGGCGCGGTCCGTCCGGTAAGAAGGTTCTTTACACCCCTCATCCGGGGCTTCAGGGCGCGTGTGCGGCGCGCCCGTCGCGTATGGGCCGTACGTCGTACGTCGTACGTATCAACGAGCAGGGCCATACGCGTCCCCGCCCACTTCTCACCAGGAGTGGTTCCACCCTCAACCAGAACACCTAAGGGGTCAGACAAAGTGGCAGCGGAGATCGTCAATCCTCGCAGCGGGGGCAATACCGATCAGGACGGCGGGGTCGAACCCCTCGATTCCTTCGATCCGGCATTCGCCCTGCACCGCGGCGGCAAGATGGCCGTGCAGGCCACCGTGCCGATCCGCGACAAGGACGACCTGTCCCTGGCGTACACGCCCGGCGTCGCGAAAGTGTGCAGCGCGATCGCCGAGCAGCCGGACCTCGTCAACGACTACACGTGGAAGTCGTCCGTCGTCGCCGTCGTCACCGACGGCACGGCCGTGCTGGGGCTCGGTGACATCGGCCCCGAAGCCTCCCTCCCGGTCATGGAGGGCAAGGCGATCCTGTTCAAGCAGTTCGGCGGAGTCGACGCGGTCCCGATCGCGCTCGACTGCACCGGCGTCGACGAGATCGTCGAGACCGTGGTGCGCCTCGCGCCGTCCTTCGGCGGGGTGAACCTGGAGGACATCTCGGCGCCCCGGTGCTTCGAGATCGAGCGCAAGCTGCAGGAGCGGCTCGACATCCCGGTCTTCCACGACGACCAGCACGGCACCGCCGTCGTCACACTGGCGGCGCTGCGCAACGCGGCGCGGCTGACCGGCAAGGGCCTCGCGGACCTGCGGGCCGTCATCTCCGGCGCCGGAGCGGCCGGGGTCGCCATCGCCCGGATGCTGGTCGAGGCCGGCATCGGCGATGTCGCGGTGGCCGACCGCAAGGGCGTCGTGTCGGCCGACCGGACCGACCTGACGGACGTCAAGCGGGAGGTGGCCGGTTTCACCAACAAGGCCGGGCTCACCGGCTCGCTGGAGTCGGCCCTGGCCGGCGCGGACGTCTTCATCGGCGTCTCCGGCGGCACGGTGCCCGAGGAGGCCGTCGCCTCCATGGCAAAGGGCGCGTTCGTCTTCGCCATGGCCAACCCGAACCCCGAGGTCCACCCGGAGGTCGCGCACAAGTACGCGGCGGTCGTCGCCACGGGCCGGTCGGACTTCCCGAACCAGATCAACAACGTGCTGGCCTTCCCGGGCATCTTCGCCGGGGCGCTCCAGGTGCGGGCCTCCCGCATCACCGAGGGCATGAAGATCGCCGCCGCCGAGGCGCTCGCCGGTGTCGTCGGTGACGACCTCGCCGCCGACTACGTGATCCCGTCCCCGTTCGACGAGCGGGTGGCTCCCGCGGTCACCGCGGCCGTCGCCGCCGCCGCGCGCGCCGAGGGCGTCGCGCGCCGCTGACCCGGACGTCGCATGGACGGCCCCGCCCGGCTTCCGGGCGGGGCCGTTTCCTTGCTCCGCCGGTGGGTGCCGTCTCTTTACCCGGCCGCTCGCCCGTCCGGGTGAGCGGGGAGGGCGGGGCCGGCGTGTCGCGCGGAGGGGGCGGGGAGGGTGCGGAAGGCCCGCGGGGGTGGTCCGCGGCTTGGCAAGAGGGCGTGTCTCACAACGCCCCACCGTTCCGCCGGCCGGGCGCGGAGCCTATCGTCAAGGTCATGTTCGCTGTCTACGCCGCCCGAATCGACCGCGACCAGCCGCTCTCCGGCCTGGAGTTGGGGGACCGCCCGGTCCCCGAGGCCCGCCCCGGCTGGAGCACCATCGACGTCAGGGCCGCCTCCCTGAACCATCACGACCTCTGGTCCCTGCGGGGCGTGGGCCTCCCCGAGGAACGGCTGCCGATGATCCTCGGCTGCGACGCCGCGGGCGTCGACGAGGACGGCAACGAGGTCGTCCTGCACTCCGTCATCGGCCAGAGCGGGCACGGGGTCGGCCCCCGGGAGCCCCGCTCCATCCTCACCGAGCGGTACCAGGGCACCTTCGCCGAGCGGGTCGCCGTCCCGACCTGGAACGTCCTGCCCAAGCCCAAGGAGCTCTCCTTCGAGGAGGCCGCCTGCCTGCCCACCGCCTGGCTGACCGCGTACCGGATGTTGTTCACCAACGCCGGTGTACGGCCCGGGGACTCGGTGCTGGTGCAGGGAGCCGGCGGCGGTGTCGCCACGGCCGCGATCGTCCTCGGCAAGGCGGCGGGGCTGCGTGTCTTCGCCACCAGCCGGGACGAGGCCAAGCGCAAGCGCGCCCTGGAGCTCGGCGCCGTGGAGGCCGTGGAGTCGGGGGCCCGGCTGCCGCAGCGGGTCGACGCCGTGATCGAGACCGTCGGCGCCGCCACCTGGTCGCACTCCGTGAAGTCGCTGAAGCCCGGCGGCACGCTGGTCATCTCCGGTGCCACCAGCGGCGACCGGCCCTCGCACGCCGAACTCACCCGGATCTTCTTCCTGGAGCTGAAGGTCGTCGGCTCCACCATGGGCACGAAGGACGAGCTGGAGGACCTGCTGTCCTTCTGCGCCGCGACCGGGGTGCGCCCGGTGATCGACGAGGTGCTTCCGATGGACCGGGCCCGTGAGGGCTTCGAGCGGATGGCGTCCGGCGAGCAGTTCGGGAAGATCGTGCTCACCAACTGACCTCACACGTCATGCCGTTCACGGCGGGTCCGGTCCTGACTCCGGGCCCGCCGTTCGCGTTCCCGCGTGCCCACACATGTCAACTGGGGTTGACATGCCGAGGTCTGTCAACCAACATTGACAGCATGACCGAGGCAACGGATCTCGCCGAGCGGGCGGGAGATCGCGATCCACGTGTGGGCCTGCGGGCCGTCGCGGCACTGCGCCGGCTGCTGGAGCAGTTGGAGGCGGTGCAGGTGCGCAGCGCGCGCAACCAAGGGTGGTCGTGGCAGGAGATCGCCGCGGAACTCGGGGTCAGCAGGCAGGCCGTGCACAAGAAATACGGGAGGCGTTGATGTTCGAGCGGTTCACGAAGGACGCCCGCGCGGTGGTGACGGGCGCGGCGGAGCACGCCGAGCGGGACAGGGCGCCGGCCGTCGGAGCCGAGCATCTGCTGCTGGCGCTGCTCGACCGGGAGGGCAGCCGGGCGTCGTTCGCCCTGGCGGCGCTCGGCGGCGGGGAGTGGATCGACTCCGTACGCCGGGCGCTCGGCGACGCCCGGCGGCGGGGCGGGCTGTCGCAGGCCGAGACGGAGGCGCTCGCCGGACTCGGTATCGACGTCACGGAGATCGTCGCCCGCGTCGAGGAGGCACACGGTGTCGGGGCGCTCGCCGGGGACCGCCGGCGCGGAACCGGGTGGTCCGGACACCGCCCGTTCAGCAAGGAGGCCAAGGATGTGCTGACGAGGTCGCTGCGCATGGCCGTCGCCCGCCGGGACCGGCACATCGGCGACGAGCATCTGCTGCTGGCCCTCACCAGCCGCCCCGGAGTGCCCGCCGAGGCCCTCGCCGACCACGGCGTGACCCATGAGTCCGTCACCCGGGTGCTGTACGGCGGCCCGGAGACCAAGGCCGGCTGAGGGGCCGCCGCCGTCCGGGCGCACGCGGGGCCCAGCGCATGACGGGCGGGCGGCACGGCCGTACCGCCCCCGGCTGCCTCAGGGCTTGGGCGCCCGCAGCACGGCCCCGATATGGGCCGCCGCCGTCGACAAGTGGCGCCGGACGTCCCGGAACTGATCCGGTGTCACGCCGTGGTCGCGGGCCGCGTCGCGGATGTCGTCGCGGAACCGGTCGAGCAGTCGGTCCAGATCACGCGCCGGGTCGCCGGTGCCGGTCTCATGGGCCCAGGTGGGCTCGTAGCCGGCCGGGAAGTCGTCGGGGGTCTCGGAGTACTCGGGCGGCCGGGTGTACTCGGCGGCGGGCGCGTGCTCGGCTGCCGGGGCCTGTCCGGCCCGGTCGGTCCCGGGGGAGGAGGCGTCCTGGCGGCCGAAGCCGAAGTCCCGGCCGAACCCCTTGCCGTGCTCCTTGCCGAAGTCGCCGAACTCCTTCGCCAGTTCCGTCAGGCCCTCGCGCAGCCCCGTCGGCCAGTCGCCGCGCGTGAAGTGGTCCTGCACCTGCTCCTGGACCCGGCGGGCGATGCGCTGGACCTCCTCCTGAGCCTGGGCCCGGGCGCGGTCCTGCGCCTCCTTGGCCTGGCGCCGGGCGCGCTGGGCCTCCTCGCGGGCGCGACGGCTCTCGTCCTTGGCGCGGCGGGCCTGCTCCTTCCACTCCTGCTTGGCCCGGCGCATCTCCTCCTTGGCCGCCCGCCACGCCTCCTTGTCGGTGACGTCCGCATGGTCGCCGAAGGAGGTCTCCGACCGGGAGCCGCCCTTGCGGGCCTCGGAGGCGGCGGCCCGCATCTCACGCCGCAGATCCCCGGCCGCGCCGCGCACATCGGCCTGCATCTCGGCGGCCAGCTCGGCGACCGACTCCCGGATCTCCAGCTCCAGGTCGGCCAGTTCACCGCTGCGGTCGGCCAGTTCGGCGCGGCCCGCGTCCGTGATGGCGTAGACCTTGCGGCCGCCCTCGGTGGTGTGGGTGACCAGGCCCTCGGCCTCCAGCTTGGCCAGGCGCGGGTAGACGGTGCCTGCGGACGGCGCGTACAGCCCCTGGAAGCGCTCCTCCAGGAGGCGGATCACCTCGTAGCCGTGGCGGGGAGCCTCGTCCAGCAGCTTCAGCAGATACAGGCGCAGACGGCCGTGGGCGAAGACGGGGGGCATGTCAGAGCACCTTCTTGTCGGTCGTGCCGTCGGCCGGGCGGGGTGTGGGGGCGTCGGACGGGTCGTCGCCCTGGCCGGAGAGGGAATTGTCCCCCGGTGCGCCCGCCGGACCGTCCACCGGGCCGGCGGGCGCACCGGGGGTGGGGCCCGGCTTCTCGCCGGTGCGCCCCTCCCACGGCTCCTCGTCGCGTGGCGGGCGGCGCAGCAGGGCGATCGAGCCGGAGACCGTCGTCGCCCGGAGCTTGCCGGTGCCGGCGCCCAGCCGTCCGGTGATCTTGTGGGCGCCCCACTGGCCGTGCACCCGCAGGTCGTCGAAGGCGTTGGAGATGGTGCCGCTCGCGGTGTTGGCCTCGATGTCCGCGTCCGCCGGGGCCGGCAGACGTATGGCGATCTCGCCGGAGACACTGGTCAGCCGGACGTCCGTCGGGCCCTCCGGGTCGAGGTCGACGATCATGGACCCGCTGACCGAGTCCGCCTTCACCGAGGAGCCGGCCCCCTCGACGACCGTCAGATCGCCGGAGACCGAGTTGAAGCGCAGGTCGCCGGTGACGGCCTGCGCCTCCAGGTTCCCCGAGACGGTGTCCGCGCGGACCGGGCCGGACAGGCCCACGAGTGTGGTGTCGCCGGTGACGCCCTTGATCACGGACGGCCCCCGCAACCCGGAGACGAACGCGCTCGCGCCGACCACGCCCACCTCGACCCGGGTGCCGGCCGGCACCGCCAGGGAGACCACCGCGCTGCGGCGCCAGCCCTTGCGGTCCAGCCACTTGAGGAACCCCTTCCAGGGCAGGTCCTCGTAGGCCACGGTCAGGGTGCCGTGCCGCTGGGTCACCACCAGGGGCGGGCCCTCCAGCTCGGAGACCTCCAGGCGGGCGGAACCCTCCTCGGTGCCCACGACGTTCACCGTTCCGTTGACGACGCGGACGTGCAGGTCGCGCACCGGCTCGTCGAAAGTGAGTTTCCTGGGCTCCGTGACGGACCACTCGGGCATGGTGCGGACCTCCTGGCTGACCGGGCGCGGCTCGCGGGCCGGACCTGAACACGACACGCCATATCGCGTCTTCCGTAAAACACGATATATCGCGGGCAGGGAAAGTCAAGGCACTCGTTCTGGTGATCACAAATCCCGCCGACGGGACAATCCGGCCTAGCGTGGGGACATGTCGACGGAACAGTCCCGGTCCGCCCGCGAGGCCCAGCCGGCCCCGGGCGCCCTGCTCCTGTGCCGGGCGGAACCCGACGCCGTCGCGCCCGTGGCCCGGCTGCTGCGCGCGGACCTGCTGATCGCGCCCGCCGGCGCGGGGTGGAGCGTCCTAGTCCCCGAGGGCAGGCCCTGGCAGGACGGCGGCGAACCGGTCGACCGCGTCCTCTCCGGCTGGGCGCTCGCCCTGGCCGTCGGCGCCCCCTGGCCCGCGCTCGCCCTGTGGTGGGACACCGAACGCGCCGGGTTCTCCCTCGCCTCGGGCTTCCGCCGCCCGGTCGGCTACGAATGGCTCGCCAACGGCACCCCGGCGGGCGTGGACGAGGCGATGCACACCTTCGCGGGGCGGCTCGGCCTCGACCCCGTGCTCGACGTGCAGTCCCTCGACGAACTGACCCGCCCCGACCCCGCCTCCGACGCGCGCTCCCGGCTGCGCGGCCTGCTCGCCGTCCTCCAGCGCGCGGGCGTGGACCTGCCCGACGGTCTCGCCCCGGGCGACAGCGCCGAGCTGCTGTGCGCCACCGCGCGCGCGTGGCCGCGCCCGGGCCCGGCGCAGGGTGGGGACCGGCCGGGAAGCGAAAGCGAGGAACGGCACGGGACACACGAGGACCGCCCCGGCCCCTGGCCGCCCTGGGCCGCCGGGCCGTGGGGCCGCGTCCTCTCCCTGGCCCAGATCGCGGCCGGTCTGCCCCTCACCGCCTGGGGACTGCACCGCCGCAGCGGCGGCTGGACGGCGGCGGGCGCGCTCCTGCTCGCCCACGGCGTGCTCGGCCTCGCCTGGGCGCCGGTCAGGCCGCTGGACTGACGCCCGCAGGCGTCCTCAGATGTCGTCGTCCTCGTCGTCCAGCCGGGCCAGCCACGTCGCCAGCCGCTCCACCGGTACCTCGAAGTCGGGGTTCAGGTCGACGAAGGTGCGCAGCTGCTCGGCCAGCCACTCGAAGGTGATCTCCTCCTCGCCGCGCCGCTTCTCCAGCTCTTCGATGCCTCGGTCGGTGAAGTACATGAGGTGAGGATATGTCCTGTCCGCCACGGCTGCGTCCCGGGCCGGAGCCGTCCCCGCCGGCTCCGTGACCCCGCCCCCCTCCCGGCAGTTCTCGGGACGGCGCGCGGTAGACCCACCCCACGGAGGCGGAACGACATGAGCACCCACTTCGACCCGGTCCCCCTCGTCGGCACGGGAGTTGAACCGGCCGCGGACATCGAGTTCTGGCTGGCCTCCCCGCCGGTCCGCGCACTGGTCGAGGCGTTCGCCCGCACCGGCCAGGACCACGAGCTGGCCCGCGACCTCGCGGCGGGGAAGGGCGACGCGGCGGAGCGGCTGGCCCGGCTCGACGTGTTCACCCGGCGCTGGGACACCCGGCGGGGCAGGGAACGCAACCTCGCCGACGAACTGCCCGTGCGGCCCGAGCAGCAGCAGCTCGTGCTTGCCGCGGCCGAGGCACTCGGCCTGTGCGGCGGCACCCGCCTGCGCTACGCCCACTACGAGCACGTCCTGGTGCTGGGCGGCCTCATCCGGGCCTGCCTGGCGCGCACGGCCTACGCCGCCCAGCTGATCCGCACCGGGCGGGTGACGACCGGCTCCGTCACCGCCCTCGGCGGCCACCGCCCTTTCGTGGGCGACGAGTTCGAGCTCGCGGCGCTCGCCGGGGCACCCGAACTCGGCGAGGAGTACGAGGCCCTGGACTTCGGCACGCGCCGCGCGTTCGGCCTGCAGACGCCGGAGTCCGTGGCGGGTGAGGAGTCCGGACTCCCCGGCGGCACCTGGGCCGTCCGCACCTACCGCACACCCGGCAGGCTGCCCGTCCGGGTGGTCGCCGCCCCGTCGAGCGAGCCGGAGCGGCGCCGCGCGGACACCGCGGACAGCTACGCCTTCTTCGCCGAGCGGATCGCCGAACTGGACCCGGGGGAGCGGCTGCTGCTGGTGACGACCGCGCTGCACGTCCCCGCCCAGCACGCCACCGCCGTACGGATGCTCCAGCTGCCCTTCGCCGTGGAGGTGGACACCGTCGGCATCGAACCGCCGCGGGCGCCGGAGCCGGCCCGGCGCCCGTCCGGCGCGACCGCGTACCTGCTGGAGATCCGGTCGACCGTCCGGGCCCTGGCCCAGCTCCTCGCCGCCCTCACCTGAGAACGCCGGAAGGCCCGGCGCCGAGTCGAGAGGACTCGGAACCGGGCCTTCCGTACGCAGGCTCAGGCCTCGAACACCTCACGCACCAGCTGCTCCTGCTCGGCCTGGTGCCGCTTGGCGGAACCGACGGCCGGGGACGAGGAGTGCGGACGCGAGATGCGGCGCAGGCGCTCGCCGTGCGGGACGTCGGCGCCGACCGCGAGGTCCAGGTGGTCGATCAGGTTGAGCGCGATGAACGGCCACGCACCCTGGTTCGCCGGCTCCTCCTGGGCCCAGAGGTACTTCTCGGCGTTCGGGTACTTCTTGATCTCCGCCTGGAGCTCGGCACCCGGCAGCGGGTACAGGCGCTCGATGCGGATGATCGCCGTGTCGTCCGCGCCGCGCTTCTTCTTCTCGGCGGCCAGGTCGTAGTAGACCTTGCCCGCGCAGAAGACGACCTTCTTCACGGCGGCCGGGTCGACGGTGTCGTCGCCGATGACCGGGCGGAACTGGCCCGTCGTGAACTCCTCCGCCTTCGACGCGGCGGCCTTCAGGCGCAGCATCGACTTCGGGGTGAAGACGACCAGCGGCTTGTGGTGCGGGTTGTGCACCTGCCACCGCAGGAGGTGGAAGTAGTTCGACGGCGAGGTCGGCATCGCGACCGTCATGTTGTTCTGCGCGCACATCTGGAGGAAGCGCTCCGGGCGGGCCGAGGAGTGGTCCGGGCCCTGGCCCTCGTAGCCGTGCGGCAGGAGCAGGACGACACCGGAGGTCTGGGCCCACTTCTGCTCGGCCGACGAGATGAACTCGTCCACGACCGTCTGCGCGCCGTTGACGAAGTCGCCGAACTGCGCCTCCCACATCACGAGCGCCTCGGGGCGGGCCAGCGAGTAGCCGTACTCGAAGCCCATGGCCGCGTATTCGGACAGCAGCGAGTTGTAGACGTTCAGGCGCGCCTGGTCCTCGGAGAGGTACTGCAGCGGCGTGTACTCCTCGCCCGTCTCACGGTCGATGATCACCGCGTGACGCTGGCCGAAGGTGCCGCGCTGCGAGTCCTGGCCGGCCAGCCGGACCGGGACGCCCTCCAGCAGGAGGGAGCCGACCGCGAGGGTCTCGCCCATGCCCCAGTCGATGGTGCCGTCCTCGACCATCGACGCCCGGCGCTGCAGCTGCGGCAGCAGACGCGGGTGGACGGTGATGTGGTCGGGGATGTTGACCTGGGACTCGGCGATCCGCTTGACGACCTCCGAGGTCACGGCGGTGTTCACCGCGACCGGGAACTCGGCCTGCGGGTCCGAGGGCGCGACCGTCGACGGCTGCGAGGTGGCCTCGCGGACCTCCGTGAAGACCTTCTCCAGCTGGCCCTGGTAGTCCTGCAGGGCCTGCTCGGCCTCTTCCAGGGTGATGTCGCCGCGACCGATCAGGGACTCGGTGTAGAGCTTGCGCACCGAGCGCTTCTTGTCGATCAGGTCGTACATCAGCGGCTGGGTGAAGGCCGGGTTGTCCGACTCGTTGTGACCGCGGCGGCGGTAGCAGATGAGGTCGATCACGACGTCCTTGTTGAACGCCTGACGGAACTCGAAGGCGAGCCGCGCGACGCGGACGACGGCCTCGGGGTCGTCGCCGTTCACGTGGAAGATCGGGGCCTCGATCATGCGGGCCACGTCCGTCGCGTACATGGAGGAGCGCGAGGACTCGGGGGCCGCGGTGAAGCCGACCTGGTTGTTGATGACGACGTGCACGGTGCCGCCGGTGCGGTAGCCGCGCAGCTGCGACATGTTCAGGGTCTCGGCCACGACACCCTGGCCCGCGAAGGCCGCGTCGCCGTGCAGGGCGATCGGCAGGACGGTGAAGTCCGTGCCGCCCTTGTTGATGATGTCCTGCTTGGCGCGGGCGACGCCCTCCAGGACCGGGTCCACCGCCTCCAGGTGCGAGGGGTTGGCGGTGAGCGAGACCTTGATCTGCTCGCCGTCCAGGCCGGTGAAGGTGCCCTCGGCGCCCAGGTGGTACTTCACGTCGCCGGAGCCGTGCATCGACTTCGGGTCGAGGTTGCCCTCGAACTCGCGGAAGATCTGCGCGTACGACTTGCCGACGATGTTGGCCAGGACGTTCAGCCGGCCGCGGTGGGCCATGCCGATGACGACCTCGTCCAGGCGGGACTCGGCCGCCGAGTCGATGACCGCGTCCAGCAACGGGATGACGGACTCGCCGCCCTCCAGGGAGAACCGCTTCTGGCCGACGTACTTGGTCTGCAGGAAGGTCTCGAAGGCCTCCGCCGCGTTCAGCCGGCGCAGGATGCGCAGCTGCTCCTCGCGCTCCGGCTTGGTGTGCGGGCGCTCGATGCGGTCCTGGATCCACTTGCGCTGCTTGGGGTCCTGGATGTGCATGAACTCGATGCCGGTGGTGCGGCAGTACGAGTCGCGCAGCACGCCGAGGATGTCGCGCAGCTTCATCAGGGACTTGCCGGAGAAGCCGCCGACGGCGAACTCGCGCTCCAGGTCCCACAGGGTGAGGCCGTGCTCGGTGATGTCCAGGTCGGGGTGCTTGCGCTGGCGGTACTCCAGCGGGTCGGTGTCGGCCATGACGTGGCCGCGGACCCGGTAGGAGTGGATCAGCTCGAAGACCCGGGCGGCCTTGGTGACGTCGTCGTCGTGGCTGGCGTCGATGTCCTTGAGCCAGCGGACCGGCTCGTAGGGGATGCGCAGGGCCTCGAAGATGTCGTCGTAGAAGCCGTTCTCGCCGAGCAGCAGGTTCGCGACCTGGCGCAGGAACTCGCCGGAGGCGGCGCCCTGGATGACCCGGTGGTCGTAGGTCGACGTGAGCGTCATGACCTTGGAGATGCCGAGCTTGTTCAGGGTGTCCTGGGAGGTGCCCTGGAACTCCGCCGGGTAGTCCATGGAGCCGACGCCCATGATCACCGACTGGCCGGGCATCAGACGCGGCACGGAGTGCACGGTGCCGAGGCCGCCGGGGTTGGTCAGGGAGACCGTGACACCGGTGAAGTCGTCCATGGTCAGCTTGTTGTCGCGGGCGCGACGGACGATGTCCTCGTAGGCCTGCCAGAACTCGAAGAAGTTCAGCGTCTCGGCCTTCTTGATCGCCGCGACGACGAGCTGGCGGTCGCCGTTGGGCTTGACCAGGTCGATGGCGAGACCGAGGTTGATGTGCTCCGGCTTGACCAGGGTGGGCTTGCCGTCCTTCTCCGCGAAGGAGTGGTTCATCGACGGCATGGCCTTGATGGCCTGCACCATCGCGTAGCCGATCAGGTGCGTGAAGGAGATCTTCCCGCCCCGGGCCCGCTTGAGGTGGTTGTTGATGACGATGCGGTTGTCGAACAGCAGCTTCACCGGGACCGCGCGGACCGAGGTGGCGGTCGGCAGCTCCAGCGAGGCGTTCATGTTCTTCGCGACGGCGGCGGAGGGGCCGCGCAGCGTCACGAACTCGGGGCCGTCCGCGGAGGCGGCGGCGGGCTCGGCCTTCTTCGGCTGGGCCGGCTTCGCGGCCGGGGCGGGCTTCGCCGCGGGAGCCGCCGGTGCCGCGGGAGCGGCGGGCACGGCGGCCTTGGCCGGAGCCGGCTTCGAGGCCGGGGCGGGAGCCGGGACCGGCGCGGCGGTGGGAGCGGTGGTCTCCGCGGCCCCCGCGGCCGCGGTACCCGCCGCAGCCGGGGCGGCGGCAGCCCCCGGCTTGTAGTCGGCGAAGAAGTCCCACCAGGCGCGGTCTACCGAATTCGGGTCCTGGAGGTACTGCTGATAGATCTCGTCGACGAGCCACTCGTTGGCTCCGAACGCGGCAGCGGGGTTCTTGCCCGCTTGGTCCGCGTCGGTCGAGATGCTCGATGCGTTACTGGGGGACTGTGGCGACACGGCGAGAACCGCCCTCTTCCGCTTCACAAGGTGATGGACAGCGGGAATCAAGGCTACGCCTCCCCGGGCGGGAAGGTCAGGCCGGGCATGGTCATCGTCGTGTAAGTCACATCGCGAAGCGTGTTTCGGGCTCAGAATTGGCGGGAAACAAGCGTGGTTCCGCTTCAGCGGCCCGCAAATGGGATGGCGCGGCCGCGAGCTGACGCTGCGACGGCGCAGGTCTGTACCTGATCACACGGCCTGTCAGGCACGACGCGTGTGGATCTTGGCGCTCCGCTTCGAACTTTACGTCAACTTTGTACGGACGGCTGCCCTGGAAGTGTGACAAGAATCCGGCAACCCCGGTCCGATTCGGCCACACCGATCCGGCCGCCGTGCAGATCCACCGCCCAGCGCGCGATCGCCAGCCCCAGACCCGTGCCGCCGTCGCTGCCCGGCCCGTGCGGCCGGCTCACCGCGCCCCGGTTGAAGCGCTCGAAGACCCGGTGCCAGTCCGAGCGCGGGATGCCCGGACCCTCGTCCAGGACCTCCAGCTCCAGCGACTCCGGGTACGGGCCGCGCCGCGCCTTGACCGTGACCCGGCCGTGCGCCGGGCTGTGCTTGATCGCGTTGTCGATCAGGTTGGCGACGACCTGGTGGATGCGCTCGGGGTCGGCGTGCGCGGTCAGCTCCGGCGGCGACACGTCGAGGTGGAGATGCACGTCGGTGCGGGTGTGGCTGCCGGAGCCCGAGGTCATGCCCGCGCGCGCTGAGGCGACCATGTTGGCCTCCTTCAGCACCCCGGACAGATACGGCCACACCTCGAAGCGGCGCATCCGCAGCGGGACGACGCCGTTGTCCAGGCGGGACAGGTCGAGCAGCGTCTCCACCAGCCGGCCGAGGCGCTCGGTCTGCTTCAGCGCCGTGCGCATCGTCTCCGGGTCGGCCTCGGCGATGCCGTCGACCACGTTCTCCAGCACCGCGCGCAGGCCCGCGATGGGGGTGCGCAGCTCGTGCGAGACGTTCGCGACCAGCTCCTTGCGCTGCTGGTCCTGGGCCTCCAGCTCGTCGGCCATGAGGTTGATCGTCCCGGCCAGGTCGCCCAGCTCGTCGCGGCGGCTCTCGCTGACCCGGCGCGTGTAGTCGCCCTGGGAGATGGACCGGGCCACCTTGTTCATCTCGTCCAGCGGCGCGGTGAGCGAGTGCGCCACGAACTGCGTGATGAGCAGGGTGGCGATCATCGAGAAGACCGTGATGAAGCGCAGCTCCGTCTGGGTGCGCACCGCGATCATCGACAGTCCGGTGGTGATCAGGACCGCGATGACGACGAGTGCGCCCAGCTTGGTCTTGATCGAGAACGGACGAACGCCGCCCCAGGGCTCCCCGGGGCCTCTCCGCACGGCCGGACCGTCGCTCATGGCGTCGGCGTCTCCAGGGCGTAGCCCACGCCGTGCACCGTGCGGATGCGCTCGGCCCCGATCTTCCGCCGCAGCGCCTTGATGTGACTGTCGACGGTCCGGGTGCCGGAGGCGTCCGCCCAGTCCCACACCTCGGCCAGCAGCTGCTCGCGCGAGAGGACCGCGCGCGGGGTGTTCGCCAGGCACACCAGCAGGTCGAACTCGGTCGGCGTGAGGTGCACGTCCTCGCTGCGCACCCGCACGCGCCGCTGCGCGTGGTCGATCTCCAGCTCGCCGAGGCGCAGGATGCCCGAGCGGGGCGTGGTGGCCGCGAGGGCGGCGCGCTCGACGCGGCGCAGCAGCACGTGCACGCGGGCCGCCAGCTCCCGCATGGAGAACGGCTTGGTCATGTAGTCGTCGGCGCCGACGCCGAGCCCGACCAGCATGTCGGTCTCGTCGTCGCGCGCGGTCAGCATCATCACCGGCACCGGCCGCTGGGCCTGCACCCGGCGGCAGACCTCCAGGCCGTCGAAGCCCGGCAGCATGATGTCGAGGATCAGCAGGTCGGGCTGCCAGGCCTCGGCCGTGTCGACGGCCGCCGGGCCGTCTCCCGCGGTCTGCACGAGGAATCCCTCGGCGCGCAGACGGGCCGCGATGGCGTCCACGATGGTCGGATCGTCCTCGACCACCAGGACCCGGCGCTGTGCGCCGGGGGTCGCCGCCGTGCCGTTGTGGGAGGTGTGTGTCTGCTCCATCGCCCGCCCCAAAGTTGCTTTCCGGAATCCGTGGGGTGATCCCGCTTACTGGCTGTGCCTGCGCATGCTTGCGATTGACGCTTGAATGATCCGCGTCAGGAAAGCAGAGTACGGGGAGTCACCGGGCCAGGGCTATCCAGGTCGGACGGCGAGGTGCACGACGTCCGGAACGCCCCGGGCAACGGGGATCTCTTCGGTACGCACCTGCTGGAATCCGGCATTGCGCAAGGTTTCTTCGAATTCCGGAGAGGGCTGCGCGGACCATACGGCCAGTACCCCACCCGGTGTCAACGCCCTTGCGCAGGCGGCCAGTCCGCCCGGTGAGTACAGGCTCTCGTTGTCCTCGGTGACGGTCCAGCCGGGCCCGTTGTCGATGTCGAGGCACAGCGCGTCGTACGTGGCGGATGTCTCATACACATGAGTGACGAGATCGGTCTCCAGGATCGACGTCCGCGGGTCGGCGAGCGCCGCCGCGGAGAGACCGGAGAGCGGCCCGCCGCGATGCCAGTCGATGATCGCGCGCTCGCGCTCCGCGACGGTGATCCTCCCTGGCCGGGGGTCGGCCGCGGCGTGTGCGAGCGAGAACCCGACGCCGAGCCCGCCGATCAGGATGTGCGGCCGTGAACGGTCGCCCAGCGCGTCCAGCGCCACGTCGACCAGCAGCCGCTCGGAGCGGCCGTCGGAGGTGTCCATCAGGAAGCAGCCGTTGGCGATGATCTGGAGCAGGTCACCGTGCCGCCGCAGCACCACCTCCCCGTGGGGGCCTTCGCGACGGTCCAGGACTACAGGGGTGTCGTACGAAGTGGGCACCGGGCCATCCTGCCAGCTCCGCCCCGGCGCGCTCCGGCCCCTGTCGGAGCCTTGTGGATTCCGGTGGCCGGGGGCGGTTTCCGGTGGGCCGGGAGCGGCCGGAATAGCGCTCCGCGTCCTGCGGCTTCCCCTTTCACCGTCCCCTGTTCCAGCACCCCGGGTCGGCATTCGATCGCTGTCAGCGAACGCGTCGGCGGGCCGGGAACAATCAGGGGCCGTCAAGCATTGAGTCGGCGTAACTCAACTTGACTGCCTAAGGGGAGATCATGGCTTCGACGTCCACATCGCTCACCCTGCCCGTGCTGCCGCTCGACGACGAGGTCGTGCTGCCCGGGATGGTGGTCCCCCTGGACTTGAACGACGCCGATGTGCGGGCCGCCGTGGAGGCCGCCCAGGCCGCCGCGCGGTCCACACCCGGCAAGCCCCGGGTGCTGCTCGTGCCGCGTATCGACGGCACCTACGCGAGCACCGGGGTGCTCGGCACCGTGGAGCAGGTCGGCCGGCTGGCCGACGGTGATCCCGGTGCCCTGATCCGCGGCCGCGGCCGGGTGCGCATCGGTGCCGGCACCACCGGGCCGGGTGCGGCGCTGTGGGTCGAGGGCACGCCGGTCGACCAGAGCGTGCCCGAGCCGCTGCCGGGACAGGTGGCGGAGCTGGTGAAGGAGTACAAGGCCCTCGCCACCGCATGGCTGCGCAAGCGCGGCGCCTGGCAGGTCGTGGACCGGGTGCAGGCCATCGACGACGTCTCGCAGCTCGCCGACAACTCCGGATACTCGCCCTTCCTGACCACCGAGCAGAAGGTCGAGCTGCTGGAGACCGCCGACCCGGTCGCCCGGCTCAAGCTCGCCACGCAGCAGCTGCGCGACCACCTCGCCGAGCAGGACGTGGCCGAGACCATCGCCAAGGACGTCCAGGAGGGCGTCGACAAGCAGCAGCGCGAGTTCCTGCTGCGCCGTCAGCTCGAGGCCGTCCGCAAGGAGCTGCGCGAGCTGAACGGCGAGCAGGACGGCGAGGAGTCCGACGACTACCGCGCCCGTGTCGAGGCGGCCGACCTGCCGGAGAAGGTCCGCGAGGCCGCGCTCAAGGAGGTCGACAAGCTCGAGCGCTCCAGCGACCAGTCGCCCGAGGGCTCCTGGATCCGCACCTGGCTGGACACCGTCCTGGAGCTGCCGTGGAACGAGCGCACCGAGGACGCCTACGACATCCAGGGCGCGAAGGACGTGCTGGACGCCGAGCACGCCGGTCTGGAGGACGTGAAGGAGCGGATCACCGAGTACCTGGCGGTCCGCAAGCGGCGCGGTGAGCGCGGGCTCGGTGTCGTCGGCGGCCGGCGCGGCGGTGCCGTGCTGGCGCTCGTGGGCCCGCCCGGCGTCGGCAAGACCTCGCTGGGTGAGTCCGTCGCCCACGCGATGGGCCGCAAGTTCGTGCGCGTCGCCCTCGGCGGTGTGCGCGACGAGGCCGAGATCCGCGGTCACCGCCGTACGTACGTCGGGGCGCTGCCCGGCCGGATCGTGCGGGCGATCAAGGAGGCCGGGTCGATGAACCCGGTGGTCCTGCTCGACGAGATCGACAAGGTCGGCTCCGACTTCCGCGGCGACCCGGCGGCGGCCCTCCTGGAGGTCCTGGACCCGGCGCAGAACCACACCTTCCGCGACCACTACCTGGAGGTTGAGCTCGACCTGTCCGACGTGGTGTTCCTCGCCACGGCCAACGTCCTGGAGGCCATCCCGGAGGCCCTGCTCGACCGTATGGAGCTGGTCCGCCTCGACGGCTACACCGAGGACGAGAAGGTCGTCATCGCCCGTGACCACCTGCTCCCGCGCCAGCTGGAGCGGGCGGGACTGAACGCGGACGAGGTCACCCTCGACGAGGGCGCGCTGCGCAAGCTCGCCGGCGAGTACACGCGCGAGGCGGGTGTGCGCACCCTGGAGCGGTCCATCGCGCGGCTGCTGCGCAAGGTGGCGGCCCAGCACGAACTGGGTGAGCGGAAGCTGCCGTTCACGGTCACCGAGGGCGAGCTGCGCGGGCTGATCGGCCGGCCGCACCACGTGCCCGAATCGGCGCAGGACCCGGCCGAGCGCCGTACGGCGGTGCCGGGCGTGGCGACCGGCCTGGCGGTGACCGGCGCGGGCGGTGACGTCCTGTTCGTCGAGGCGTCGCTGGCCGACCCGGAGACGGGCGCGGCGGGCCTGACGCTGACCGGCCAGCTGGGTGACGTGATGAAGGAGAGCGCGCAGATCGCGCTGAGCTTCCTGCGCAGCCACGGCGCCGAGCTGGAGCTGCCGGTCGCCGACCTGAAGGACCGGGGCGTGCACATCCACTTCCCGGCGGGCGCGGTGCCGAAGGACGGCCCGAGCGCGGGCATCACGATGACGACGGCGCTGGCCTCGCTGCTGTCCGGGCGGCTGGTCCGTACGGACGTGGCGATGACCGGTGAGGTCTCGCTGACCGGCCGGGTGCTGCCGATCGGCGGGGTGAAGCAGAAGCTGCTCGCCGCGCACCGCGCGGGGGTCACGACCGTGATCATCCCCAAGCGGAACGAGCCCGACCTGGACGACGTCCCGGCCGAGGTGCTGGACAAGCTCGACGTCCACGCCGTGACCGACGTCCGCCAGGTCCTGGAGCTTGCCCTGTCGCCGGCCACCAGCGACGCGGCCCGGGAGGTTCCGGCGGCGGCGTGACGGACGCCGCCGGACAGGGCGGGCCCGGGTCCCCTTCGGGGGGCCCGGGCCCTCGTCGTTCGGGGGAGGTCAGCCGTTGGCCAGGGCCACGACCCGGTCGAGGGCGCCGTTGAACCGGTCGTGGTCGCCCACGGTCGGGCCGGTCGACGTGTACTGCCACATCGTGTAGTAGCTCCAGCCGGAGGGCAGTTCGCCGACGGCCGTCGCGTACCGGGCGATCCACAGCGGGTTGGCCGTGGCGAAGGCGCCGGAGTTGCCGGTGCACTGCTTCCACCAGCTGGTCGCCGTGTAGATGACGGCGTCGCGGCCGGTGCGGGCCTTGTAGCGGTTCACGAAGTCGCGGATCCAGGTGACCATCGCGCTCGCGGACTTGCCGTAGCAGGCGTCGCCGTACGGGTTCCACTCGATGTCGAGGACGCCGGGCAGGGTGCGGCCGTCGCGGGACCAGCCGCCGCCGTGGTCGACGAAGTAGTCGGCCTGGGTTGCTCCATTGGTGGTGTCCGGCGTCGCGAAGTGGTACGCGCCGCGGATCATGCCCACGTTGTAGGAGCCGTTGTACTGCTGGGCGAAGTAGGGGTTGGTGTAGTACGTCCCCTCGGTGGCCTTGACGTAGGCCCACTTGACCCCGCTGGACCACAGGGTCGACCAGGCGACGTCGCCCTGGTGGCTGGAGACGTCCACGCCCTCCGTCTGGGCGGCCAGGGTGCCGGCGGGTGTGCCGTCGGTGCCGTCGTGGGCGGCGACGCCGACGCCCATGTACGCGGAGCCGCGCGGCGGTGTGGAGTCGTCCCGCGCGGACGACGGCTGGGCGGCCAGGACGAGCAGGGCCAGGGCGAGGACGAGGGTGAGCAGGAGTCCGGTCGGATACGGGCTGTGGGGGTGGCGCTGTTCGGGTCTGTGCACGGGCATAGCGTGCCTCCGAAGGCTCGGTGACGCATGGTGGGGAACGCGCACGGGTGTGGCGTGAGCATGTCAGCGTCATGCTCCGCCGTACGACGCTAGGCAGCGGAACGGGCTGGTGGAAGGGGGCCTGGCGGCTGCCGTTGGTCTAAGCCTGCGAAATACTGACGGAGCTGCGGCGATGACGCCGGTTGGCGGAAACTTTCACGGCCGGGAAAACGAGGCAGGGGCTGACGTGCACGAAGACGGCAACGGCGACGCGACGGCGCCCGGACCCGGGCCTGTCCGCGGTGGTATGGACCAGCCCGAGTTCCTGGACCTGGAACGCGAGTTGACGGTTCTCTTCCGGCGGGCCCGCGCCAACCAGGGCGAGATGGCCCGCGAGGTCCACCCGGACCTGGAGTCGGCGGCGTACGGACTGCTGGTCCGGCTGGACGAGTCCGGACGGCTGCGCGCCACCGAACTCGCGGCGTTCATCGGCGTCGGCAAGGCCACCATGTCGCGCCAGCTGCGCGCCCTGGAGGACCTGGGGCTCGTCGCCCGGGAGCCGGACCCGGCGGACGGCCGGGCCTGGCTGGTGCACCTCACCGAGGAGGGGCGCCGCCGCGTCGCCAAGGTCCGCGAGGCCCGCCGGGCGCGCTACGTCGCCCAGCTCTCGCACTGGCAACGCGAGGAGGTCGCCGAACTGGCCCGTCTGCTGAACCAGCTGAACCGGGGCATGGACTGAGGCGCCTGCCCGCCTCACAGCTCCACGTACACCACCGTCGCGTCGTCGTGCCGCTTGCCGCGGCCCCGGTGCGTTCGCTCCAGCTCCCGGACCCGCTCCACCAGCGCGCCCGCGCCCTCCTCGCGGATCAGGGCGAGGCAGTCGGCCCAGTCGCCCCGCCCGAAGCGCTCCACCCAGCGGGCCGCACCGTCCGACAGGGCGGCCAGGGCGCGCACCTCTTCGCGCGGCAGCGTCCCCGTCACCGCGCGCGCGGCCACCGCGGGATCGGCGGCCGCCGTGAAGAAGCCGCCCTCCTTGTTGCGCAGACGCGCGTCGATGTGGGCGTCCGTCGCCCGTGCCGAACGCGGCAGCCGGGCCAGCCGGTCGTCCAGGCGGGCCGTCACCGTGCCGTCGGGGGACTCCACGAGGAGCGCCGAGTCGGACAGCACGAGGTACTCCACCGCCCCGGCGGACCACCGCGCGAGGACGACGGTTGCCTGGGGCGTGCGTGGGTGAGAAAGGTCACAGGTGCTCGCGTGGGCCTCGGCCGTACGGGCGATGGCGCGGCCCAGCACGTCCGCGAGCGGAACATCGGGGAGGGAAACGGTCAGTTCGGTCAGTGCCCCGCCCAGGCGCGCGGTGAACCAGTGGACGGAGTGCCGGCACCCCGTCGCGTCCTTCGGCGGCGTCACCCCGTCCAGGACGACGAGGGCCCCTCCCCGCCCCGAAGCGGGCAGGGCGACACTCGCGAAGTCCTCGTTGGCGCGGTCCGGATCGCCCGACTCCGAAACTAGCTCGGTACGCATCCGGCCAGTCTGCACGAGCCCTTCACAAGGTCTCCCAGGAGGGCGCGACTCCCGCTCAATCGTCACGGCCGCGCAGGTCACCCGCCTGATTTGAGAGGAATGCTGGACTCCGGCAAGGCGTGGCGGCGAATACTGCCACCGCCCGCCGCAGACGTCCAACCGGCCCACCGCGCAAGGAGCCCGCACGCGCCAGGGGAACTTGCCCGCCAACTCCCCTCCGGGGTTCACTCCTTCGGGTGGCGGCTCAGGTGATGTGCGGCCGTCGCCCACCCGCACTGGGAGGGTCGGGGACCGGTGAGGGCCACCCCGGGCGCGAACCCAGTCGCGAGCTTGGGGGAGGGGTGTACGTACGGTCGACGCCAGTTGACGACACGTCATCCGGACCCATGGGTACCACGAGTCAGGAATGCGAGCACCGGTGCAGAAGACGCGGCCTCGTCGCTCAGGCAAGCAGACGGCCTCCGCAGGAGGCGACCAGCCCATCCCCGGCACCGCCGACGCCCCCGCCCCGGCGGGCAAGGGACGCCCGACCCACGTACGGAACCGGCTGATCGTGGCCGTGGCCGTCGTGGCCGCCGCCATCGCCGGCGCCGGAGTCCCCTCGGTCGTCGCCGCCTCCGGGCAGCTGCACGACACGCAGAGCACGGTGACCCTCGCCGAGCAGACCCAGAACGCGCTCACCCTCGCGCACTCCCTCGCCGACGAGCGCGACGAGGTCACCTCCTACATCGCCGCCGGCCGCCCCAAGTCCAAGGCGCCCAGCGAACAGCGCAGCGCCCGGGTCGACCGGCAGGTCGAGGAGCTGCGCGCCGACACCGACATCCCCGCCGAGCTCCGCGACGACCTCGAGGGCGTCGCCGCGCTGCGCCGCTCCGCGCTCACCGGCAAGAGCAGCGCCCTGGAGGCGCACGCCGCCTACACGGGCGCCGTCACCGAACTGCACCGGCTCGCCGAGCAGCTGGCCGAGCAGATGCCGTCCCGCGCCGGCACCGGCGCCCACGCGCTGGCCCAACTGGACACCGCCGTGCAGCAGGCCGCCGCCGCGCGCGGACTGCTGCTCGCCGCGCTGAGCGTGCCGACCACCACCCAGACCGTGATCGACCCGCTCACCGGGGCCGCCACCACCCGGAAGACCACCTCGGACGCCGACGCCAAGCAGCGCGACGCGCTCACCACCGCCGCCCAGCAGGCCCGGCTGCGCTCCGACGCGGCCCTCGCCGGTTTCCGCGACACCGCCGCCCCCGCCGCCCGCGCCTCCTACGACTCCACCGTCACCGGCCCCGAGGTCGACACCGCCGAGCGGTACCTGGCCGCCCTCACCGACCAGCCCACGCTCTCCGACCGCGACCTGGCCACCGACACCCGCCGTGCCTCGGCCGCCCTGTCCGCCCGCGTCGACTCGATGCGCGGCGCGGAGTCGGCGCTCTACGACCGCCGCACCAAGGCCCTGGAGGAGCTGCGCGACGACGACGTCACCGCGCTGGAGATCCACATTGCGATCCTCGGCGCGCTGATGCTGCTCGCCGTGGGCGTCGCCACCGGCATGGCCCGCAGCCTCACCCGGCCCCTCGCCGTGCTGCGGCTCGGCTCCGCCCGGCTCGCGGGCGCCACCGACCCGGCCGCCGAGGAACCCGTGCGGTTCACCGGCCGCAAGGACGAGTTCGCCCAGGTCGTCGACTCCGTCAACGCGCTGCACACCCGGGCCGTCACCCTGCACGAGCGCATCGCCACCCTGGAGTCCGACCGCAAGCACCTGGTCGGGCAGCGCCAGAAGATGGCCGACGCCCGCGAGGAACTGCGCGGCGAACTCGCCGAGTCCACCGCCCAGCTGGAGCGCCTGCGCGACAGCATCGGCGGCACGTTCGTCAACCTGGCCCTGCGCACCCTCGGCCTGGTGGAGCGCCAGCTCGGCGTGATCGAGGGCCTGGAGGAGCGCGAGCAGGACCCCGAGCGCCTCGCCACCCTGTTCAAGCTGGACCACTTCGCCACCGTCATGCGGCGGCACAGCGAGAACCTCCTCGTGCTGGCCGGCACCGAGCACGTCCAGCAGCACGCCGGGCCGGTGCCGCTCGTCGACGTCGTCCGCGCCGCCGTCAGCGAGATCGAGCGGTACGAGCGGGTCCGTATCGCCGCGCTGCCGCCGCACGCGCACGTGGCGGGGTTCGCCGCCGACGACCTCTCCCACCTGCTCGCCGAACTCCTGGAGAACGCCACCTCGTTCTCGCCGCCGGACCTGCCCGTCGAGGTGTCCGGCTGGCTGCTGGAGAGCGGCGAGGTCATGCTCTCCGTGCAGGACGAGGGCATCGGCATGGCCGGCGACCGGCTGGCACGGCTCAACGCCCGCCTCGCCGAGTTCGACCCCGAGGCCACCTACGACCAGGAGGCCGAGGACGGCCTGGGCCTCGGCCTGTACGTCGTCGCCCGCCTCGCCCACCGGCACGGCGTCCGCGTCCAGCTGCGCGAGCAGAAGCAGGGCGGTGTCGCGGCCGTCGCGGTCCTGCCCGCGGGCCTGCTGGCCGCCGCCCCCACCGCCGCGGTCCCCACGGACGCGCCGCGCCCCGCCGGCGGCCACACCTTCTCCCTGCCGGGCGCCGACGCCGAGGCCAACTCTAACCACCTGCCGGCCCGGCAGAAGGGCGCCGACCCGCTGGTGGAGCTGGCCGAGAAGGCCGTACAGCGGCAGGAGTCGGAGGCGCCGTCCGAGCCCGGGGACGCCGAGCCCCTCACCGAGCCCGAGACGCCCGCCGAGCCCGAGACGCCCGCCGAGCCCGAGGCACCCGCCGCGCCCTCGCCGTCCGAGACGACGATGGAGCTGCTGATCCCGGAGCCCGCCGCCGCCCCGGCCGAGGAGTCGCTGCCCGAGCGGCCCGACCCGTACGCCATCGGTCCCGACACCCACGAGCGCGCCCGGGACGAGGCCGACGGGGCCGACGGAGCCGTCGAGGACGCAGAGCCCGTCACCGACAAGGGCCTGCCCAAGCGCACCCCCAGGATCACCACACCGTCCGCCCCGCCGCCCCGGCGCGGCGGAACGGTCGACGCCGAGGCCCTGCGCCGCCGGCTCGGAGGCTTCCGCAAGGGAGCCGAGGCCGGCTACCGCGACGTCAAGGCCGAGATCGCCGAGCGCACCGGACAGAACAAGGCACCGGAGACGCCCGCCGAGGCGCGCACCGAATCCGAAGCAGCCACGGGGGGCACAGTCGAGGAGGCAAGCAGTTGACCGCGCCCAGTACCTTCGGACTGAGCAGTGAAGCCCGCAACCTGCACTGGTTGTTGACGAATCTGGTCGAGGAGGTGCCGGGTATCCAGTCGGTCGCCGTCGTCTCCTCCGACGGCCTGCTCCTCCTCTCCTCGGACCAGGCACGCAACGACGAGGCCCGCGAGGCGAGGTCCGCGGACCGCTCCGGCCCGCGCGGGTCCTCCGCCGACCTCGCCACCGTCGTCTCCGGCATCGGCAGCCTCACCGTCGGCGCGGCCCGGCTCATGGAGTTCGGCGGGGTGAAGCACACGATGGTCGCGATGGAGGAGGGCAGCCTCTTCGTCATGTCCATCAGCGACGGCTCGCTGCTCGGCGTGCACGGCTCCGCGGACTGCGACATGAGCGTCGTCGCCTACCACATGGCGCTCTTCGTCGGCCGGGCCGGCCACGTCCTCACCCCCGAACTCCGCAGCGAGCTGCGGAAGTCGCTGGAGCCCGCGTCGGCAGGGAGCACCCGATGAGCAACGCCCCGAGGAACCGGCCACAGCTCCCCGTGCGCGGCGGTGACCGAAAACCGGCCCGTGTGCGGCCCTACTCGCTCACCGGCGGCCGTACCCGCTTCGGTCACGTCCTCCTCGTGGAGACCTTCGTGGCCGCGCTGGAGGCCCCCGAGGAGCGCAAGGAGCTCACGAACGGCTCGCTCAGCACCAAGGTGATGCCGGAGCTGCGGGCCATCGTCGAACTGTGCCGCCGGATGCGTACGGTGGCCGAGATCGCCGCGCTGCTGAAGATGCCGCTCGGCGTGGTCCGCGTGCTCCTCAGCGACCTCGCGGACCAGGGAAAGATCCGTGTGTACGGCACCGGAACCGGTCATGGCACCGGCCGTCCGGACCGGGCTCTGCTCGAAAGGGTGCTGAGTGGACTCCGTCGTCTTTGAGGACACGACCGAGGAAGACCTGAGGTCCTGGCAGACGGACCGCACGCGGGCCCCGATCGCCACGAAGATAGTCGTGGCCGGCGGGTTCGGCGTCGGGAAGACCACGCTGGTCACCGCGGTCTCCGAGATCACGCCGCTGCAGACCGAGGCGCTGATGACCGAGGCGAGCGAGGAGACCGACGACCTCACCGCCACGCCCGGCAAGTCGACCACCACCGTGGCCATGGACTTCGGGCGCATCACGCTCGACGACGACCTGGTGCTGTACCTGTTCGGCACACCGGGCCAGCAGCGGTTCTGGTTCATGTGGGACGACCTGGTGCGCGGCGCGATCGGCGCGGTCGTCATGGCCGACACCCGGCGGCTGAAGGACTGCTTCCCCGCGCTGGACTACTTCGAGAGCTGCGGACTGCCGTACGTCGTCGCGGTCAACCACTTCGACGGCAGCGAGCGGTTCGAACCGGAGGACGTGCGCGAGGCGTTGACGATCCCCGCGCACATACCTGTAATGATCATGGACGCGCGGCGCCGGATCTCGGTGATCGAGACCCTTCTGTCCCTGGTGGGACACGCGCTCGACGTCACCCCCGAGTGAATCGCGGTTAGGAGCCCTCACCCGCATGCGGAAGATACTCGTCGTCGGGGCCGGCCAGTCCGGCCTCCAGCTCGCCCTCGGACTCCAGTCCCACGGGTACGAGGTCACCCTGATGTCCAACCGGACCGCGGACGAGATCCGCTCCGGGCGGGTCATGTCCACCCAGTGCATGTTCCACACCGCACTCCAGCACGAGCGCGACCTCCAGCTGAACTTCTGGGAGTCCCAGGCCCCGAAGATCGAAGGACTCGGCGTCTCGGTCGCCGCCCCCGGCTCCTGGGCCGAGGGCCCGGCGGCCCGCGCGATCGACTGGCTGGGCCGGCTCGACGGATTCGCGCAGTCCGTCGACCAGCGGGTGAAGATGGCCGGCTGGATGGAGACCTTCGCCCAGCGCGGCGGCCAGCTCGTCATCCACGGCGCGGCCGTCGGCGACCTCGACTACTTCTCCCGCACCTACGACCTCGTGCTGGTCTCGGCGGGCAAGGGCGAGCTCGTCCAGATGTTCGGCCGGGACGCGGAGCGCTCCCCGTACAGCGAGCCCCAGCGCGCCCTCGCGGTCGCCTACGTGCACGGCATGGGCCCGCGCCCGGAGCACCCCGGCACCGAGGCCGTCCGCTGCAACCTCGTCCCCGGCGTCGGCGAGCTGTTCGTCATGCCGACCCTGACGACGTCCGGGCGCGCGGACATCCTGTTCTGGGAGGGCATACCCGGCGGCCCGCTCGACGTCTTCGCCGGCGTGAAGGACCCGGCCGAGCACCTCTCCCTGACCCTGGAACTCATGGAGCGGTACGTGCCGTGGGAGTACGCCCGCGCCACCAAGGTGGAGCTGACGGACGCCGGCGGCACACTGAGCGGGCGGTACGCCCCCACGGTCCGCAACCCCGTCGGCCGGCTCCCCGGCGGCGGCCTGGTCCTCGGGGTCGCGGACGTCGTCGTGGCCAACGACCCCATCACCGGGCAGGGCTCCAACTCCGCGTCCAAGTGCGCGGCCGCCTACCTCGCGTCGATCCTGGAGCACGGCGACAAGGAGTTCGACGAGACCTGGATGCGGGCCACGTTCGACCGCTACTGGGCCACCGCCCAGCACGTCACCAAGTGGACGAACGCCATGCTGGCCCCGCCGCCGGAGCACGTCCTCAACCTCATCGGCGCCGCGGGGCAGCTCCAGCCGGCCGCCGACCGCTTCGCCAACGCCTTCGACAACCCGGCCGACTTCGAGGACTTCTTCTACGACCCGGAGAAGACCGAGGCCTACCTGGGCTCACTCGCCGGGGCCTGACCCGCGGAAGACGCGAGGCGTCCGTCAGGCCTTCCTGGTGTCCGGGCGGACCGCGCCCAGGACCGGGTTGGAGGCGATCGGGGAGATCGTGACCTTCTCGCCGGGGCGCGGGGCCTGGACCACCTTGCCCTTGCCGACGTACAGGGCCACGTGCGTGGCGTCCGGGAAGTAGATCACCAGGTCGCCGGGGCGCAGTTCGACCAGCGGGACGCGTTCGAGCCGCGCCCACTGCTCCTGGCTGGTGCGGGGGATGCGGGTGCCGGCGTGCGCCCAGGCCCGCTGGGTCAGCCCCGAGCAGTCGTACGACGTCGGGCCCTCGGCGCCCCACCGGTACGGCTTGCCCAGCTGGCGCTCGGCGAAGCGGATCGCCCGCCGGGCCGGGGCGGACGGCTTGTGGTCGTCCTCGGCGAGGGTGCCCGACGCCAGCAGGTCCTTCTGCGCCTTCGTGACGCCCTTCTTCTCCAGCTCGGCCAGCGCGGCGAGCTGCTCGGCGGTGAGGGAGGCGAGGAGTTCCTCCACCTTCCGCAGCCGCTCGCGCACCGTGTCGCGGTCCTTCTTCTGCCGTTCGGCGAGGGCGAGTTGCCGGTCGAGGGCGGCGCGCGCGGCGCGGGCCAGCCGGTCGGCCGCGCGTTCCGTGCCGGTCAGCCGGCCGACGGTCTCGGCGCGCTCACGCGCCAGCAGCCCGATGACATGGCCCTGGTCCAGGGCGTGCTGCGGGTCCCGGGCCAGCAGCAGCCGGACGTACGGGGAGATCGCCGTGGCGTTCTGGTACTGCTGCCGGGCCAGCCGGCCGGCCGCGCCCCGGCTGTCGTGCAGCCGCAGCCGCGCGCCGGCGAGGGCCTTGTCCAGGCGGGCCACCTCGGCGCGCTGCTCGGCCAGCTTCTCCTCGGTGGCGTTGTACGTCTCGGTCGCGCGCTCCGCCTCCCGGTACAGCCGCTGAAGGTCCGTCAGCAGGGCGGCGGTGGTGCGCTCGGGGGGTTCGGGGGCCGCCGTGGCGGACCCGGGTGCGAGGAGCGCGGCGGACAGCACGGCCGCGGTGCACGCCAGACGCAGCGGCCTTCCTGACATGTCATCACCTCCGGTGCGGACAGGATCTCTGCTCGCACCGAGAGCATCGGGCGGACGCACCGGGGATGCGCGCGGGACGTGCGCGGTTCGGCGTAGGCCGGTCACCCGTGGGGGTCGTCCGGCGTGCCGCGCGGCGTGTCGCCGGGACGCGACCACGGCCAGTTCAGCCGGCGGCCCTGGTCGCCCTCGGGGTCGTAGGCGTACTTCCAGCGCCGGGACAGGCCCGGCCGGGCGCCCTGCCCGCGCGGGACCCTGCGGTAGACGAGGACCGTGGGCGGCCCGCCGTCCGGGTCCGGGACGGGGATGCGGTACGTCTTCGGCGGGTGGCCGGTGATGCCCAGCAGCACCGGCAGCACGCGGCCGTCCATCGGGCCGCCCTCGAACGGGGTGTCTTCGCTCTTCACGGGACCAGTGTCAGCCATCCGCCAGGAGGCGCTCGGCCAGCGCGGCGGTCTGCGGGTCCCGGGCGGCGGTGACCGACAGCACGGCGACGAACTGGTCCACGAGCCAGTCGCGCAGTTCCGCCACGGGCGGCTGCTTGCCCTCGTCGAGCCAGATGAGGGAGGCCGCCTCCACGGCCGTGATCCACATGCGGACGGTCATCCGCAGCCGCAGCCCCGGGTCGCCGACCTCCAGATGCCTCAGGATGTGCTCCGCGGCAGCGCGGCGCACCCCGTCGACGATCGCCGTCGTCCGGGACGTCTCGACGACGCTGCCGCCCTGGAGCAGGGCGCTGAAGCCGGCGTCGTGCTGGTCGACGAAGGCGAGGTACCGGTCGAGCGCGCGGGCGAGCCGGGGGACCAGGGGGCCCTCGCGGGGCTCGTCGAAGCAGGTCCGCAGCTCCTCGGCGGCGGAGCGCAGGGCCGCCTCGTACAGCTGCTGCTTGCCGCCCGGGAAGTACCGGTACACCAGGGGACGGGACACCCCGGCCGCCTCCGCCACGTCGTCGAGGGAGACCTCCTCGGGGGCGCGGTGCGCGAAGAGTCCGAGAGCGGCGTCGAGGAGCTGGGCACGGCGCTCCTCGACGCTCAGGCGGCGGTAGGCGGGAGCGGCTGGCATGGAAGGAAGCCTAACCGCCGGGCCGGAGGGGACCGGGGGTGATGCCTACGCGAGCAGGCCCGACGACTTCCACAGGCGGCGGCCCACTCCGCGCAGGACGCCGATGTCGTCCAGGAAGTCGGTCAGCCGCCTGGCCCCGGTCTGCATGACCTCCCGGCGGTGGCCGCTGGCCTTGACCTGGGCCATGGCCTCCTTCTTGTCGAGGCCGACGTTGGTGTAGACGTCCGGGTTGACGAAGGCGACCGAGAAGACGCGGGCGAACTCGCCCGAGGTGACCCGGGTGAACTCCTGGGACCACCTCGGCGCCGTCATCATCTGCCGGCGCAGCTCCTCACGGGCGTACCGCACATGCCGGGCCTCCTCGACCACGTGGATGCGGGTGACGCCGCGGATGAGGGTCTGGACGCGCTCGTCCGGGAAGGTCAGGCGCTGCATCCAGTCGAGGATCTCCTCGCCGAGCAGGGTGGCCGTGAAGGAGCCCGGGGTGGTGGAGATCGTCTTGAACAGCCGGCCCAGGTTCTGGTGGACGCGGCTGACGGGGTACCAGGGGGTGCCGCCGTGGGAGATCAGGCGGGCGAACATCTTGGAGTGCCGGCACTCGTCCTCGATCTCGGTGAGCGCGTACCGGACGTGGGCGCTCGTCGCGGACTTGTCGTAGATGTGCCGGACCAGCAGCTGCATGAGGATGATCTCGAACCAGATGCCGAGGGAGGCGAGCGCGGCGGCCTCGTGCTGGGAGAGCGCGATGCGCTGCTCCTCGCTCATCCGCTTCCACATCGGGGTGTCGTAGAGCGAGACGAGCTCCGGGGGCCAGAACCACTTGCCCTCCTCGAAGGGCGCGTCCCAGTCGAGCTCCTTGTCGGGGTCGAAGGAGTGCTTCGCGGAAGAGGCGAGGAGGCGTTCGGCCACCTGTTCGCGGTCCTTGAGCAGGCCGAGCGCGTCGCGCAGTCCGTCCAGCGCCTCGGCTTCCGTCAGGGCAGTCATCGGTCCCTCACCTCGTTACCGGTGGTCACATCGTACGTGTCTTATGAGACTGCCTGTCAGCAAGCCCGTCAATCCCCTGTGCCGCACTTGTTGACCCCGCGTCCACCCGGTAGGAGCCTGCGCCCTATGCCGACATACGACGTGTACGCCGACGATCCGGGTGACCCTCTCTGGCAGGTACCGGCGACCGGCGCGGCCCGCTTCAACTGGGAGTACGACGACGGCCGCGCACGGCTCCTCGCCCTCTACCAGAAGGGCAAGGACAAACAGTGGGACGGGCAGCGCAGGATCGACTGGGAGCTGGAGGTCGATCCGTACGACCCGCTCGGCACCCCCGAGGACGCGATGGCCCTGTACGGCACGCCCCACTGGGACCGCATGAACGACCGGGAGAGGGGCGACCTGCGCCGGCACTACGCCTCCTGGCAGTTCAGCCAGTTCCTGCACGGCGAGCAGGGCGCGATGATCTGCGCCGCGCGGATCGTGGAGTCGGTGCCCGACATGGACGCCAAGTTCTACTCGGCGACCCAGACCATGGACGAGGCCCGGCACGCCGAGATCTACGGCCGCTTCCTGCACGAGAAGGTCGGGATGGTCTACCCGATCAACGACAACCTCCAGGCCCTGCTCGGCGACACCCTGCGCGACAGCCGCTGGGACATGCCCTACCTCGGCATGCAGGTGCTCATCGAAGGGCTGGCGCTGGCCGCGTTCGGCATGATCCGCGACACCACCACCAAGCCGCTGCCCCGGCAGATCCTCGCCTACGTCATGCAGGACGAGGCCCGGCACGTCGCCTTCGGGCGGATGGCCCTGCGCGACTACTACAAGCAGCTCACCGACGCCGAGCTCCGCGAACGCGAGGAGTTCGTCATCGAGGGCTGCTACCTCATGCGCGACCGGCTGCGGGGCGTCGAGGTCCTGGAGAACTTCGGCATCCCGAAGGCGGAGGCCGAGGAACTCAGCGAGCGTTCCGAGTTCCTCCAGCTGTTCCGCAGGCTGCTGTTCTCCCGCATCGTGCCCTGCGTCAAGGACATCGGTCTGTGGGGCAGGCGCCTGCAGCAGGCCTACGTCGACATGGGCGTGCTGGAGATGGGCGACCAGAACCTGGACCTGCTCATGTCCCAGGACGAGGAGATCGCCGAGCGGCTGGACGCCGAGCGGTTCGCGCGCGAGGAGCGCGAGCGGGTCGCCGAGGTGACCGACGCGGTGCGCGCGGGCACCGACTGAGCCCCCGAGGTCACCGCCGCGGCTCCGGCGACGACTTCAGCACGGCCTCCATCACCGCCCGCGCGATCGGCGCCGCGTCCCCGCCGCCGCTGATCTCGCCCCGGTCCGCGTCCGCGTCCTCCACGACCACGGCGACCGCGACCTTCGGCTCCAGGTCGCGGTCGCCCTGCGCCCAGGATACGAACCAGGCGTACGGCGTCCCGGAGTTGCCCAGGCCGTGCTGCGCGGTGCCGGTCTTGCCGCCGACCGTCGCGCCCGGGATCCAGGCGTTCGTACCGGTGCCCTCCCGCACCACGTCCACCATCAGCTCCCGCAGCTGGGCGGCCGTCGAGGGCCGCATCGCCTGCCGCATCGGCCGGGACCCGGCCGCCGCCACCGTGCCCCCGCCCGACCGCACCGTGCGCTCCACCAGATACGGCGAGCGCACCTGCCCCCCGTTCGCCACGGCCGCCGCCACCATCGCCATCTGCAACGGCGTGGCCCGCGTGTTGTACTGCCCGATCGACGACAGCGCGAGCTGCGCCCGGTCCACGCGGGTGTCGAACGTGGACCGGGCCACCGAGTAGGGGATCTTCAGATCCGGGTCGTTGAACCCGAACGCGCGCGCCGTCGCCGCCATCCGCTCCACGCCCACCTCGACGCCGAGCTTCGCGAACACCGTGTTGCAGGACCACTCGAACGCCTTGCGCAGCGGCACGTCCTCGCAGCCCTCGGACGCGTTCGTCAGCTTCGTCCGGGTGCCCGGCAGCGTGTACGGGTCCGGGGTGCGGGTGCGGACGTCCAGGTCCTCGACCACCCCCGCGTCCAGTGCGGCGGCGGCCGTCACCACCTTGAAGGTCGACCCCGGGGGATACGTCTTGCGCACCGCCCGGTTCAGCATCGGCTTGTCCGGGTCCCGGTTCAGCGTCGACCAGGACCGCGCCACCGCCGAGCCGTTCCCCGACAGCACCGACGGGTCGTAGGACGGCGAGGACACCAGGGCGAGGACGCGCCCCGTCGACGGCTCGATCGCCGCGACCGCCCCCTTGCGGCCCGCCAGCCCCTCGTACGCGGCCTCCTGCGCGGCCCGCCGCAGCGTGGTGACCACGTCCCCGCCCGGGTACCGGCCCCGTGCGGCGGCCCCCCACAGGGGGAACGGCGACAGCAGCGGATCGGTGCCCGCCAGGACACCGTCCTCGGTGTGCTCCAGCAATGTCGTGCCGTAGACCTGGGAGGCGTAGCCGGTGACCGGGGCGTACATCGGGCCGTTCGTGTACGTCCGCTCGTAGCGCAGATGCTCCCCGGTGTCCTGCGAGCCGGTGACCGGGGCGCCGTCGACCAGGATGTTCCCGCGCGGTTGCCCGTACCGGGCGATGGTGGTGCGCCGGTTCGCGATGTTGTCGCCGTACGCCGGGGCCTCGACGACCTGTACCCGGGCGGCGTTGACCAGCAGCGCGGCCAGCAGCAGCGCGCAGAAGAAGGCGGCGTGCCGGATGTGCCGGGTCATCGGGCGGCCCCCGCATGCTCGTGCCGTCCACTCTCCGGCGCCGCCGCCTCCTCGGCCCGGGGCACGCCGAGGCGGCTGCGCGCACGGTCGCTCAGCCGGATCAGCAGCGCCACGATCGCCCAGTTGGTGACGACCGACGAGCCGCCCTGCGCCAGGAACGGCATCGCCATGCCGGTCAGCGGGATCAGCCCGGTCACCCCGCCCGCGATCACGAACACCTGGAGCGCCACGATGGAGGCGAGCCCCACCGCGAGCAGCCGCCCGAACGGGTCGCGCAGCGCGAGGCCCGTCCGGTAGCCGCGCTCCACGAGCAGGCCGTACAGCAGGAACACCGCGGACAGTCCGGCCAGGCCCAGCTCCTCCCCGGCGGTGGCCAGGATGAAGTCCGACTTGGCCGCGAAGCCGATCAGGATCGAATGGCCGAGGCCGAGACCGGTGCCGAACGTGCCGCCCGCCGCGAAGGCGAACAGCGACTGGGAGAGCTGGTTGGGGCCCTCGCCCGCCTCGATGGAGGCGAACGGGTGCCGCCAGTCCTCCACCCGCGCGTGCACATGCGGCTCCAGCAGGCCCACCGCGACCGCTCCGACGGCGGCGAGCAGCAGGCCGACCGCGATCCAGCCGGTGCGCCCGGTGGCGACGTACAGCAGCACCACGAACAGCCCGAAGAACAACAGCGAGGTGCCCAGGTCCCGTTCGAGGACGAGCACGCCCACGCTGATGAGCCAGATCGCGACGATGGGGCCGAGGACCCGCCCGGTCGGCAGCTGCAGCCGCTCCACCCCGAGGACCCGCCGGCCCGTGTAGGCCAGCGCGCTGCGGTTGGCGGCCAGGTACGCGGCGAAGAACACCGCGAGCAGCACCTTCGCGAACTCGCCGGGCTGGATGGAGAATCCGGCGATGCGGATCCAGATGCGGGCGCCGTTCACCGAGGGGAAGAGGATCGGCACGGTGAGCAGGGCGAGCGCGGCGACGACACAGACGTATGCGTACCGCTGGAGCACCCGGTGGTCGCGCAGCAGCAGCACGACCACGATGAACAGGGCCACCCCCAGCGTGGACCACACGAGTTGGGTGGGCGCCGCCGCGTCGCCCGGCGTCTCCAGGTCGAGCCGGTAGATCAGCACCAGGCCGAGCCCGTTGAGCAGGACGCCGATCGGCAGGAGCAGGGGGTCCGCCGAAGGGGCGCGCAGCCGTACGGCGAGATGCGCGACCAGCGCCAGCACGCCCAGCCCGGCGCCGTAGCCGGCGGCGCCGGGCGGGACGCTGCCCTGCCGGGCGAGGCCGACGGCGCAGTAGCCGTACACGCTGAGCAGGACGGCCACGACGATGAGGGACAGTTCGATGCCACGGCGCCGGGGGAGGGGTGCGGCGGGAGCGGGTGTGTCCGCTGCCGCCAGGGAGGTTCCCGCCTTGATCATGTCCGGAACCTACCCAAATAGTCCGTCTTGCGCGCCTGATGCCTCAGCACCAGCGCGGCGTGTGCCCGAAGGTGTCGATGTAGCGCGCCGAGCCCCAGGCCCAGATGCCGTCCGCGAGGAGGTACCAGTTCCCGTTGCCCTGGACGTTCTCGCCCCGGGTCTTGCAGTAGATACGCACCTGGTCGCCCCGGTGCACGACACGGATGACCTGGCTGCCCCGGTTGGGGGCACTGCGCAGCAGCAACGTGTTCGCGGTCACCCGGCCCCGGGTGAACTGCTGGTTCCCGCCCTGACCGCCACCCCAGTCGCCCTGGGCCGCCCCTTGCGAGGCGCCCTGCGAGGCGCCCTGCGAGGCGCCCTGGGAGGCGCCCTGGGAGGCGCCCTGGGCGTTCTGCTCCCCGCCCCAGTCGCCGCCCTCTCCCTGGGCTCCGCCCCAGTCCCCCTGGGACTCCGTGCCGCTGCCGGACCCCCACTCGTCGTCGGCCAGGGCGGGTGTGGCGGCCGCGGCGGTGGCGAGCAGACCGGCGGCTATGGACAGAGCGAAACGCGAACGCAGGGCCATGAGGCACCTCCGAGGACAGTCCCGGAAAACCCCCGGGACAGGAAAAACCTGACTGATCGCCACGTTAGGAGCGCCCTTCGGACGCCGCGCGCCTGAATGGGCCAACCGAGCGGCCCCCTCCCGGCGGAGAAGCCGCCCCGGCGCACGTCAGCCGCGCCGCCGGCCCGCCCCTACGGCAACGTCAGCCGCGCGACCGCTCCGCCGTCCTCCGCGTTGGTGAAGGTCAGACGGGCGCCCAGGACCTCTGCCTGGCCCAGGGCGATCGTCAGGCCGAGGCCGTGGCCCGTGGTGCCGCCCTCCGTGCGGAATCGTTGCGGACCGTGCGCCACCAGGTAGTCCGGAAAGCCCTCGCCGTGGTCCCGGACCGTCACCACGGTCCCGTCCACCGTCAGCACCACCGGCCCTCGCCCGTGCTTGTGCGCGTTGGCCACCAGATTGCCCAGCACCCGCTCCAGCCGCCGCCGGTCGGTCTCCACGACGGCGTCCCGCACCACGACGACCTCCGTGTCACCGGCAGCGCCCCGCACCACCCGGCCCGCCAGCGCCGCCAGCGACTCGGTGTCCACCTCGGAGCGCTCGCGCCCCGACTCCAGCCGCGAGATCTCCAGCAGGTCCTCGGTCAGCGTCCGCAGCGCGGCCACCCGGTCCCGCACCAGCTCGGTCGGCCGCCCCGGCGGCAGCAGTTCGGCCGCCGCGTGCAGCCCGGTCAGCGGGGTGCGCAACTCGTGCGCCACGTCCGCCGTGAAGCGCTGCTCGGCCAGCAGCTTGGCCTGGAGCGAGGACGCCATGGAGTCCAGGGCGGCCGCGACCACGGCCACCTCGTCCTGCGGCCGGTCCGGGTCCTTCGTCCTCGGGTCGCCGACCCGCGCGTCCAGGTCGCCGACGCTGATCCGCCGGGCCACCCCGGCCGTCGCGTGCAGCCGGCGCGTCACCCGCGTCACCGCGAACGCGCCCGCCAGCACCGTCACCCCGATCGCCGGCGCCGACGACCACAGGATCGCCCGGTCCAGACCGTCTATCGTGCGGGCCTGCTGCGAGTAGTCCACCTCGACGGCGAGGACCCGGCCCCGGTCGACGGGACCCGCCGCCCACATCGTGGGGCGCCCCCGGTGATCGGTGACGACGGTCCCCCGCTCGCCGCCCAGCGCCAGGTCCCGCAGGGAGCGCGGCAGCCCCGGCGGATCGACGCGGGCGCCGGGAGCGAGCCTGTCCCCGGCCTCGAACGCCGTCGTGGCGCCCGCCAGCCGGTCCAGGGCCAGGTCGCGCGCCTTGCCGACGGTCTGGTTGGTCACCGAGACGTGCACCAGCACACCGAGCAGGGCCGCCAGCGCACAGCACATCACCGTGATGAACACAGCGGCCCGCACGGCGAGCGGACCGGCCCACCGGGGCAGCCGGAGCCTCACGGAGTGCCCGCCGAAGGAGACGCCGACGCCCGCGGCGGCTTCGCCGGATGCGGCCCGGTGCGCAGCATCTCGTCGTGGGTGAGCAGCATCGCCTTCTGGTCCGGCTCCCAGGTCCACTGGAGCCGGTACTCGTACCCGGCGACCTCCGACGGCGAGCGGATGATCACCGAGCGCCGGGCCAGCTCCACCCCGCTGACGGCGTCGTCCCAGCTCATCACCTGCACCAGCCGCTGCTTCTCGACCGTGTAGACGCGCACCGCCGTGGTCCGGCCCGGCAGCAGCCGGAAGCCCAGCGTCAGGTCGGCGCGCCCGTCGCCGGTGAGATCCCGGTAGTAGGGCCGCAGCACCGGGCACCGGCCGTGCCCCGCGCCGTCACCGCAGTCGTCGATCAGCCGCCCGGTCTCCCGGTACGGCGCCTTGTCGCCCTCGTAGTCGCCGGGGCTCTTCGCCATCTCCCGGCGTACGACGTCCACCGGGTCCACGGCGCGGATGTCCCCGCCGGGCACGGTGAGGCCCTTGACGATCTCCCGGTTCACCTCGCCGATCACATACGCCGGGCTCGACGCGGGCGTCAGCCGCGGCCAGAGCTTGTCCGGGGCCACCGCGGTCTCGGTCGCGCCCGCGCTCCGCAGGCCCCCCGCGTCACCGCACCCCGCGACGGCCGCCGACAGCAGGGCGACGAGCGCGGCGAGGCGCATGAGGCGGCTGCGGGGCACGGTTCTCCAGGGAAGGGCGGGCGCTGGGCGGGCGCGTACACAGTATTCGTACGGAAGTCCTTTTTGCGCACCCGGGGGCGGAGGGGCGGCACGGTCACTCGGCGAGTTCCTCCAGCAGCCGGGCGACCGGCAGTCCCGCGTGGAGGTAGTCGACGAACAGCTCGTTGTGCAGCGCCCAGGGAGAGCGGCGGGAGCGTATCAGCCGGATCGCCCGGTCGGGCGAGTGCCCATGGCGGATCAGCGCCTGGGCGACGACCAGCCCCGAGCGGTTGTACCCGTGGTAGCAGCGCACCAGCACCCTGCGGCCCGCGTCCAGCGCCTCCGTCACGGCGTCCGCGAGCCGGATCACCCCCGCGAGCTGCGTCCCGTCCAGCGGCCCGTCCGGGATCGGCCACACATGGTGCTCCACGCCCGGGTCGGGCCCGTGCCCGGGCAGCCGCAGCAAGGTCTGGACGAGATCGAACTCGTCCCGCACCACGGCGAACTCCAGTTGCCCGGCCCGGCCGCGGAACTGGTGCCCGCCCATCCACAGACCGGGCACGATCTCGCTCCAGGGACTGTCCGGAGCGGGTACGTCGGGTTGCTTCCTGCGGGTACGCAACGGCGCCTCCCCAGCCGCCCCTCGCGGGGCCCTGCCCAACTCCTCCCCAAGGTAACCGGGTTCTTGCCCGCGCAGCACCCCGCCTGTTCCCATGGTCGGTGGGGTGATGGTGCCATGAGCGAACTGCGCGTCGTACCAGCCTGGCGGCACGGCCAGGAACGGCTGTACGTCTGCCTCCCGGACGGGCGGAACATCGCCTGGTACGACCGGGAGGCGGCCCGCGTCAACCTGCTGGGCCGGGACCGCCGCGAGGAGGTGCTGGAGGCCCTCGGCCCCTTCGTCACCGGCCCGGTCACGGTGGGCCCGCCCCCGGTCCCCACCCCCGCCGACCTGGCCCGGCTCGCCCTCCACCCGGACGACGACCTGGCCCCCAACCGCCCCGGCGAGGCGCTGCTCGTCGCCCTCGACCGGGACCCCGGCCCCGCGCACCGCCTGCGGACCGACCCACGGCGGCGGGCGCTGACCGCCGAGCGCACGGTGGGGGAGGCGCTGGATCTGCTGGAGGGCGCCGGCTGGCGCGTACTGCACTCGGTGCCGCTGCCCGGCGGCGACCGCGTCCACCATCTGCTGATCGGGCCCGGCGGCCTGTTCGCCCTGCACAGCCTGTACGCCCGCAGGCAGAAGGTCACCGTCGCCGATCCGCTGGTCACGCTCGGCCGGCGCACGACGGAGCCGCTGCTGCGGCGCCTGCGGGCCGACGCCGGCCGGGCCGCGCACGCCCTGACCGCCGAGGTCCGCCCGGTCCTCGTCCTCGTCGACCCGGCCGGGGTGGCGGTGCCCACGCCGCCGCGGGAGGTGCGGGTGCTCAGGGACACGGAGATCGCCGGGTTCGCGCGGACGGGCGGGCTGCTGAAGCCGGCGGACGTCGAGGCCCTGTTCGCGCTGGCCCGGGACCGTACGGTGTGGACCGCGGCGCTGTGAGTCGTACGGACCTCGCGGTCGCGGCCGTCAGGGCACCTCGGCCGCGGCCTTCGGATCCAGCAGGGGCGCCAGCAGGTCGCCGTGGTCCTGCAGGCGCGGGGCGAGGTCCGGGGCGAGGAAGGTCAGGGAGCGGGGGGAGCCGCACTGCGCCACCTCCTCCCAGGTGACCGGCGCCGACACCAGGGGCTCGGCGCGGGCGCGCAGGGTGTAGGGGGCGGCCGTCGTCTTGCGGGCGGCGTTCTGGCTCCAGTCGACGAAGACCTTGCCCGGCCGCAGGCTCTTCGTCATCCGGTGCACGACCAGCCGGGGCATCGCCCGCTCGGCCTCGACGGCGAGCTCCTTGGCGTACTCCGTGGCCCGCTCGGAGGACACCGGCCGTACGGCCGCGCTGAGGTGCAGGCCCTTGGAGCCGGAGGTCTTGGCGTACGCCTCGATGCCGTCGGCGGCCAGCCGCTCCCGCAGCCAGAGGGCGACCTCACAGCACTCGACCACCGAGGCGGGCGCCCCGGGGTCCAGGTCGAAGACCAGCCGGTCCGCCTCGCCGGGCGCCTCGATCACCCACTGGGGCGTATGGAACTCGGTGACCAGGTTCGCGGCCCACATCAGGCTCGCCAGATCCTGCACCAGCACCATCCGCGCCGGCCCCTCCATCCGGGGCACCTCGGCGGTGGTGACCCAGTCGGGGGTGCCCGGCGGCACGTTCTTGGCGAAGAACAGCTGTCCGTCCGGCCCGTCCGGGTAGCGCAGGAACGACACCGGCCGGTCGCGCAGATGCGGCAGCAGCACCGGCGCGGTGGTGGCGTAGTAGTGCAGCACCTCGCCCTTGGTGAAGCCGGTCGCCGGATACAGCACCTTCTCCAGGTTGCTCAGCGCGAGCCGTCGCCCCTCCACCTCTGTGATCGGCGTCATACGATGAGGATTCCAGAGAAACAGCTGAATATAGGAACAATCACGGCATATCGACCGAAGGGGTGCGGAAGTGCGATCCATCTGGAACGGCGCCATCTCGTTCGGCCTGGTCAGCATCCCCATCAAACTGGTGAACGCCACCCAGAACCGCTCGATCTCGTTCCGGCAGATCCACACGGAGGACGGCGGCCGGATCCGCTACCGCAAGGTCTGCGAGCTGGAGGACCGCGAGGTCGGCCAGGCCGAGATCGGCAAGGGGTACGAGGACGCGGACGGCACGATCGTCCCGATCACCGACGAGGACCTGTCCCACCTCCCGCTGCCGACCGCCCGGACCATCGAGATCGTCGCCTTCGTCCCGGCCGACCGGATCGACCCGCTCCAGATGGACGCCGCCTACTACCTCGCGGCCGGCGGGGCGCAGGCCGCCAAGCCGTACACCCTGCTGCGCGAGGCGCTCAAGCGCAGCCAGAAGGTGGCCATCGCCAAGTACGCCCTGCGCGGCCGGGAGCGGCTCGGCATGCTGCGGGTCGTCGACGACGCCATCGCCATGCACGGGCTGCTGTGGCCGGACGAGGTCCGGGCCCCCGAGGGCGTCGCGCCGGACACACCCGTCACCGTGAACGACAAGGAACTCGACCTCGCGGACGCCCTGATGGACACCCTCGGCGAGATCGAGCTGGAGGAGCTGCACGACGAGTACCGCGAGGCCCTGGAGGAGGTGGTCGCCGCGAAGGTCTCCGGCGAGGCCCCGCCCGAGACCCCCGAGCCGGCCCGGTCCGGCAAGGTCCTCGACCTGATGGCCGCCCTGGAGAAGAGCGTGCGCGCGGCGAAGGAGTCGCGGGGCGAGGAGCCGGCGGAGCCGGAGGAGGCGTCGGAGGCCTCGGAGGCGGAGGTGCGGACGCTGCCGCAGCGCAAGTCCGCCCGCGCGGCACCGAAGCAGACCTCGGGGAAGAAGTCCGCGGCCGGTGGGAAGACCGCCGCGAAGAAGACGGCGTCGTCCGCGTCGTCCGCGAGGAAGTCGGCGTCCAAGTCCGCCCAGGGCGCGAAGAAGACGACGGCGAAGAGCACCGCCAAGACCACGGCGAAGACCACGGCCAGGAAGTCCGCGGCCAAGAAGACGGCCTCCCGCAAACGGTCGGCGTGAGGCGGCCCCGTCCGCTCAGGCCAGCCGCTCGACGAGCAGGGCCAGCACCTCCCGCTTGCGCGGGGTCAGGTAGAAGTGACCGCCCTCGAAGGCCCGCACCTCCACGTCCCCCGCGGTGACGTCCGACCAGGACGACAGGTTCTCGACCGGGCACACCGGATCGCGGTCCCCGCCGCAGGCGGTCACCGGGACGGCCAGCCGGCGCAGGGGGACCGGGCGGTGGGCCGCCAGCAGCCGGAAGTCCGCGCGCAGCGCCGGCATGATCACGGGCCGCAGCTCGGGACGGTCGTACACGGCGGCACCGGCGGGATCGAGCGCGCGCACCCGCCGCAGGATCTCGTCGTCGTCCGGGGCCGGCCGGGCGGCGACCTCGTGCGGGCCGCGCGGCCGCCCCCGGCCGGACACGATCAGCCGGACCGGGGCGACGCCCGCGTCCTCCAGCCGGCAGGCCACCTCGTACGCCACCGCCGAGCCCATGCTGTGCCCGAACAGAGCCGTCGGTGGCCCGTCCGCCGACTCCCGGAGCAGTGCGTCGGCGATCGCGCCGGCCAGCTCCTCCATCGTGGCGGGGCACGGGTCGTTCAGCCGGTCCTGGCGGCCGGGGTACTGCACCGACAGCACCTCGAGCCAGGGTGGGGTCAGCGCCGTCCAGTCGTGGAAGAAGCCGGCCGCCCCGCCCGCGTGCGGGAAGCACACCAGACGCGTCCGCGCGCCGGGGGAGCGCACGCCCCTGAGCCACCGGGTCCGCGTCCCGGGCACGGTCATGACGAGGCCCCGGTCATGACGTCGCCCCGCGCCCGACGGGCGTGCGGTGGAGCGGGCACGTCCTGGCGGTCACCCGGGCACTCCCGTCGCATAGCGTTTCCGACCGGGAACTCTAGTTCGACCCAGGTGATGTCGTCGCCTCCCGCGCGCAAAGCGGCCGAGAAACCTCCCCACCGGGCGCCCCGCCCGACCCGGCCCCCGGTGATCACCGGCCCGCTGTGCCACCCGGCGGGCCGTCACGGCGACGATCTCGTAGACACCTACGAACGTTTGCGGTCACCGGACCACCCGCCTCCCCCTGACCGGTTCGCACCCTTGCTCCATTTCGCGGCTCCGTGCCCGCCCCGCCGGGCCGGAGTGGCCGTACGGGCTTGCCCGATGGGCTGGCCCGACCAACTCGCCCCTCCCTAGGATGGGTTGTCGGCGAGGTGATCCTCCTCGGCCGGCCCTGCCACTGGGGGAAACGATGGAGCCTGGAAAGCTGTCCACATCGATCGACGCCGCGGTGCCGACAGCGGCGCGCATGTACGACCACTATCTCGGCGGCAAGGACAACTACGCCTCCGACCGAGCGGCCTGCGAGGAACTGGACAAGGTCGTCCCCAGTACCCGGGCCCTCGCGGTGAACAACCGGCGTTTCCTCCAGCGCGCCGTCCGCACCCTCGCCGGTGAGTACGGCATCCGCCAGTTCCTCGACCACGGCTCCGGTCTGCCCACCCAGAACAACGTCCACCAGGTCGCGCAGGAGGTGGACCCCGAGTCGCGCGTCATCTACGTCGACAACGACCCGATGGTCCTGGTCCACGGGCGCGCCCTGCTCGACCAGAACGACCGCACCGCCGTCATCCACGCCGACATGCGCGACACCGACGGCATCTTCGACCACCCCGACACCAAGCGCCTGATCGACTTCTCGCAGCCGGTCGCCGTGCTGTTCAACTCGGTGTTCCACTGCATCCCGGACAGCGACACCGACGGCCCGCTCGCTGTGGCCCGCCGCGTCCGCGAGCGGCTCGCGCCCGGCAGCTTCATGCTGATGTGCCAGCTGGTCAGCGAGGACCCCGAGGTCCGGAAGTTCGTCACCGACTTCATGGACCAGGCGACCCAGGGCCACTGGGGCCGGGTGCGTCAGGAGAAGGACGTCGAGGAGTACTTCGAGGGCCTGGAGATCCTGGAGCCCGGACTGGTCGAGGTCTCCACCTGGCGCCCGGACAACGAGGTGGCGCCCCGTCAGCAGACGCAGGAGTGGATCGAGTTCGGCGGCATCGGCCGGCTGCCGCAGTGACGCGACGGCCCGCACGGCATCCGTCCGGAGCTTCCCCGAGATCCGAGGAAGCTCCGGACGCGTCGTACGGGCCGGGCGGTTCAGCGCGTCACGCGTAGGGCGTCATACGAGCCGGACGGTTCAGCGCGTCACGCGTAGCGCTTCGTACGAGCTGGACGGTTCAGCGCGTCACGCGTAGCGCTTCGTACGAGCTGGACGGTTCAGCGCGTCACGCGTAGCGCTTCATCGTCTCGCGCAGCCGCTCCAGCGACTGCCGCGGGTCGAGGGCCTCGTCGCCCAGGCGGTCCAGCGCGAGCCGGTACTCCTCCGTCTCGTCCTGGTCCTCCAGGAACGCGGCGCTCTTGATGTGCTCCAGGTACACGATGTCCGGCAGGTCCACGCCGCCGAACCGGAGATAGGTGATCGGGATGGCGGGCGCGGACGCGTTCGTCACGTCGAGCGGCACGATCTGCACGGTCACATGCGGCCGCTGCGCCATCTCGACGAGGTACTCCAGCTGCTGGTGCATCACCGCGGAGCTGCCGAGGACCCGCAGCAGCACCGACTCGTCCACGATCGCCCACAGCCGGGGCGCGTCCGACCGGTGCAGCAGCTCACGGCGGCGCATGCGCAGCTCGACCCGCCGCTGCACCTCGCGCGCGGAGGCCGTGGGCAGTCCGCGCTCCACGACCGCCCGCGTGTAGTCCTCGGTCTGCAGCAGCCCGGGCACGTACTGGAGCTCGAAGGTACGGATGGCGGTGGCGGCCTCCTGGAGCCCCACCAGCCGGTCGAACCACTCCGGCATCAGCCGCTTGTCATAGCGCTGCCACCAGCCGGGCTCGTTGGCGCGCTTGAGCAGTTGCAGCAGCATGGAGGCCTCGTACGCCTCGGTGCGGTACAGCTCCAGCAGCGCGCGGACGTCGGCCTCGGTGGGCGGCCGGCGGCCCTTGCCCGACTCGATCCGCGGCAGCTTCGCCGGGCTGAATCCGGCGGCCCGCGCCGCCTGGTCCTGGGAGAGCCCGGCGTCCTCGCGGATACCCGCCAGCTGCACGCCGACCAGCATCTTCAGCAGGGTGGGCGCGGGTTCGGTCCGACTGAGATACGGCTCGAGGCGGGAAATGCGAGGTGACTCGGAGGACATCCTGACTCCCCGTAGACGGGCATACGACAGACTGCATTATCGCATCCCGATGCCTCCCGCCGCCCGGCCCCGTCGGAAGTGGCGGCCTCAACTTCCGTTTCGGGCACGGAACTCGGGGCGCCGACACGCCCCCGGCAGGGGCGCCGCCGCCTCCCCCGAAGAGCCGCGGCGCCCCCTCTGACCGGCACCCCTCACGGAGGGGAACCGGTGTCTGTGACCGGCCGGTGCCTATGCGGGTGACCGGCCGGTGCCTATGCGTCAGAGACCGCCGGTCCTCAGGCCAGGTGGTCGAACTCACCGTCCTTGGCGCCCGCCAGGAACGCGGAGATCTCACCCGGGGTGTACACGAGCGCGGGGCCGTCGGGGTCGCGGGAGTTGCGCAGGGCGACGCGCCCGTCGGCCAGAGCCGCCACTTCGACGCAGTTGCCCTCGGCATTGCTGTGCCGGCTCTTGATCCAACGGACGCCCAACGAGCTGGCCCGTACGCCGTTCGGTGCTGTTGGCACTGCACTCTCCTTGCTCACGTTCCGCCACGCGCACGCCCCTCCGCCTCGCCGGGCCCCGGACACGCCACGTGCTCTGCGATGACATTCCACGCGCAATTTCCCGTGAAATTGCACGAGGAGGCCTTCGTCGTGGATAATAGCCGTGCCGTCAACTGCGGTGCAGACGCCCCGTCATGACCGTGTATCAGGGAGACGTTGTGTCCTTACCTGCGTACGAAGGCCTCCGAGCGCCCGGCAGCGCCGCGTCCCCCACGAGGCCGGCGCGCCCCCTCGGCAACGCCGTACGAAGCCTCGGTACCGGCACCCAGGCGCCCCGCATCGCGCCCCTGCCGCCCGCCGGACCGTCCTCGCCGTACGCGGGCACCCCCCGCCCCGTGGCCCTGCGCCTCACCGGTGCCGAACAGGGCTGCGCCCAGGCCCGCGACCTCGTCCGCCGCACCCTGGACGACTGGTCCCTCGGCCACTGCACCGCCGACGCGCTCACGATCGTCACCGAACTCCTGGCCAACGCCGTCCTGCACGCCGCCCGGCCCACCGGGGGCGACGGCGACATCTGGCTCCGCCTCAGCCTGCGCCGCCCGGCGCACCTGGTCTGCGCGGTCATCGACCCGAGCGACAGCCCGCCGGTCTACCCGCACACGAGCGACCCCTTCGACGAACACGGCCGCGGCCTGCGCATCATCGACGCCCTGTCCGAACACTGGGGCTGGACCCGGCGCCCCCCGGCCGGCAAGACGGTCTGGGCGATGCTGCGCACGGACGCCCCCGACGCGCCCTAGGGGACCCCTGATGACGCACTACCTGATCTCCTTCGACGACGGCACCATGGTGATCCCCGAGGGCGACCTGCCGCAGGTGGCCGCGGCCTCGCTGGAGGTGGTGCGCCAGGCCCGCGAGGCCGGCGTCTGGGTCTACGGCGGCGGACTGGAACGGCAACGGGCGGTCATCGTGACCCCGGACGGCACCGTCACCGACGGCCCCGCCCCGGAGACCAAGGCGGTGATCGGCGGCTTCTCGGTCATCGACGTCCCCTCGCGCGAGGCCGCGCTGGACTGGGCGGCGAAGATCGCCGAGGCGTGCCGGTGCCCCCAGGAGGTCCGCGAGATCATGCCGGACCCGACGGCCTGAGGGCCCCCTGACGCTCTCGCGAGCGCCGGAACACCGACGTGTCCATCCACCCCGACCGGGGCGAACGGTCCCGCCCCTGGGGCATGAGCGCCGCGAAGCTCACACCCCAAGGTGCCGGCCCGGACGGGTCAGTAGTACTCGTCGAAGCTGACGGTCGGACGGGCGCCGGAGAGATCGACGGTGGCGGAGAAGGACGACGTGCAGGTGTCCTCCATCTTCTCCTCCTCGTCGTAACCGACGTCGGTCCAGGTCACCTTCAGATCCAGGTCACCGTTGACGCTCACGGTGCCGTCGTCCGCCAGCTCGGTCAGCAGGACCGGTTCGGACTTCTGCTTCCAGACGACGTCCTCCGCGTCCTCCTCCCAGTAGTAGCCGTCCGGACTGATCGGGCAGTCGCCGGGCTCCAGGGAGGTGCTCCGCTCCACGCACTCCGCCAGCTCGCTGAGCACGGCCTCCTGCGCCGCGCGCTCGCCCTTGCCGGTGAGCCCCGCCCGGAGCTCGTCGGCGGACTCGCTCTCGTCCGGCTCCACGACGACCGTGCCGCCCCCGTTGGCGGCGACATAGCGGCTGCTCACGCCGTCGACGGTCACCGCGCCGGGGAAGACCACGACCTCCGCGGTGCCGTCCTCCAGCGCCACCTCGACCCCGTTCACCTGCGCCTTGCCGAGAGGGGACGCGGCCGTCACCTCGACCTGGCCGAGTCCGCCCAGGACCTTCCAGCGCGGCCACAGCCCGAGGTGCCTGTCCTCGTCGTCGGCGACCAGGTGCAGCACGGTCTCGTACTCCTCACCGTCCACCTTGTACGTCACCGTGACGCCGGCCGCCCCGTCGGACTCGTCCACCGTGCCGACACGGACGTCGGTCAGCGGGGCGTCCTCGCGCTGCCGGTCCAGTACGGCCTGTGTCAGCAGCGGACCGGAGGGCGAGCCTTCGAGGAGGCCCAGGACATCCCCGGCACGCCCGTCCGCGAGGGCGTCGAAGTAGTCCTCGGCGGCCCTCTCGGGGCCGTACACCTGGGATTCCACGACCGCCCAGGCAGCGGTGCCCCCGCCGCCCAGGACCACGGCCGCGATCAGGCCGACGCCGGTGAACCGCGCCCACTTGGCGCCGGTGGCGAGCGGCGGGCAGGCCATCGGCTCGGTCAGCGCCGCCTCCAGCCGCGCCGGCACCGCGCGGCCCTTGCGGCGGGCGGCGTCGGCGAGCAAGGCGGCCCACTGCGGGTGCACGGGCCGGCCCGGCAACCGCAGCACCCGCGCCCCGGCGCCCGGGAAGGCACTCAGCAGCGGCCGCGCCAGGAACTGCGCCGCCACGACCACCGACGCGCCCCACAGGAGGGACAGAAACAGCGTCCCGAAGAAACTCAGCCCGACGGACACGGACCCCTGCGCGCTCCCACTGGCGCCACCGAACCCCCCACCGGAGGAGACGTCCCCGTCGACCGTGGCGCTCAGCGTGGAGACCAGGCTGAGCGGCAACCACACGACGGCCATGGCGACAGCGAACTTCCACAAAGCGCCCAGCAGCCGCTCACGAGGGTCATGGGCGAGGGCGTGCCGCACCGCGACGACGACCACCGTCAGGACTACGGCGGCCGGCAGCAGGTAGGCACCCCAGGGCATCCCGCCCGTCAGCAGCCCCGACTTCGAGTCCTCCAGCGCCCGGGTGCTGCCGCCGCCGAAGAACGAGTCGATGCCCGCGGCACCGTCCAGCGTGCCGCCGATGGTGACGCCCATGCCCACACCGGCCAGCCACACGGCGGCGTTGACGAGCGTGAGCAGGGAGAGGGAGACCACGGCACCGGCGCCGAGGTCGCCGGTGTCGCCGAGAGCGGCGTATCCGACCGCGGTGAGCGCCCCCACCGCGAGCAGCACGACGGTGACGGTGCCCACGGCTCCGAACGGCTCGCGCCAGCCGCGCAGCCGCTCGGCGTACGGGCCCGGCAGCGCGAGGTCGCCGCGGCGCACGGCGGCACGAGCGGCGAGGTCGGCGAGGAAGACGAGGACGAGCGTGTACGGAACGAGCGGCCACAGCGCGAGCCCCAGGTCGACCGAGGTCGACTCGAGTTCGCTGGTGTCCATCCCGAAGACGGCGGAGGCGTGGGTCGCCGACGCCAGCACGGTCATGGCGAGCGCGTAGACGACCGCACCGGTGCCGGACCGGCCGGCCACACGCGCCCAGGTGTCCGCGGCGAGACGCCGCTCACCGCGCCGGGCGAACCACCAGATCGCGAACAGGGCGGTGCCGGTGAACAGCAGCAGCTGGAGGGTGAGCCCGATCTCGCCCTGCCCGGCGACCTGTTCGGCCCCCCAGGACTGCCCTTGCTCCTCGAGCGACAGCCCGAGCGTGCCGCGCAGGGCCAGCCCGGCCACCCAGACGGAGGCGAGCAGCCAGTCCCCGAACGTGCCGGTGTTGTCGTCGGGCAGGAACTGCGCCCCGACGACAAGGACGACGAACAGCAGACCGAGCTGACTGCCCAACGCGGCCAGCGCCCCGACGGCGACGGCCTTGGCGGACGCCCCGTCCGGCCGCACGGCCCTGAACCACAGGGCAGCCCGCCCCGGAGGCGCGAACGGCGGCACAGGCGGCGCGGCCGGAGGGGCCGTGGGGGGAGGCGGCGGCGGGGCAGGCGTCGTGGTGCCGGCGTCGGCCGAACTGCCGGCTGCCGCTGCGACCGCCACCCCACAACGGCTGCAGAAGGCGTGACCTGCGGCTGTCTCCGCACCGCAGGACGGACATGTGCTCATGGGTTTCCCTGAACGACTCACGACCCCGAAAGGGCCGACCGACGGAACCACGCGAACTCCCCCGACGACCCGGCCACGTGAGAACTGACGGCGCCGGGCATCGGCTGGGGGACCGACGAGGGGAGTTCTCCACGATGTGAAGATCATGCGATGATGCGTGGGAGATTGATAGCAGCCCCAGTTGATTCATGCAACGCACATGAATCTCAAGGGAAGCCGGGTGACTCAAGGGGAGCCGGGCGACTGGGGGCAGGCAGGAGAACTGAGCGCCCGCAGGCGGTGGGCCGGAGCCCGAGCTGACGCCCCGCCAGAACCTTCACAAGTGCCGCAAGCGGGGCCCCGTCGCACGTCGAAGCGCAGGGGAGGCGCAGGGGAGAGGTCCCGCGAAGCCCAAGCCTCACCGGTGACCGAGGGTAAGCCCTTGCCGCACAAGCCATTGGACGCATGCGAACGCCCCCGTACTCCCCTGTGTGGGCACTACAGTTACCTGCGCGCGACGCGTCACATTGCGTCGCTTGTCGGGCAACTGGGGCGCGAGCGATCGCGCGCCCAGCTTGCGTTGCTTGGGGGGTTTCGTGCAGGAAATGATCAAGGGCTCGAACGTCGCGTTGTCAGCCCTGAGTGAGAACGTCGGGTCCGTCATCGTCAGTCTGGGCTGGGGGAGCCCGACCGGCGAGGGCGACGCGGACGTGTCGGTCCTGCTGCTGGATCAGAACGGCAAGGTCCGCAGCGACGCCGACTTCTACTTCTACAACAACCCGGTCGCCGCCGACGGGAGCGTCCAGCTCCTGGGGAAGACGCCGACGGCGGACGGGAGCGAGGACCGGATCAGCTTCGACCTGACGGCGGTCCCGGCCGACGTCGACCGCATCGTGGTGGCGGGAAGCCGCTACCACGGCGCGCACTTCGGGGAACTGGAGGACGTGCGGCTCGGCCTGGCCGACGGAGCCGGCGAGGAACTGCTGCGCTTCGCCATCGACGACGTCGACGCGATCAGCGCGATCATCTTCGGCGAGCTCTACCGCCGCGGCAAGGACTGGAAGTTCCGCGCCGTCGGCCAGGGCTACGAGGCCGGACTCGCCGGTCTGGCGACGGACTTCGGCGTCGACATCGACGACGACGCCGAAGCGGCCGAGGCTCAGGAAGCCTCCACGGACGCCGACCCCGAGGACCCGACGGACAAGGCGACGTCGAAGAACGAGCCGACTCCGCAGCGATTCTCGGAGACGGTCCCGCCTCCCCGTAGGCCGGAACGGGAAGAAGGCGGCGAGCAACGGAAACGATCGACTCGCCCCCGTACCGCGAAGAAGAAGATCACCCTGCCCAAGGCGGCCAAGCCGAGCCTGGCCGACCACGAGTCGTGGAGGCAGGCGCGGCTCTTCCCGGTGTCGGCGCTCAAGAGCGACCACGAGCGCGAGATGCGCGCCACCTCCGTGCTCCTGTCGGTGATGGCGCAGGTACCGGAGTTCGGCCGGCGCCTCACCGCCGCGTTCGGCGCGCCTGCGGGCCGCATGGAGACCTTCACCGAGGTCAGCCTGCCGCACGGGGACACACCACGGCGCCCCGACGGGGTCATCCGGGTCGAGCGGGCCGGCAAGCTGTGGACGGCCCTGGTCGAGACGAAGACGAACGGCAACGCCCTCAAGGCCGAGCAGGTGCAGGCGTACATGGACATCGCCGCGCGCCGCGGCTACGAGGCCGTGATCACGCTGTCGAACGACGTGGCGCTGGAGGGCAGCCCGCTCGTCGACGTCAAGATCGACGGACGCCGTAAGCACAAGGTCGCCCTCTGGCACCTCTCCTGGGCGGAGGTCGCCCACCAGGCACAGATGCTGATCCGCCACGAGGGCGTCGGCAACGCGGCGCACGCCTGGCTCCTCCAGGAACTGCTGCACTACCTGCAGCACGACAACTCCGGTTGCCACGGCTTCCAGAACATGGGCCGTGCCTGGGTCCCCGTACGCAACGGCATCGACGACGAGACCCTGTGCCAGGGCGACGCCCGCGCCCTGGAGGTCGTCGAGAGCTGGGAACGCCTCATCCGCCAGGTATGCCTGGGCCTGGGCGGCGAGCTGGGACAGAAGGTCCTCCCGGTACAGCGCACCAAACGAGGCACAGACCCAGGAGCACGCAGAAACCTCCTCGCGGACCAACTCTGCGTCGACGGCCGCCTCCAGGCGGAACTCCGCATCGAGGGCACACCCGGCGTCCTCGGCATCGTGGCGGACCTCCGCACGGGCAAACTGCGCACCTCGATGGAGATCCCGGCCCCCGAGCAGGGCTACCCCCTGTCCTGGGCGAAGCGCCTGATCCGCACCCTCGCGGACGCACCGGCGGCCCTCCACATCGAAACCCTCGTCGACGGAGCGAAGGGCGGCCCGCGAGGCACCCTGGAACGCCTCCGCCCCGAACCGGCGGACCTGCTCCCGAAGGACACCGGCACCCGCATCACCGGCTTCCGCCTGTCCCTGGTCAAGAGCATGGGAAGCGGCCGCGGCAACGCCGAGACGGGCTTCATCCGCAGCGTCGACGAGGCGGTCCACCGCTTCTACACGACGGTGGTGACCCACCTGGACCCCGCAAGGCCCCGCAAGACAACGCCGGCAAGGCCCTGACCCCACACCCACCGACCAGCCCCCATCGCCCGACGGCGACGGGGGCTGGATCCCTGCGCACCAGAACCCTGCATACTCCAACCGTGGACCTGTCAGCGGAAGGCGAAGCACTCGACCGAACACGGTCCGCGCCAGCCAACAAGGTGGCCGTCATCCTGCACGGCTGCCGCGACCCCTGACCCATAGCAGAACGCTTCGTCAAGCCGGCTGGAGATCCAACTCCTCCTCCTGGTACGGCTACGAGGTAGGCACGTCCTGGTGCGAGCTGGAACTGGACCCCACGGACGGCCCGGACGTCCTGCTGAACGGAGTGGCAGCCCCCCACCGCTTCGAAGACCTCGCAGCCCTGCTCAACCGCTTCGGCCTGACGCACACCTTGGAGCTGTACGACGAAAACGGCACGCTGATCCGCGAGCTCCGCCCCTGACCCCCGTCACAGTCGCGCCAGACACCAGGCGCTACGCAGCAGCCGCATTCTGCTGAACGCACTCGAAACGATTCCCGAGGGTTCCGAGGGCGTAGACGCGGCTACCCCGAGCGACACCCGCCTGCACCTAGCGGGGCCCTCAACGCTTCAGCTCGTGCCGACGCCTTCGGGCTCCCGTCGGCAATCTCGGTCGAGTCCAACTTGCGCACACGGCTCCGGAGGCCGCTTCGGTCCCTGGCGTATGCACAGGTCAGCGCTTCCCCACAGCGCGGTGGGTCGGAACTCGTCCACAGATAGTCCACGATCTATGGCTGCGGACGAGTTTGACGACTAGATCAGCTGCCAGCGGTCATGTGTTGGGTCTGCCGTTCGGTCGGCTGGCGACGGTTCGCTTCACAGCGCCCGAAGAGGTAGAAGCCAACGGTTTGCCCTTGATCGCGACGTTCTGGCCAGAGGACATGAACTTGTCACGGCTCTGCTGCCCTTGCTCGACAAAGACGAAAGAGCCGTTACTGATAGTCGTTTCCTCCAGCGCCTAGCCCAAAGAATCGCTCGAAGAACTGTGTCAATGTTTCGATCACACGTTTCTTCTTGTCGCTGTGGCCGCCATCGCGACTGAAACGAGAGACGGGAGGCAGGATCTTTGTAATCTCCGTACCAGTCGTACGGATCTGCCCGTCACGGAACGCGGCCGTGATGAACGCCCGGGTCTGCTCGGGCTTGAGTGTTTGCTCCTCGATGATCGCAGCGAGTTCAGCATCTCGCTTCGCCTCCACGTACGCCTGCCACTGTTCATCGACAGCGCCGTGCACAGACAGCGAGTTCACAAAGTCTTCAACAAGGTCGCGCTTGCTCCGCAGGCTCGGGCTAGCGTCGACCGCACGCGAGATCTGGGCACGAATCTCCTTGTCCTCACCGTCCCCACGCTCGGCCCGCATCTTCTCAACGAGCATCAAGATGTAGTCGACGTTGATCTCAACTTGTTTGACTAGTTCGATCTCGAAGACGACATCCTCGTTGATGCGTTCCTTCTCCGTGGAGGTCTCCGCACGGAGCTCGGCGTACAAGTTGAGGTAGACACTGCGGTAGTCCTGGTGCTGTCGATCTGTCAAAAGGTCCTGGCCGGCGAAGTCGTCAAACTCGGGCAGGATGTTGTGCAGCCGCAGTACGGCACCGAAAAGGTTGATGAAGTCCTTCTGGGCCTGCTCCCCGATGATAGGGGTGCCAAGCGGGAAGGCCTGTAGCAGCTCGGTGACCTTCTCCACGTACTCGCTGTAGTACTCGCTGTAGGACGGCACGATGACGATGCCCTTGGCGTCCTTGTTTCCGAACAGCTCGAGCGCCGCGTTCGTCTCCTCTTCAAGGTCACGGAAGACGACGATATTCCCGTGGCGTTTGACGGAGTTGAGGATCCGATTGGTGCGCGAGTATGCCTGGATCAAACCATGCATCTTCAGATTCTTGTCGACGAACAGCGTGTTGAGCGTGGTCGCGTCGAAGCCGGTGAGGAACATGTTCACCACGATGACCAAGTCGATCTCGCGGTTCTTCAGTCGCTGTGACAGGTCCCTGTAATAGTTCTGGAACTTGTCGGCGCTGGTGTCGTAGCTGGTGCCGAACATCGCATTGTAGTCCCGGATCGCATCTTCCAGGAACGTGCGGGCGTCTCCGCTCAGGGCGTCGGTGTCAAACGCCTCGTCGTCAAGAAGTCCGTCATCGGTGGCCTCGTTCGCGCCGTAGGAGAAGATGATGCCCACCTTCAGTCGCTGATCCGGGGTGAGCGCCTCCTGCTGATGCTTGAACTGCGAGTAATAGCGCTGCGCTGCCTCAACTGAAGCGGTGGCGAGTAGGGCGTTGAAGCCGCGGACTCGCTTCTTCTCGCGAAGCGCCTCTACCTGACGCCTCGTCCGGGTCGATTCCGCAACATTGGCGACAACCGCGTGCTCATAGCTCGTCTGCCGTTTCGTCTTCTGATCGAAGTGCTCCAGGATGTACGTCGTGATCTGGCGGAGTCGGCGCACATCCAACAGAGCGCGCTCCCGATCAATCGCCGAGACCTGCTTATCGTCTGGGTTGCCGACCTTGATCGTGTTGATGTAGTCGATTCGGAATGGCAGGACATTCCTGTCCGTGATCGCGTCTATGATCGTGTACGTGTGCAGCTTGTCGCCGAAAGCCTGCTCAGTGGTCTTCAGCAGCGGGTTTCCGCCGCTCGAGGAGTTGACCGGGAAGATCGGGGTACCGGTGAAACCGAACAGGTTGTACCGCTTGAAGGCTCGCGTGATGTCGGTGTGCATGTCGCCGAACTGCGACCGGTGACACTCGTCGAAGATGATCACGGAGTGGCCCGAGAACACCTCGTGTCCTCGGTTCGCCTTGATGAACGTCGACAGCTTCTGGATCGTCGTGATGATGATGCCTGCATTCGGATCCTCCAGCTGCTTCTTCAAGATCGCCGTGGACGCGTTAGAGTTGGCGGCGCCTTTCTCGAAGCGGTCGTACTCGCGCATCGTCTGGTAGTCGAGGTCCTTGCGGTCGACGACGAACAACACTTTCGCGACATCGGGTAGCTTCGATGCCAGCTGCGCAGCCTTGAACGACGTCAGCGTCTTGCCCGACCCGGTCGTGTGCCAGACGTACCCGCCCGCCTCGACGGTGCCAAGCGTCCTGCGGTTCGTCGAGCACTCGATCTTCCGCAAGATCCGCTCCGTCGCCACGATCTGGTACGGCCGCATCACTAGCAGGTCACGGTCGGCTGTCAGCACGCAGTACTTCGTCAGCACGTTCAACAGCGAGTGCTTGGCGAAGAACGTCTGGACGAACGCGGTCAGCTCCGCGATCGGCTTGTTCCGCGCGTCCGCCCACCACGACGTGAACTCGAATGAGTTGCTTGACTTCTTGCCCTTGCCCGCGCCGGCAGCCCTCTGGTTATCCTTCAAGTGCTTCGAGCGGGTGCTGTTGGAGTAATACTTCGTCAGCGTGCCGTTGCTGATCACGAACAACTGCACATACTCGAACAACCCAGAGCCTGCCCAGAAGCTATCGCGCTGGTACCGGTTGATCTGGTTGAACGCCTCACGGATGTCCACCCCACGGCGCTTGAGCTCGACATGCACCACCGGTAGACCGTTGACTAGCACCGTCACGTCGTACCGGTTCGCGAAGCTCGCATCGCCCTCGCCCCGGTCAACCTCGTACTGGTTGATGACCTGCAGACGATTGTTGTGGACGTTCTTCTTGTCGATGAGAGTGATGTTCTTCGTCGAACCATCGTCACGTTTCAGAATCTGAACGTGGTCTTCCTGGAGCCGCACCGTCTTCTCGACGATGCCCTCGTTCTGTCCGGCAATCCTGGTAGAGAAGAACGACTCCCACTCGGAATCCGAGAACGACACGTGGTTTAGCGCCTCAAGCTGGATCCGCAGGTTAGCGACAAGCTGCACCTCTGATGTGATCGGGAGGTACTCATATGCCTGCGACTCCAGCAGACGGATCATCTCCCGCTCAAGCGCCGCCTCCGATTGATATGCCGCGGCTCCAGAGGCATCGGGGACGTACTCGGCAACAACGGTACTTTCGGCAGAGACGGCGATCGGGTCGTATTTGCGTGCCTGCGCTTCCCTCATGCCGCAGCCTCCTTGAACGTCAAGAGCCGATCGCGGTAGTGCTCGTACTGCTTACGGCGAGCTCGAAGCTCAGTCGGGAGACCATCGCTCAGGTCGTTGACGAGTGCATCGTACTGATCAAGTAGCCCAACGACACGTTCCTTTTCGGCAAGCGGCGGATCCGGGATTGGAATCCGGTTCAGATTCGCCTTGTTCAGCTTCGGCTGAGCGGCCCCTGAGATGAACGGTGAGAGATCGATGGAGTTCAGGTAAATCTCAACGAAACGACGTTCCGCATAGGTCTCGAACTGAAGAACGTGCGCGTGATTATTGACCCAGGTCTTACCAGAAACAGAGAAGGCGATCGGCGTGGATCGCGCGAGCAGGTTCGCACCGTCTTCCGAGACCAGAAGAAGGTCGCCATCGAAGATATAGTCACTCACATAGTCGACGATTCCGGAGGCGCCATAGTACGGGATATCTCCAGCAATGCGAGCGTCTCGAGTGACCGGCTTTCGTCGAGCATCGAGGTTTTTGGCGAGTCCCCCCAACGGCTGCCACGCAACATCAGTGCCGAAATCAAGAAGTCCGCGACGGTAGTGCTTGTACTGGCGGTGGCGCGCCTCCAGCTCCGCCTCCAGCTCCGCCTCCAGCTCCGCCTCCAGCTTAGCGAACTGGTCCAACACCTTCACGATCTCCCGCTGCACCTCAAGAGGCGGGACCGGAATTTTCACCGTTGCGAGCTTATTTGCAGAAACGTCGATAACCTTGGTGCCGGTAGCGCGACGCTGCTTCTCGTAACGGAATGCCGGTGATTGGAACCAGTAGGCAAGATACTTAGAGTCGATGGAGTCGATAGACGGCTTAAGGACAGTTGCATGCCCCCCCGTTACGATGGCCTCGCTACCAAGCCACGCAACAGCTTTACACACGTCATCGAGATTCTCGCTGGTGTTAGTGATGATAACATCGCCAGGATTCACCTTGGCCAGTCTTGCAGCCTTCTCCTCGTGTACGTGCGAAATTACTTCAGTGGCCCAGGTGCCGTAATGCGTATAGATCTGACCATAGTGAATACAGCCGACCCCTTCATCCGTGAAGTCCGACTTCGGCATTCCGTTACCGCGAACCAGCTCTGCAATCGTGCCAAGCTCCTTGAACTTGACCCCGTCCGGGCATAGTTCCTGAACCATTTCATCGATACTGCTCACGCGACGCTTCCTCCTGCGATCTCGCTAATGCTTTTGATATCCCAGCCCAGCTCTTCGATCGCTCGCGCGTATTCGTTGTCGCGACTTACTTCGTCAACGACACCTAGGACCAACTGGAGGCAGGGCTTGTATTTCTGGAGCGCCTCCTCTTCGCTTGACTCGCCATGAATAATATTGCTGAGTTCACGAAATAGCTGGTATCCATCACTTGAGAAACGCCGCGGAATGATATTGCGAACTTCATTCACTTTCTCTAGCACCACAGCAAAGGGAAAATTTTTCCCGTTATTCTTCTTTGTCTCGATCTCGGCGATCTCGGCCACTTCAAACGTAACGAGCTCGAAAATCTTGCGAAGGTAGACAATCGATCCGGCACCAAGTTGGTTTTCATACGCGAGCTGCGCTCGCTTGACCAGATCCGAGAACGGCCCGCGATGACTGTCAACCCGGTCAGCGCGGTCGCGAAGGTTCTCCGTGTAGCGCTCGATACGCACCTCTGGTGCGAATCCAGAGATATCACCATTGCTGCCGATGAGGAACCATACCTCCACTGATGACCGGCATTCGATACATTGTAGTGTGGCGTCGATACTGATTTGATTGTCACCGACACCCAAACATGACAGCTCATCTCCAGAAACGAAAGTTCGCTGAGTGTCACAGGTACGGCAATGAAAATTGCGGAGAACCTTCCCTACTTTGATCCTCTTGTGCTTTCCCCACTTCAGTGCGTGCCCGTCGAGAAAACCATCCACTTGCATGGTTGCCACAGCAGGAGCGTCGGAGAGGAGTTTAGACAGGCGCATTTCCCCCCGCTTCCAGCTCGGAAACGATCGCGTCGATCGACGTGCGCAGCTCCGCCTGCCGCGCCACGATGCGGGCGATCTCGGCGTTCAACTCGACGATGTCGACCTCCGTGCGCGCGTCCTCCGACTCCACATAAGAGGACACAGCGATGTTGTAGTCGTTCGTCGCGATGTCCTCGATGCTGACGAGCGTGGTGAAGTGATCTTCCGATTCACGCGTAGTGAACGCATTGAGGATCCTCGTCTGGTGGTCCTCGAGCAGCTTGTTCTTGTTGCCGACACGCTTGTACTCGGCTGAGGCGTCGATAAAGAGCACGTCGCTGGAGTTTTTCGACTTCTTCAGCACGAGGATGCACGTAGCGATCGTGGTTCCGAAGAACAGGTCGGCAGGCAACTGGATGACCGTGTCGACGTAGTTGTTGTCGATCAGGTACTTACGGATCTTCTTTTCCGCACCCCCGCGGTATAGCACCCCAGGGAACTGGACGATCGCGGCCGTGCCGTTGACGGCGAGCCAGCTGAGCATGTGCATCGTGAAGGCCAGGTCGGCCTTCGCCTTCGGCGCCAGCACGCCCGCCGGCGCAAACCGCTCATCGTTGATTAGCAGCGGGTTCGCGTCACCTTCCCACCTGATCGAGTACGGCGGGTTGGAGACGATCGCCTCGAACGGTTCGTCGTCCCAGTGCGCCGGGTCGATGAGAGTATCGCCGTGCGCGAGGTTGAAGTCTGAGTAGTTCACGTCGTGTAGGAACATATTGATCCGGGCAAGGTTGTACGTGGTCAGGTTGATCTCCTGACCGTAGAAACCCCGGCGGACATTGTTCTTGCCGAGCACCTTGTCGAACTTCAGCAGCAGCGAGCCTGACCCGACCGCCGGGTCATAGACCTTGTTGACCTGCTTCTTGCCGACGACTGTGATGCGCGCCAACAGTTCCGAGACCTCCTGCGGCGTGTAGTATTCGCCACCGGACTTGCCCGCGTTGGCCGCGTACATCTGCATCAGGTATTCGTAGGCGTCGCCGAACAGGTCGATCGAGTTGTCCTCAAACCGCCCCAGCGGCAGATCGCCGATGGCGTTGAGCAACTTCACGAGCTTCTGGTTGCGCTTGGCGACCGTTCCTCCGAGCTTGTTGCTGTTGACGTCAAGATCGTCAAACAGCCCCTTCAGATCGTCCTCGCTGCCGGTTCCCAGCGCCGAGCCCTCGATGTTCTTGAAGACCCGAGCGAGCGTTTCGTTGAGGTTCTCGTCCTGCGCGGCGCGCTCGCGGACATTGGCGAACAGTTCCGACGGCAGAATGTAGAAGCCCTTCTCTGCCACCACCTCGTCACGAGCGAACTCGGCCTGTGTGTCGGGAAGCACCTTGTAATCGAACGACTCATCTCCAGCTTCATGTTCGCCGCGGTTGATGTACGCCGTTAGGTTCTCGGAGATGAAGCGGTAGAAGAGCATGCCCAGCACGTAGCTCTTGAAGTCCCAGCCGTCGACACTGCCGCGCAGGTCGTTCGCGATACGCCAGATCGTCTTGTGCAGCTCTGCCCGCTGGCGTTCTTTGGTGGTCGGTGCCATGTTGCAGCTATTCTCCTCCGCGCCACGGCGCGATCACGTTGCTTCGAAGTGCGCACCTAGGGTACCGGCGACACAGTCACGGGTGACAGGTTCGGGGGCCTGGACGGTGTCCCGTAACTGTTGGTCACGACTGAGATCTTGTCGTGTCTGGTGTGATCACGGCGCTGGCACCAGGCTCGTCACCGCGCTGCGGAGCGAGGGGGCCGATCCGGTCCGCCGGGGTCGGCCGTGGAGCCTGCCGCTTGTTGCTGTGGGCATACGAGCCCATCCGGGCCTATCAGCACATCTCTATATTCTTCACTCCCTGAGGAGCGCCGTGATGGCGTTGGCTCAACCCTCCACTTTCCCCGGCTCCCATCCCGTCCGCCGTCGACCCACACACCGTGGAGCAGGCGTGGTTCATGGCGTCCAGGTGGAGCGCGCCACTGTACGAACGACCTGGACGCCATGGGCCGCGTCTGCTCGGCTCTGCCTGGGTCGACGGCGGACGGGATGGGAGCTCCCCGCGCACGCCACTACGGGCCCGCAGTCAGGAACGGCGCCCCCTCCATCCCGGTGCCGGCCGATCCCCCGCCGGAGGCATTGTCTTGACCGCAGGCCGCTCTATGCGGTGCTCGCCTCATGGCCACCGGCCCTATCCACCAGTGGGCGCGCGTCGGCGCAGCGCGGGCAGAGCGGGCCGGAGGCAGGAGCGTCGCCCGCGGCGGAGCCGGGAAGCGCGCCCGGCGGAGCGGAGCGCAGCCGGGGCTTGAACCCGTAGAGAAGGTTGTAACTCAGTGGGATTCAGGCCTAGGTTGGCGCGTCCGATCGCCCGGCTTCTATGATCTTGCGCGCCTGGTCCGCGGCCCGTTGAAGTGCCTGGGCCACCTGGTCGGCGTGATCGGCGCTTAGCAGGATCTCTTGTGTCCACATGATCGAGAGCCTGACGGTGCCGTCCAGGAGATGTACGGCCACGTCGATTTCTGTGCCGTGGCCTGCTGCGTCCCTGACGTCGTCTAGGCCTGGATCGCTGGCGAACGCGCTCATGCCCTGATATTCCACAGCGGAGCGTCGTATTGGTCAGGCCGACTGGTGATGAGGATTCGGCGTAGCTCATCGCGCTGGGAGCCGTTGAGGCTTAGTGCCTCGGTGAGGTGGCGGAACGTGGTGTGGGTGATGCCGCGGGCGCGGGCATCTGCCTGGAACCGGTCCAGCTGCGAGAACACGACTTCGCGGGTGAGGGGCACTGGTGGCTGGTCCTTCAGCCAGGCTGCCTTGTTGCGCTCGTAATCGATCTCCGAGAAGCCACAGATCTCGCGGCTGTATGCCTCGGCCTCGTCCAGGGTGGCGGTCATCATGATGGCGCGGGCCAAACTGTTGCGACTGACCGCGTCGTCCAGGTCGACCTCGTGAACCGCGGGTCCCTCGTCCGTGAGGGGGACGGGGAGGCCGGCGTCGCGCACCTCGCAGATGCCGCGGGCTCCTCGGGCTGTGGCGGCGAGCATGGCGGTCGCCTCTGAGGGGTGCCATTCCAGGATGCTGCCGATCGTCTCCACGTCCTCAGCCGTGAAGGTGTGGACGAGGTTGCCGAGGAGGGGGCGCAAGTCGTCGGCGGAGATCTCACCGTCCAGTCCGGGGCCTGCGACCAGGAGGCGGATCGGGGCGTTTACCTGGCAGCAGGCGGCGAGGGTGAGGGCGTCGGCGAGCGGGCTCTTGAGGGTGGGTTCGTCGCCCTGAGCGAGGATGTCACCGCCTACGTCGAGCAGATCGATCGATGCCGGGGCCAGGTGAGACACCAGTTCTTCGAGTTGGCGGGTGATCCCCTCGGCGCCGTGGTGTGGATCGAGCAGGGCCAGGGTGTGCGGCAGCTCTGCCGCGAGTCGGGGGAGCGTGGAGCCTGCCGGGGCGATCGGCTGGGCCTCGGCAGGCACCGACCACACGGACTGAGTGACGGGTTCGAGTCCCGCGAAGCGGTCGGCTCCTCGTGGTCCCGGGAGCGGGTCGACCAGGAGGCGGTCCCAGGCGTACGTGAGGATCACCGCCTGGACCTCGTCGCCGTAAAGGGCGGCGTGAAGCATTGCGGCGGCGACTGCGTCGCCCCCTCCTCCTGCTGCGACGATCAACCGCGTCATGCGTTCAGACTACGGGTCCGCAGGTTGGCCACTCACCCTATAGTGGCCAAAGGCCATAGCCACTTGGACGGGAAGGGAGGGGAAATGCCGCAGATCGAGGAAGCTCAGCCGAAGTATCTCCAGATCGCCTATTACATCCGCGATCAGATCCTTCGCGGTGACCTGCGGCCGGGGGACGAGGTTCCCTCGGAACGGCAACTCGCCGCGGACTGGAAGGTGTCCCGGCCCACGGCCGCACGGTCCTTGGAAGCGCTGAGTCATCAAGGCCTGGTGGAGAAGCGCCAGGGCTCGGGGACTTATGTGCGCAGCCTCGAAGTGAACCGGCGTGCGCGGGAGTTGTACGGGCGCGCCCGGCAGACGGGGAAGATCTACACACCCGGCGAGTACGCGGTGATCACCTCAGCCGGGTGGCTGGAGGCTCCGGACCATGTCGCCGAGGCGTTGGGTCTGGTGAAGGATCGCCGAGCCGTCCACCGCCGGCGTGTGACGAACAACCAGGACGGTCCGATCACCTTGTCCACCTCATGGTTCGCGCCGGACGTCGGCCAGCGCGCCCCCAAACTCCTGGAGCCTGAGCGGATTCAGGAGGGGACGCTCATGTACGTCGAGGCGATGACGGGGCGTCAAGGCAGCTATGCGGAGGACCGCATGTGTGCCCGGGCTGCCACGGAGGAGGAGGCGGCCGATCTGCGGTTGGAGTCGGAGTCCGCTGTCCTCATCGTCCATCACGTCGTCTTCGACCTCCAGGATCGGCCCCTGGAGTTCGCCGAGGCCACCTATCCGCCGCACCGTTGGGCGTTCGAGCAGGGCTACCCGCTCACCTGAACACTCGCCAGTTCCGGCGAACCGCTTGCACTCCAAAGTGGCTAATGCCACTATCCACAAAGTGGCTAAGGCCACTTGATGGAGAAGGGGGCACGACGTGACGAGTCGACGGCCAGTGCGGGACGCGCGATTAGCTTGCCGGGGGTGTCGGGGGCGCGGATGGAAGCGCGTCGGCTCCCGAACGGTGCTGGCGTTCTCCACGGCCAACGACCGCAGCCGTGCCACGTCGAAGCGGCGCTGCCTCGACTGCGACGGCAGTGGCAAGGAGTGAGTACGCATGGCCTACACGATCGATCGTTACCCCTGCGAGGACTCACCGCGGCTCGGAGCGATGACCTTGCATCCTGTACCGGAGTCCGTGCCCCGCGCCCGACGCTGGTTCAGGAAGTTCATCGCTCCGTTCAACCCGGCCTGTTCGGTGGACGACTGCCTGCTCATGATCTCGGAGCTGGTGACCAACGCCATCCGTTACGGAAGGGCGGACGAGTCTTGGCTGGTGCGGGTCGAGTGGTTCCGACAAGGGCCCTCGCTCCGCATCGAGGTGCACAACCCGGGTTTCCCGGCGAACGTGCGGCTCCGGCACCCGGAAGCCAATGACGCGCATGGGCGGGGTCTGCTCCTCGTCGATTCCATCGCCGATTCCTGGCACTCTGGTCCGAGTCACCTCGGCGGCACGGTCGTCTCCTTCGTGATGGCTGATGCCTGGCCGGCGTGACGGAATAACCCACCCCTTCTACTGCGGGTGTGCAAGTGTCGCTAGTCTGGTTGACCAGTTGACTTGGCCAATCCCGACAGGCGGCGCTCATGGCGTATGAAGTGGAGCCACCGAAGTACGTGCGCCTCGCGCAGACTCTTCAGCGTCGCATCGAGGACGGCACGTACGCGCCGGGCACCCGCGTACCGAGCGAGAACCAGCTGGTGCAGGCCTTCGGTATGTCGCGGCCCACCGTGGTGCGAGCGCTGGAACTGCTGAAGCGGGATGGCTGGCTCGAGTCCCGGCAGGGTTTCGGCACGATCGTCCGGGGCCGGCCGGAGGTCATCGAGCAGCAGGACCGGCGGGGTCGTGAGGCGCTTGAGCGCGACGAGTCGCAGGGCGGGGGCCGCCTGATCGAGGTCGTACGCGTGTCCGTTCCGGCTCGGGTTGCTTCGGCCCTTGGCCTTCCGAAGAGGGCTGAGGTCCTGATGCGTCGCTTCCTGGTCGAGGAGGACGGTGAAGCCGTCGAGTTGGTGTCGTCGTACTTCCCCGCCGGCCTGGTCGAGGGAACTGACCTGGAGGTCGGAGAACCTCTGAGTGGGAGCACGCGCGAACATCTCGAAGCTCGGAAGAAGGTGCGCTTCGACCATGTGACCGAGCGGGTCTCTGCTCGGCTGCCCGAGGCGCGTGAGGCCGAGCTGCTGGATCTGTCGGACGGCGTTCCCGTGCTCAGCGTCCTGGTTGTCGCCTGCGATGCCTCCGGTCGAGCCTTGCAGGTCTCTGACGTGCTTCTACCTGCCGATCGGCAGGAACTCGAAGACACCTATCGCCTGAGCTGACCTCGCCCGACGGCGGCGGGATTTGCAGGGGACAACGACTTGACAAGTCAACTTGGCATCCCTTGCGTCGGACTTGCTAAGTCAACCTGTCAGGTGTCAGGTTGATGGTCTCTCAGAAGGAGTAATCCCTGTGCGTGTGATCCGCGTTGACGCATCGGCAGCCACGATTCTGCTCACCGAGGCTCCGGCCCCGAAGGTGCGTGACCGGCAGACCGGTGAGATCGCCAAGGACGCGATGACCGGCGAGACGCTGATGACCGTAGGCGTCGTCTACATCGACGAGGACGACTCGTCGCTGATCCAGGTCACCGTTCCCGAGAACGGGGTGACCGAAGGTCTGACGGTTGGTGCTCCGGTGTCGCTGCCGGGTCTGGTGGCACGGCCGTGGCAGAGCGTGTTCAACGGCCAGGAGCGACACGGCATCGCCTACCGGGCGACCGCCATTACTCCGGGGGCCTTCCCGATGGCCCAGGCGGGCTGATCCAGATGACGGACCTGGTGACGTTGGCCGAGGTGGGCGGCTCCCTCGCGGCATTAGGCGGCGCTGCCTACGCTCGGCACGCTCACCCAGCGGCGTACTGGTCCACGGTAGGGCTGCCGCTCTCGGTGGCCCGGCTGCTGGCCTCGTACACCTCGACCATGGACGCGTGCGGCCTGACCGTCCAGCCGGCCCGCTGGCGCGCACTGGCCGTCCGTGCGACCACCCGCCGTGAGGTCCGGCCGGTGCCTCCGCGGCGGGGCATCATCCGGCCGACCACGACCGGGCTGCGTATGCGACTGCGGCTGGCTGCGGGTCAGGAACCGGCGGACGTGGCCGCCTCGGCCGAACGGCTCCGGCACGCGTGGGGCGTCCACGCGGTCCACGTGCGGGACATCAAGCCGGGCGTCGTCGAACTCCGGCTTGTCGGCTTCGACGTTCTGCGCAAAGTGCGAATGCCCCGTCGCCTCGACGTCGGCCCGCTGCGCGTCCCGGTGGCCTTGCGGGAGGACGCGACCGCCTTCGTGCGGGACTACCGGGCCGTTCCGCATGAGCTGGTGCTCGGAGCCACGCTCTCGGGCAAGTCCATGTACCTGCGGAACCTGCTGACCGGGCTGGCTGCCCAACCGGTGGTCCTGGTCGGGATCGACTGCAAGCGCGGCGTGGAGCTGGCGCCCTTTACGCCCCGGCTTTCCGCGCTGGCGACCGACCCGGACCAGGCAGCCGAGCTGCTTCCCGCGCTCGTGAGGGAAATGGAGGACCGATACGACCTGATCAAGACCCGGCAGGGCATCGCGCCCGGCACTCCGGAAGAGCTGATCACCTCGGACATCTGGGGACTGCCAGAGCACGAACGTCCCGCTCCGATCGTGCTCTTCATCGACGAGGTGGCAGAACTCTTCCTCGTGGCCACACGGAAGGAAGAGGAACGGCGCGACCAGATGGTCACCCACCTCATCCGCCTTGCCCAACTCGGCAGGGCCGCTGGCATCTACCTGGAGGTCTGCGGACAGCGCTTCGGCGCCGAGCTGGGGAAGGGGGCGACCATGCTCCGCGCTCAGCTCACCGGCCGCGTCTGCCACCGCGTGAACGACGAGGCCTCGGCCAAGATGGCTCTCGGCGACATTGCACCAGAGGCTGTGCTCGCGGCCTGCGCCATCGCTCCCGAACTGCCTGGCCTCGCCGTCGTCGGAGACACCTCCGGCGGCTGGTCCCGCATTCGTACGCCCTGCCTCTCCCTCGCTGACGCTGCGGCCACCTGCCGCGCGACGGCTCACCTCGCTCCCGACGTACCGGCGCTCGAGCCCTTCCGGCCGTATGTCCCACCGCAGTCGACGCAGCCGTCCGGGCCCGTGGCCACGGCTCGCCCGGTCACGGAGTAGGCGCACCCGTCCACAGCCGGCACGGCCGTTCCCGTGCCACGTCCCTACCCCTCCGTGCCTGGAACCGGAAGGAGCTGCGCCGTGCGTGCCCTGCCTGTCCGCATCGACGCCGTACTCATCCAAGCGGTGATCGCCGCCGCGCTGTCCTTCGCCCACCTGCACGACCTGGCCTCGGCTGCGGGCCAGCACGGATGGAAGGCATGGGCCTACCCCGTCTCCGTCGACCTGCTGCTTGTGGCGGCCTGGCGACGGCTCCGCTCCGGTGGGGCGAAAGCGGCCGGGTGGTGCTGGTTCCTTGTCGCCCTGACCGCCTCGCTCGGTGCCAATGTCGCCACGGCCGGGCTCCTCGACCTGGGTGCCGTGCCGGGCTGGCTGCGCATCCTCGTCGCGGGATGGCCCGCAGTCGCCTTCCTGGGTGGGACGCTGCTCGCCCACGGAGCAACCGCGGGCGCTCCAACGGTGGACCGCGAGCCGGCCGCGAGCCCCATGACGCCCGAAGTGCCCGCATCAGCAACCGAGTTGTCCGCTGCCGAGCCGGAAAAGGCTGCGGCCTCCGCATCCTCGGTTCCGCCGGCGCTCGTCGCTCTCGCCCGCAAGGTCGCCGACGAACACCGTGCCCGGACCGGTGCCCCCATCGACACCTCGACCCTTCGCGCCCGGCTCGGCGTTCCGCTGCCGCTGGCCGAAGCCATCGCCACCCAACTCACCTGACCCGGAGGACTCTCCACCGTGCGCCCGTCCACGCTCCGCGCGCTGCAACGCGCCGCAGAGCTCACCCGACAGAACCGCCTCACCGAAGCCGTGCTCATTGCCGAGCCCGTGATCCTCACCGCCGACAGCTACGAGGGTGACGAGATCTTGCGCTGGCTGGCCGAGCACGTCACCGACTTCACCGGCGAAAGCCCGAAGGAGACCCGCTGATGACCGCCAATCGCCGCTTCCGCAACGTCACCCGCATAGGGCCTGTCCAGGTCGCCACCTACTACGACGGCCGGGGCCGCGAGAAGCACACCGCAGCCTGCACGGCTCCTCGCTGCGGCCTCGCCACGGACTACGACAGCCGTGCCGCCGCCGAACTGGCCGCCCGGACTCACCGCTGCGCCGTCCGCTGAGGGAGCTCCCGTGACCGTCTCACTGCCCCTCGTCTTCGTCCTGGGCGTCATCACCTGGGCCGCGATCAAGTTCCTCGGCATCCGGCTCTGGGTCGCTGTCGTGATCGCGCTCTTCGGCTTCTGGCTCTCGCACACCTTCCTCGCCCCCGCCATCGAGTCCGGCACCCGCTCCGGGGTCGACGTCGTCAACGGCACCCAAAAGTGACAAGGAGATCCACCGTGTTCCGTCCCAAACTGCCCGACATCCCGACTCTGCCGACGCCGACCGTCACGCCTCAGCAGATGCAACCTCCAGCTGCCTCGGCCGGTCGTCCGGTCGCCCCGTACGTGGGCATCGGTGCCGGTGCGGTCGCCGCCGTGGTCGTCGTCGGGATCGTGCTCACCGCGCTCCTGGCGGCGGTCGCCGTCTCGGCCGTGTCCGTGGCCATCGCCGCCGTGGTCCTGCGTTCGCTCGTCAACGGCGCACACAAGCGCTGACCGGCCGCCGGGGCGGCAACAAGCCGCCAAGCATCCCGCCGCCCCGGGGCCGCCCCTTCCGAACCGTCACGACAGCCGAAAGGAACTCCCATCATCACCCGGCAGACTCCGCCCCCGCTGGCGGAACTCTCCATGCTGGCCTCCCTCGGCACCCTGCCCGAGCTGGGCCACCAACTGTCCGGCCTGGGCGGCTGCACCCGCCCCGTACGCCTCGACGGCCACCGCACCGAATACGCGGTGGACCGGACAACCGGCGAGATCGGCCGCGTCGTGCACCACCTGGATTCATCGGCCCTCCCGGCCGGCCAGCTCCTCGTCCGCTGCAACAACCGCCGCGCCACCCGGTGCGCGGCCTGCGCCGAGACCTACCGCCGCGACACCTACCACCTGATCACCGCCGGACTCCGCGGCGGCAAAGGCACCTCCGAACGGGTCGCCACCCACCCGCGCGTCTTCGCCACCTTCACCGCCCCTGGCTTCGGCCCGGTCCACAACCGCCCCTCCGGTGATCGCCCCTGCCGCTGCGGCATCCGCCACGACGACCAGGACCCGGCCCTCGGCACGCCCCTCGACCCGGACACGTACGACTACGAAGCGGCCGTGCTGTGGAACGCGCACGCCGGGGCCCTCTGGCAACGCTTCTCGATCTACCTCCGCCGGGAGGTCGCCAAGCGAGCCGGCCTCACCCAGCGGGCCTTCCGCGACCATGCCCGGGTCTCCTTCGCCAAAGTGGCCGAGTACCAGAAGCGGGGTGCCGTCCACTTCCACGCGGTCATCCGCCTCGACGGCCCGGAAGGCGGCGAGACCGCGCCCCCGGCCCGGGCAACGGCCGAGCTGCTGACCGACGCCATCCGCGCCGCCGCTGCTGCCGCTCGCGTCGACGGCCCGGATGTCGAGGGTCGGCCGCACACCTTCGTCTTCGGCCGACAGCTCGACGTCCGAACGATCCGGTCCACCGACTTCAATGACGGCCAGGACCTGACCGAACGGGCCGTAGCGGCGTACGTCGCCAAGTACGCCACCAAAGGCGCCGAGACGGCGACCGGCACCCTCGACCGGCCGATCCGCTTCCTCGCCGAGCTTGCCCAAGCAAAAATCACCGACCACGCCCGGCGCATGATCCGCACCGCCTGGACCCTCGGAGCACGCCCCGAGCTGGCAGACCTCCGACTTCGTGCCTGGGCGCACATGCTCGGCTTCCGCGGCCACTTCTCCACCAAGTCCCGCCGCTACTCCACCACCCTCGGCGCCCTCCGCGACGCCCGCGCCGAATGGCGCCGCGCCCAAGCCGCTCCGGCCGTCGACACCAGTCAGGAAACGACTCTCGTCCTCGCGCACTGGGTCTTCGCCGGAACCGGCCTCTCCAGTGCCGAAAGCTGGCTCGCCGCCACCCTCGAACCCGCTCCCGGAACGGAAGGAGAACCGACATGGACCGCCGACGCGACGAACTCATGACCGTTCCGCAGGTCCTTGCCGAGCTGGGTGGGGTGTCCCGGCGCACCTTCTACCGCTGGCGCGAATTGGGCCAGGGCCCTGCTGCGTTCAAGTTGCCCAACGGGGAGCTCCGAGTGTGGCGGAGTGACTTCACCACGTGGCTGCGGCAGTTGGAGGCGGCGGCGTGAAGTCTCTCGACGTGAAGGTCTGGAGTGTCCGTAAGCGGGACACCAAGACGCCCTCGTACGGGGTCCGCTGGTCTGTTGCGGGCAACGTCTTCTCGGAGTCCTTCCGGACGAAGGCGCTCGCAGACCACTACCGCACGAAGCTGATGCGGGCGATGCGTGATGGCGAGGAGTTCGACACGGAGTCGGGCCTTCCGGCCTCGATGGAAGAGAAGAAGTCAGCCATGTCCTGGTACGCCTTCGCCCTTAGGTACCTCGCGATGAAATGGCCCCACGCGGCCCCGAATACGCGGGACAGCATCAATGAATCCCTCACCAGCGTCACGGTGGAACTGCTTGACGATCGCGCCGGACGTCCCTCCGATGAAGTGATCCGCAGAGCACTTCGCAACTGGGCCTTCGTCTTACCGGGGCCTGACGATCGCGAAGTCCCGGACGACGTGCGGAATGTTCTCCACTGGGTGTCCAAGGCCTCTCGACCGCTCGCCGACCTCGCCGAGCCCGCCACGGCCCGCGCGGTCCTCGACTCGCTGAAGCTCAAGCTCGACGGCACGGCGGCAGCGGCGGAGACCGTGCGGCGGAAGCGTCGGACGCTCGTCAACGCCGCGAACTACGCGGTCGACCTGGGGGAGCTGCGTGAGAACCCCATCACGGCTGTCCGCTGGCAGAAGCCGAAGGTGTCCAACCAGGTCGATCCGCGGGTTGTCGCGAACCCGGAGCAGGCGCGGAACCTCCTGGCGGCGGCTTCCTACGTGGGCGGCTACCGGCGAGCCCGTGGTCGTCGGCTTGTGGGTTTGTTCGCCGCCATGTACTTCGGTGGCCTCCGGCCGGCGGAAGCGGTCGGCCTTGCCGAGACGGATCTGAACCTTCCCGAGCACGGCTGGGGGTCGGCCCTGCTCCATCGGACCCGTCCGTCCGTCGGCAAGCAGTGGACCGACTCGGGGGAGACCCATGACGACCGCGGACTGAAGAACCGACCCACCGAGGATGTGCGGCGGGTGCCGATCCCGCCTCACCTCGTGGCCGTGCTTCGCGAGCACCTGGCCACCTTCGGCACGGCGGACGACGGGCGGCTGTTCTTCAGCGAGAAGGGCTCGGTCGTCCCGTCCTCGACCTACTACCGCGTGTGGCAGGAGGCCCGGCTCCTCGCGCTTCCGCCGGCCGTCGCGGCCTCGCCGCTCGCTAGTCGGCCGTACGACCTCCGGCACTCGGCTCTGTCGACCTGGCTCAATGCAGGGGTCGACCCGACCGAGGTGGCTGAGAGGGCCGGCAACAGCGTGGAGGTCCTGCTGACCCGCTACGCGAAGTGCCTGGACGGACGGCAGGACGTTGCCAACCGGCGTATCGAGGAATTGCTCCGCGAGTACGAGTGAGACAACGTGCATCGACAATGAGGCCTCAGGCATGCCGCCTGGGGCCTCCCTTGTTTCGGCCCTTCCCGCGCCGGTGCTTCGCTGCGCAACGGGCAAGCTGAGCGTGCGGCCTGTCCTGCGCTCTTGTGGCCCCGTCTCGCCTGCGCTGGCATGTCGGCAACGTCAATGCCGGAGAAGAGGGGGCCTTGTGGAGCTGCAGGTCACGCGCTGGAAGCGGTACGGTCATGATCGTCTGTACGGCAACCTGCCTGATGGCACCGCGGTCGGTTGGGCGGACATCGCTACGGGGGACATCACGGTCTTGCGGGCCGAGTGTCGTGACGACGTGATCGCCGTGCTCACGAAGCACTTACAGAACCTCACCGAGCATGTCCCGCCAGACAGGGCGCCGGAGGTTCAGGACCGTCCGGTGCTGCCGCCTCTGACGCCGGCCGACGACCTGGCCGCCAACCCTCCCGGGCAGGCGTTGCGTGATCTGCTCGCCGAATCGGGTCCGGGGCTGATGGAGCGAGTCGTTTCACGGCTTCTTCGGCGATCCTCAGAATGGGACTCCTGGCGAAAGGGATTGGCGGGGGAGCGGCGAGTGGGAGCCGAGTTGAACCGCTTGGGTCGCCACGGCTGGCGTGTCCTGCACTCGGTTCCGTTGGCCGACAAAGTGGATATCGATCACTTGCTGATCGGGCCTGGTGGAGTGTTCAGCATCAATACGAAGCACCACCACAAGCGGGCCGTGTGGGTCGGGGACGATTCCGTGAAAGTCGATCACGGGAAACCGGCACCCTACGCACGCAAGAGCCGGGCGGAGGCCAAGCGGGTCGCCCGAGTGCTTGAGCGCTACTGCGACTTCTCGGTGCCGGTGGAGCCGGTGCTCGTCTTCGTGGGTGTCACCGAGCTGAAGGTGGTCGCTACGCAGCTCGATGTCCGGGTGTACCAGGAGCGCCAGGTATCGGCACTCGCCCCCCTCTCAGGCGTTCTCACGGCTGACCAGGTGGAGCAGGTGTACGGCGTCGCTCGCCATCGCCAGGCTTGGAGCCTGGCTTGAGTAGCTGCTTCTCAGCGAACTGCCGGCCTTCTCTGCGGGGCCTGTGGGTGGTTTCCAGGGGGTGACCGTCGTCGGGGCGGGGCGCCCTGTCAGTGCCGTCTCTTACGCTCCGCTCTTGCACAAGCAGTTCGAGTGGAGGGACGCAGATGGGCGGCAACGCATGGACGCACACGGGCCCATATCAGCGGGATCTGGCGGCCGCGTTCCGGCAGGAGCAGGAAGACGAGCTGGCGCGGGACAACCACGGCTTCGAGGGGCGGTCCGTCGTGGAACTGTGGCGCGACCCGGAGTGGCATGAGTACATCTTCACCGGCGGCACGGGCTCCGTGTTGGACTTCCCTCTCATGATCGACGCCGCGGACACCGATGACGGTCCGTTCATGCGGCCGCTGACCGATGAAGAGGTGCGCGCGTGGGCTCCTCACGGCCGGCCCACCTACGAGGAGTGGGACGCTGCACTCGACTCCGAGTAACTGGACTTCCCAGGCCGCGCCCAGGGGAACTGCACAGTGCTCTACCGCGACGGGAGGCCCGCGCAGATCGCCTACTGGGGGGTCACTGCCGATTAGGGGAGTCGGTGCAGCCTTGCGATGCGGTCCCGTACCTGTCCGGGTCCGGGCCGCATCGTTCTGCGGGCTCACCTGCGGTGATGGTTCAAGATCCCGTCCACGCCTCGTCCACAGACCTCGACATAGAGCCGCTTCGGGCCGCATACGCCTGCACATACGCGAAGACCCCGCTCTCAGCGTTTCCGCTGGTGACGGGGTCTTTGGGCACCTCATACAGGGTGCCCCCGGCAGGATTCGAACCTGCGCACACGGCTCCGGAGGCCGTTGCTCTATCCCCTGAGCTACGGGGGCGTGTCGGTCGCGTTGCTCGCGGCGACGGGTAGAACACTACCAGCTCCGGTGGGGTGTTCATGAACGGGTTTCCCGGGGTGTGGCACCCCGTGCGAGCTGGGGTGGGTCCCCCGCAGGGGGTGGAAGTGGGGAAAACCCGGACGCGGTGGCCGGTCCGGACCTACTCTCGAGTTGTGCCAGGCGCGTCCGGCCGGGTGCTTGTTGTGGACGACAACAAGGTCATCCGGCAGTTGATCAGGGTCAATCTCGAGCTGGAGGGCATCGAGGTCGTGACCGCGGCCGATGGTGCCGAGTGTCTTGAAGTGGTTCATCAGGTGCGGCCCGACGTGATCACCCTCGACGTCGTCATGCCCCGCCTCGACGGGCTGCGCACCGCCGCGCAGCTCCGCGGTGACAGCCGTACCCGTGACCTTCCCCTCGCGATCATCAGTGCGTGTACGCAGTACGAGATCGAGAGCGGCCTTGAGGTCGGCGTCGACGCCTTCCTGCCCAAGCCCTTCGAGCCCGTCGAACTGGTGAGTGTCGTGCGGCGGTTGTTGGAAGGGGAGCGGCGGGTTGGTGGGGGGCTGGGCGCCGGCGTCAGGGTTTAAGGGTCCGGTTTCCGGTTCCTTCCGAGGGGTGGTGGCCCTTCGTCGCACCGTGCGGGAGCGCACCGACGCTCCGTAAACCCACTCGCACCCCCACCCCCCTCCTCCCATACGCTTGACCCGTGACCCCCGTCGAGCTCTCCCGTACCGTGCTGCGCGCGGTGCGTCGTGCTGTCGATGACGGGGTCCTGGACGTCGCCGTGCCGGAGCGGGTCAAGGTCGCCCCTCCCGGGCCCGGTGGCTGTGGTGACTACGCCACCAACGTCGCTCTTCAGCTCGCTCGGCCCGCCGGGCAGCCGCCCCTCCAAGTGGCCGAGATCCTGCGCACCCGGCTCGCCGCCAGTGACGGTGTGCGGGACGTCGTCGTCACCGGGCCCGGGTTTCTCAACATCTCCCTCGGGGACTCCGCCGGCGTCGATCTCGTCGCCCGCATCCTGCGACGCGGTCCCCGGTACGGGTTCGTGGAGCAGGCCTGCGGTGAGGTCGTCCATCTGCACGCCGCCCGCGAGGTCCGGGCCGTCGTCGTCATGGATGCCGTCGGCCGGTTGCTGGAGTCCCAGGGCGTGGACGTTCGCACCAGTTGTGAAGGCGGCTCGCCCGTGGGGGAGTGGGTGACCGTGCTGGGGGTGCCGAGCTGCGGGGTGGGTGAGGGAGCGCCGAGTGGGCTGTCGTCCTCGTGCGCCCACGTCATTCAGCCCGTCCCCGCCCCCGCCTCCCCCCTCCACCTCGGTCGTGACGCCGCCCGGTGGGCGCTGCTTCACCCGGCCGCCCATGACCGGCCCCGTATCTCGGACGAACATCTCGTCCAGCGTGAGGGCAACCCCCTCTTCCGCGTCCGTTACGCCCACGCCCGCATCCGGGCCGTCAGCCGTAACGCCGCCGACCTGGGATTCCGTGCCGAGCCCGGTGCAGTCGAGCCCGGTGCGGTCGAGTCCGACGGCGGCCCCGCCCGGCCGGGGGGCACCCCCACCCCGCCCACCGGCACCCCGCCCACCGGCACCCCGCCCGGGCCCCCCGGCACCCCGCCCGGCCCCCCCGACATCCCCACCCACCCCGGCGTCCCCACCCCCGGCGCCCAGCCCCGCAGCGCGCCCGGCTCGAGAGACCGTACGGCCACACCCCACCCCCTCCTCCACCTCCTGGCCGACCACCCCCGCGTCCTCGCCCAAGCCGCCGCGCACCGCGCTCCCGATCGTCTTGCCCGGCACCTCGTCAGCGTCGCCGATGCCGTGCTGCCCCTGCTGCCCGCGGTGCTGCCGCGCGGGGCGGAGAAACCCTCGGCCACCCACCGTGCCCGGCTCGCGCTCGCCGAAGCCGCCGGGGCGGTGCTGGCCGGTGGCCTGTCCCTGCTCGGCATCGACGCACCCGAACATCTCTGAGGAAGCCACGACAGTCATGAGCCGTTCCGCACATCCCGCCGGGCCCCGTCACGCCGACGTCCTCCCCGAGGGGCACTACTCGGCCCCGCCCACGGATCTCAACGCCCTCGACCCCAAGGTGTGGGCCCGGACCGTCGCCCGGGGCGACGACGGGGTCGTCACCGTCGGCGGGGTCGACGTGAACACCCTCGCCGAACAGCACGGCACCCCGGCCTACGTCCTCGACGAGGCCGACTTCCGGGCCCGTGCCCGTGCCTGGCGCGAGGCCTTCGGGCAGGACGCCGACGTCTTCTACGCGGGCAAGGCGTTCCTCTCCCGTGCCGTCGTGCGGTGGCTGCACGAGGAGGGGCTCAACCTCGACGTGTGCTCCGGCGGCGAGCTCGCCACCGCGCTGTCAGCCGGGATGCCCGCCGAGCGGATCGCCTTCCACGGCAACAACAAGTCCACCCACGAGATCCGGCGCGCCGTCGAGGCCGGGGTCGGGCGGATCGTCCTCGACTCCTTCCAGGAGATCGTCCGCGTCGCCCACATCGCGCAGGAGCTGGGCCGGCGGCAGCGGGTGCAGATCCGTATCACCGTCGGCGTCGAGGCGCACACCCACGAGTTCATCGCCACCGCGCACGAGGACCAGAAGTTCGGCATCCCGCTCGCCGGCGGGCACGCCGCCGAGGCCGTGCGGCGGGCGCTCCAGCTCGACGGTCTCGAGCTCATCGGGATCCACTCCCACATCGGGTCGCAGATCTTCGACATGTCCGGGTTCGAGGTCGCCGCGCACCGGGTCGTCGGGCTGCTCAGGGACATCCGGGACGAGCACGGGGTCGAGCTGCCCGAGATCGATCTCGGGGGCGGGCTCGGGATCGCGTACACGAGCGGCGACGACCCGCGCGAGCCGCACGAGATCGCCAAGGCGCTCACCGAGATCGTCACCCGTGAGTGCGAGAGCGCCCGGCTGCGCACGCCGCGCATCTCCGTCGAGCCCGGGCGGGCCATCGTCGGGCCGACCGCCTTCACGCTCTACGAGGTCGGGACCGTCAAGCCCCTCGAGGGGCTGCGGACGTACGTCTCCGTCGACGGCGGTATGTCCGACAACATCCGCACCGCGCTGTACGACGCCGAGTACAGCGTCGCCCTGGTGTCCCGGACCAGCGACGCCGAGCCGATGCTCGCCCGCGTCGTCGGCAAGCACTGCGAGAGCGGGGACATCGTGGTCAAGGACGCGTTCCTGCCCGCCGACCTGGCTCCGGGCGACCTCATCGCCGTACCGGCCACCGGCGCGTACTGCCGTTCCATGGCCAGCAACTACAACCACGTGCTGCGGCCGCCGGTCGTCGCCGTGCACGACGGCGCCTCCCGGGAGATCGTCCGGCGGGAGACGGAGGAGGACCTCCTGCGGCTGGACGTCGGCTGACCGCGGACGGGCAGCAGGACACCGGGCAGGGCACCGGGCTGGAAGATCTCCGGTCACCCACCCCGGTACAAATGAAATAGATGTCTCACGATCCGGACGAAGGGCAGAAACTTCCGTCCGGTGAGTGAGACTGGTGCAACCGTAGACGGTATGAGGAAACGAGGTCGGATGATGCGTACGCGTCCGCTGAAGGTGGCGCTGCTGGGCTGTGGAGTGGTCGGCTCAGAGGTGGCGCGCATCATGACGACGCACGCCGACGACCTCGCCGCCCGCATCGGCGCCCCGGTGGAGCTCGCGGGCGTGGCCGTACGGCGTCCCGCCAAGGTCCGTGAGGGCATCGACCCCGCGCTGGTCACCACCGACGCCACCGCCCTCGTCAAACGCGGCGACATCGACGTCGTCGTGGAGGTCATCGGGGGCATCGAGCCCGCCCGGACGCTCATCACCACCGCCTTCGAGCACGGCGCCTCCGTCGTCTCCGCCAACAAGGCCCTCCTCGCGCAGGACGGCGCGGCTCTGCACGCCGCCGCCGAGAAGCACGGCAAGGACCTCTACTACGAGGCCGCCGTCGCCGGCGCCATCCCGCTGATCCGGCCGTTGAGGGAGTCGCTCGCCGGCGACAAGGTCAACCGGGTGCTCGGCATCGTCAACGGGACCACCAACTTCATCCTCGACAAGATGGACTCGACCGGGGCGGGGTATCAGGAGGCCCTCGACGAGGCCACCGCCCTGGGGTATGCGGAGGCCGATCCGACCGCCGACGTCGAGGGGTTCGACGCGGCCGCCAAGGCCGCCATCCTCGCCGGTATCGCCTTCCACACGCGCGTGCGTCTCGACGACGTCTACCGCGAGGGCATGGCCGAGGTGACCGCGGCCGACTTCGCCTCCGCCAAGGAGATGGGCTGCACCATCAAGCTGCTCGCCATCTGCGAGCGGGCCGCGGACGGCGGGTCCGTCACCGCGCGCGTGCACCCCGCGATGATCCCGCTGACCCATCCGCTGGCCTCCGTGCGCGGCGCGTACAACGCCGTGTTCGTCGAGTCCGACGCCAGCGGCCAGCTGATGTTCTACGGCCCCGGCGCGGGCGGTTCCCCGACCGCGTCCGCCGTGCTCGGCGACCTCGTCGCCGTCTGCCGCAACCGGCTCAACGGCGCGACCGGTCCCGGCGAGTCCGCGTACGCGGCCCTTCCCGTCTCCGGGATGGGCGAGGTCGTCACGCGGTACCACATCAGCCTTGACGTGGCGGACAAGCCGGGCGTTCTCGCCCAGGTGGCGACCGTGTTCGCGGAGCACGGCGTGTCCATCGACACGGTCCGCCAGCAGGGACGGCAAGACGGCGTCGGCGAGGCGTCCCTCGTCGTCGTCACCCACCGTGCGTCCGACGCGGCCCTCGTCGGGACCGTCGAGGCGTTGCGCAAGCTCGACACCGTGCGGGGTGTCGCCAGCATCATGCGGGTTGAAGGAGAGTAACCAGCAATGACCCACCAGTGGCGCGGAATCATCGAGGAGTACCGGGACCGGCTGCCCGTCTCCGACACCACGCCGGTCGTGACGCTCCGTGAGGGCGGCACGCCCCTCGTGCCCGCGCAGGTGCTCTCCGAGCGCACGGGCTGCGAGGTCCACCTCAAGGTGGAGGGCGCGAACCCGACGGGGTCCTTCAAGGACCGCGGCATGACCATGGCCATCACACGGGCCAAGGAGGAGGGGGCCAAGGCGGTCATCTGCGCCTCCACCGGCAACACCTCCGCCTCGGCCGCCGCCTACGCGGTGCGCGCCGGCATGGTGTCCGCCGTGCTCGTGCCGCAGGGCAAGATCGCGCTCGGCAAGATGGGCCAGGCCCTCGTGCACGGCGCGAAGATCCTCCAGGTCGACGGCAACTTCGACGACTGCCTCACGCTCGCCCGCGACCTGAGCGACAACTACCCCGTCTCGCTGGTGAATTCGGTGAACCCGGTGCGGATCGAGGGGCAGAAGACGGCCGCCTTCGAGATCGTGGACATGCTGGGCGACGCCCCCGACATCCACGTCCTGCCGGTGGGCAACGCGGGCAACATCACGGCCTACTGGAAGGGGTACAGGGAGTACGCCGCCGACGGCCCGGCCACCCGCACCCCCCGTATGTGGGGCTTCCAGGCCTCCGGCTCCGCGCCCATCGTGCGCGGCGAGGTCGTCAAGGACCCCTCGACGATCGCCACCGCCATCCGCATCGGCAACCCGGCCTCCTGGCAGTACGCCCTCGACGCGCGCGACGAGTCGGGCGGCTTCATCGACGAGGTGACGGACCGTGAGATCCTGCGCGCCTACCGGCTGTTGGCCGCGCAGGAGGGTGTCTTCGTGGAGCCCGCGTCGGCCGCGTCGGTCGCCGGTCTGCTGAAGGCGGCCGAGCAGGGCAAGGTCGACCCGGGCCAGCGGATCGTCTGCACGGTCACCGGCAACGGCCTGAAGGACCCCGACTGGGCCGTCGCCGGCGCCCCGCAGCCGGTCACCGTCCCGGTCGACGCGGCCACGGCGGCCGAGCGGCTCGGACTGGCGTAGGCGCCACCGGACTGGCGTAGGCGCCACCGGACGGGCGTGGGGCGCCACCGCCGGAGCAGGGGCACCCCACCCCGTCGCAGGGTTTCGCGTGGCGCGTCGGTGAGCGCCCACCTGGGGAAGTTCCTGGGCAGGGGGTGCACAGGGGGCATACGACACGCATCGTGCGCCTCCCGTGCGCCCTATGTCGCCACAGAACCTGTCTTCGATAGGCTGTACTGAACCCGCCCGCCGCATATGCCTCCGCAGGGGCGCGGTGCCGCGCCGTCTCCGCGGCCCGGACGCGGCCCCCTGGGTTCTCGTACGGCATCGAAGTGTCTTCGACAATCACGCAGCTCAAGGAGAGTCATCGAGCGATGGCCGGTCCAGCGTTCCGCGCCGCCGCCGTCCGGGTGCGCGTCCCCGCCACCAGCGCCAATCTCGGCCCGGGCTTCGACGCCCTCGGCCTGTCGCTGGGGCTCTACGACGACGTCGTCGTCCGGGTGGCCGACTCCGGGCTGCACATCGACATCGCGGGCGAGGGCAGCGAGACACTGCCCCGCGACGAGAAGCACCTGCTCGTACGGTCCCTGCGCACCGCCTTCGACCTGCTGGGCGGCCAGCCGCGCGGCCTCGAGATCGTCTGCGCCAACCGCATCCCGCACGGCCGCGGCCTCGGCTCCTCCTCCGCCGCCATCTGCGCCGGCATCGTCGCCGCCCGGGCCGTGACCATAGGCGGCGAGACCAGGCTCGACGACGACGCGCTGCTGGAGCTCGCCACCGAGATCGAGGGCCACCCCGACAACGTCGCCGCCTGTCTGCTCGGCGGGTTCACCCTCTCCTGGATGGAGGCCGGCGCCGCCCGCGCCATCAGGATGGACCCGGCCGATTCCATCGTTCCGGTGGTTTTCGTCCCCGGGAAGCCGGTCCTCACCGAGACCGCGCGCGGACTGCTCCCGCGTACCGTCCCGCACGTCGACGCCGCCGCCAACGCGGGCCGTGCGGCCCTGCTCGTCGAGGCCCTGACCCGGCGCCCCGAGCTGCTGCTGCCCGCCACCGAGGACCGCCTCCACCAGGAGTACCGGGCGCCCGCCATGCCGGAGAGCGCGGCGCTGGTGGAGCGGCTGCGGGCCGACGGGGTGCCCGCGGTGATCTCCGGCGCGGGCCCGACCGTGCTGGCGCTGGCCGACGAGGCCAGTGCCGACAAGGTCGCCCATCTGGCAGGCGAGGGATGGGCCGCGAACCGGCTCGACCTCGACGCTCAAGGCGCGTGCGTACTGCCGCTCGCGCCGTCCGGTGACATCTGAACCGTGCGGTTGCCGGATTTCGAGAGGGGGAATGTTTGTTGGATCCGGTAGTGTTAACCTCAAGTCTGCACCCGACCCCACCATGGCGAGGTGCTTCGTGTCCCCGTCCGGGACAGACATTCTTCCGGGAGCCTCCCAAGTCGCACTGTGTTCCGTACGACGTATGCGGGCAGTACCTCGTACACGAGCGCTGAGCGACTCGCCGGGCACGCTCCGGAACCGGCGCGACCGAGCCGCGTGACACCGACACTCAGTGCCACGGCTCAGGGAACCGCCATCTCCAGATATTCCTCCGCCGCCTTTGGCGGACCACCGCCCCGGCACGGTCCACACACCAAGGACCTACGCCGGACAGCACAACCGGTCGCCGAGCCAGACAGGCCGACGTCCGCTCCAGGGAAGGACCCTTCGTGAGCGACACCACCGATCTGATGGGCGCACGTGTCGAGGAGACCGCTGCCGCGCCCGCCACGGACGCCTCCGCGCCTGCCAGCGGTGCCGGCTCCCGGCGGCGCCGCGGTACCGGCCTCGAGGGCATGGTGCTGGCCGAGCTGCAGCAGGTCGCCTCCGGCCTCGGCATCAGGGGCACCGCGCGGATGCGCAAGAGCCAGCTGATCGAGGTCATCAAGGAGGCGCAGGCGGGGGGAGGTGCCGCGGCTCCGAAGGCCGACGCCGCCACCGAGACCAAGCCCAAGCGCCGTGCCACCTCCAAGGCGCGCACCGGCGAGGACGCCGACAAGAAGGCGAAGGCGGAGGCCCCCGCCGAACAGGCGGCGGCCCAGCAGCAGATCGAGATCCCCGGCCAGCCGGCCGGCGGCCCCTCCCGCGGGAACGCGGGCGAGCGCGGCGCCGACGGTGAGCGCGGGGGAGACGAGGCGCCGGGCGAGCGCCGCCGCCGTCGTGCGACCGCCGAGGCCGGAGCGCCCGAGACGGTCGCCGCCGAGGCGAAGAGCGAGCCGAAGGCCGAGACGCCCGCTCAGGGCCAGCAGGGCAACGACGCCAAGGGCGACGCCGGTGAGGGCGGCGAGGGCCGTCGCCGCGACCGCAGGGACCGGGACCGGGACCGCGGCCGTGACCGTGACCGCGGGGACCGCCGCAAGGGCGACGACCAGCAGGGCGGCGGCCGCCAGGACCGTCAGCAGGGCCAGCAGCAGGGCGGCGGCCGTCAGGACCGCCAGCGTGACAACGGCCCGCAGGACGACGACGACTTCGAGGGCGGCCGGCGTGGCCGTCGCGGCCGCTACCGCGACCGCCGTGGCCGCCGTGGCCGCGACGACGTGCAGGAGCCGCAGATCGCCGAGGACGACGTCCTGATCCCCGTCGCGGGCATCCTGGACATCCTCGACAACTACGCGTTCATCCGCACCTCCGGCTACCTGCCGGGCCCGAACGACGTGTACGTCTCCCTCGCCCAGGTCCGCAAGAACGGCCTGCGCAAGGGCGACCACATCACCGGCGCGGTCCGCCAGCCCAAGGAGGGCGAGCGCCGCGAGAAGTTCAACGCGCTGGTCCGCCTCGACTCGGTCAACGGCATGGCGCCCGAACACGGCCGCGGCCGCCCGGAGTTCAACAAGCTGACCCCGCTCTACCCGCAGGACCGGCTCCGTCTGGAGACCGACCCGGGCGTGCTGACCACGCGGATCATCGACCTCGTGTCGCCGATCGGCAAGGGCCAGCGCGGTCTGATCGTGGCCCCGCCGAAGACCGGCAAGACCATGATCATGCAGGCGATCGCCAACGCGATCACGCACAACAACCCCGAGTGCCACCTGATGGTCGTCCTCGTCGACGAGCGTCCGGAAGAGGTCACCGACATGCAGCGGTCGGTGAAGGGCGAGGTCATCTCCTCGACCTTCGACCGCCCCGCCGAGGACCACACCACGGTCGCGGAGCTCGCCATCGAGCGCGCCAAGCGCCTGGTGGAGCTGGGTCACGACGTCGTCGTGCTGCTCGACTCGATCACGCGTCTGGGCCGTGCGTACAACCTCGCCGCCCCGGCCTCCGGCCGCATCCTGTCCGGTGGTGTCGACTCGACCGCCCTGTACCCGCCGAAGCGCTTCTTCGGTGCGGCCCGCAACATCGAGGACGGCGGCTCGCTGACCATCCTCGCCACCGCCCTGGTGGACACCGGGTCCCGCATGGACGAGGTGATCTTCGAGGAGTTCAAGGGCACCGGCAACATGGAGCTCAAGCTCGACCGGAAGCTCGCCGACAAGCGCATCTTCCCCGCGGTGGACGTCGACGCGTCCGGTACCCGTAAGGAAGAGATCCTGCTCGGCAACGAGGAGCTGGCGGTCGTCTGGAAGCTGCGCCGCGTCCTGCACGCGCTGGACCAGCAGCAGGCCATCGAGCTGCTCCTCGACAAGATGAAGCAGACCAAGTCGAACGTCGAGTTCCTGATGCAGATCCAGAAGACGACGCCGACCCCCGGCAACGGCGACTGAGCCGTAACGCGTCCGAAAAAGGCCGCCCCACGTCACACGAGTGACGTGGGGCGGCCTTTTGGCGCTGATAGGGACGGGTGCCACAGGCGCCCCTTCCTACTCCTGTGTCCTGGGGGGACCTTCTTGACCACCACCCAATCCGGCAGCGGTCGTCACAGACGCCGGATCCGCTTCGGGCTGCCCGTCGCCGCCGCCGGTGTCGCCGCGGCCGTCGCCGCCGCGCTGCTCACGTCCACCGCGGGAGCCGCCACCGCCGCGCCGCAGCCCACCGTGAAGCCCGCCACGGCCTCGGTGCCCTCGGCCGAGCTGGAGCGCCGGGTGACCGGCGCGCTCGCCGGCGACGACACCGCGGGCGAGCCGGCGAAGAAGTCGTCGTACGCCGCGCGCACCGACGACTCCACCGTGAACCCCATGGTGATCGGCGGCACCACGACCAGCATCACCACGGCGCCCTGGATGGCGCAGCTCTGGTACTACGACGACCGGGGCACCGCCACCGACTCCGACGACCTGGGCTTCTTCTGCGGTGGCGCCGTCGTCGCGCCGACGAAGATCCTCACCGCCGCGCACTGCGTCAAGGGCTACGACTGGTACAACTACGGCGCCGTCGTCACCGGCACCAACCAGCTGCCCACCTCCGACGGCTCCGGCGGCAGCGACCTGCACGGCGGCACCGTCTCGCTGCCGTACCGGCAGTGGTACCACCCGTCGTACAGCGCGACGACGATCGACAACGACATCGCCGTCATCACGCTGGGCAGCAAGGTCAAGGCGACGCCGATCCGCATGACGACGTCCGGCGACACCGCCTCGTACGCCTCGGGCACCAGCGCCAAGGTGTACGGCTGGGGCCGCACCAGCTCCACCAGCGAGGACATCTCGCAGTCGCTGAAGTCGGCCACGCTGCCCGTGCAGTCCGACAGCACCTGCGCCGGCTACTTCGGCGCGGACTTCGTCAAGGGCCACATGGTCTGCGCGGGCAAGCCGGCCACCGGCAGCGACACCGGCACCGTCTCCGCCTGCAACGGCGACTCCGGCGGGCCGCTCGTGGTGAACGGCCGCATCGTCGGCGTCGTCTCCTGGGGCGTGGAGAACTGCGTCGCCAAGGGCGCCTACAGCGTCTTCTCGAAGGTCAGCACCTACGTCGGCTCCGCCTACCCGCGGGTCGAGGACACCAACATCAGCGGTGACCACAAGGCCGACCTGTGGGTGCGCAACTCCTCCACCAAGACCGGCTACTCGAAGGACTCCAAGGGCAGCTCCTTCGCGGCCCGCGAGTCCTGGGGCAACTGGAACGGCGTGAACGTCGTCCTGCAGACCGACCTCGACCGGGACGGTTACCAGGACCTCGTCTACCGCCGCAGCAGCGACGGCGACGTCTTCTGGTCGCACTACGTGGCGTCCAGCGAGAGCTGGTCCACCCAGCAGATCGCGGACAACTGGAAGACCCGCACCCGCATCATCACCCCCGGTGACGTCACCGGCGACTACCTGCCCGACCTGATCTCGGTCGACTCGGGCGGTACGCTGTACGTCTACCCGGGCAAGGGCAACGGCACCTTCGGCTCCCGCTTCTCGGTCCGCACCGGCTGGAACCAGTACAACTCCGTGCGGGGCCACGGCGACTTCACCGGTGACGGCAAGGCGGACCTGATCGCGCGGCAGGCCAGCACGGGCGACCTGTACCTGTACAAGGGCACCGGCAAGACCGGCTCCGAGGCGTTCTCGTCCCGGATCAAGGTCCGCGACCACTGGACGTACAACGCCTTCGACGCCGTCGGTGACATCACCGGCGACGGCAAGGCCGACTTCCTGGCCCGCACCTCCGGCGGCACGCTCTACCTGTACAAGGGCACCGGCAAGGCCACCAGCGAGATCTTCGCCACAAGGATCTCGGTCGCGACCGACTTCAAGCAGTACGACATCTTCGGCTGACGTCCCAGGTGGGAGCGGGTTCCGCCCGCCTCACCCGCAGCTCCCCGTGCCCACCGTCGCTCCGGCGGTGGGCACCGTCGTCTGTGCAACCCTCGTCCGGGTTTCCCCGTCTGACCGGACGGGGTGACGATAGTGCGGTAAGGGTGCATATGTACCAGGCCCATCCCTGACCGCAAGGGGGAGACGACCGGACGAGCAACCGAGGAGCGCAGTGTCAGCCGAGAGCACGCCGGAGCCCGGCATACCGGGCGGACCCGGCTCCCAGACGGCCCGCCCGCGCGGCAAGGGACGCCGCCGCAAGCCCCGCCGCAGACGCAAGGGGCTGCTGATCGCGGCCTGGACGGCCGCGGGCATCGTGGTCCTGGGCGGCACCGGCGCCGGATACCTGTACTTCAAGCTCAACGGCAACCTGCAGAGCGTCGACATCGACCAGGCCCTCGGCACCGACCGGCCGCAGAAGACCGACAACGGCTCCGAGAACATCCTCGTCCTCGGCTCCGACTCCCGCTCCGGCGGCAACAAGAAGCTCGGCGGCGGCGCCGACGACGGCAGCGCCCGCTCGGACACGGCGATGATCCTGCACGTCCACAAGGGCCACAAGAAGGCCAGCGTGGTCTCCGTGCCCCGCGACACGATCATCGACCGGCCCAGCTGCACCGACGGCGACGGCACGACGCACCCGGCGGCCTCCGGCGTCATGTTCAACTCCGCGTACAGCACCGGTGGCGCGTCCTGCGCGGTGAAGACGGTCGAATCCCTGACCGGCGTCCGCATGGACCACTACCTGGAGGTCGACTTCTCCGGGTTCCAGAAGCTGATCGACCGGCTCGGCGGCGTCGAGGTCACCACCACCAAGGCCATCGACGACCCCGACAGCCATCTGAAGCTCACCGCCGGCACGCACCGGCTCGACGGCGAGCAGGCCCTCGGCCTGGTCCGCACCCGGCACGGCGTCGGCGACGGCTCCGACCTCGGCCGCATCCAGCTCCAGCAGGCGTTCATGAAGGCGCTGATCGAGCAGGCCAAGAGCATCGACCTGTTCGGCAACCCCAAGCGGCTGCTCGAGCTCGCCGACACCGCCACCAAGACCGTGACGACCGACTCCGACCTGGGCTCGGTCAACCGGCTCATGTCCTTCGCCAACGGACTGAAGGGCATCAGCTCGAAGCACATGACCATGGTGACGCTGCCCGTCCGCTACGACCCGGCCGACCCGAACCGGGTGGTCGTCGCCGAGGCCAAGGCGAAGCAGGTGTTCACGGCCCTGAAGCACGACAAGCCGATCCCGAAGGCGGCCACCGAGGGCACGGCGACCGGCGACGCGAACGGCGTCGTGACCGGCGCGGAATAGATCACCGAGCCCCCCGGTTTTGGGGGATGGCCCCAGTCCTGGCAGACTGGTACGTCGGCCCCGGTTCACGCTCCCGCATCCCGCGGCGGCGACCCGGCGCCCTCCCGGAACTCTAGGAGACACCTTGAAGCGCGACATCCACCCCGAGTACGTCGAGACGCAGGTCAGCTGCACCTGTGGCGCCTCGTTCACCACCCGCAGCACGATCTCCAGCGGCACCATCCGCGCCGAGGTCTGCTCCGAGTGCCACCCGTTCTACACGGGCAAGCAGAAGATCCTCGACACCGGTGGCCGTGTGGCCCGCTTCGAGGCCCGCTTCGGCAAGGCTGCCGCCGGCTCCAAGAAGTAGCGAGCACCGATTCGCCGGTCCACGGCCGCGCCCCCACCAGGCGCGCCGGGACCGGCGTTTTTGGTCGCCCGCCCTTCCCTTCCGTACGCATTTCAGGAGCCCCAAGATGTTCGAGGCCGTCGAGGAACTGGTCGCTGAGCACGCCGACCTGGAGACGAGGCTCGCCGACCCCTCGGTCCACTCCGACCAGGCGAACGCGCGCAAGCTGAACAAGCGCTACGCCGAGCTCACCCCGATCGTCGCCACGTACCGGTCCTGGCGGCAGACGGGCGACGACATCGGGACGGCCCGCGAACTGGCCGCGGAGGACCCGGAGTTCGCCGCGGAGGTCAAGGAGCTGGAACAGCGGCGCGAGGAGCTCACCGAGAAGCTCCGCCTGCTGCTCGTCCCGCGCGACCCGAGCGACGACAAGGACGTCATCCTGGAGATCAAGGCGGGCGCCGGCGGCGACGAGTCCGCGCTCTTCGCGGGCGACCTGCTGCGCATGTACCTGCGCTACGCCGAGCGCGTCGGCTGGAAGACCGAGATCATCGACGCCACCGAGTCCGAGCTCGGCGGCTACAAGGACGTCCAGGTCGCCGTGAAGACCAAGGGCGGCCAGGGCGCCACCGAGCCCGGCCAGGGCGTCTGGGCCCGGCTGAAGTACGAGGGCGGAGTGCACCGCGTGCAGCGCGTCCCGGCGACCGAGTCCCAGGGCCGTATCCACACCTCCGCCGCCGGTGTGCTGGTCACGCCCGAGGCCGAGGAGGTCGACGTCGAGATCAACCCCAACGATCTGCGCATCGACGTCTACCGGTCGTCCGGCCCCGGCGGCCAGTCGGTCAACACCACCGACTCCGCGGTGCGCATCACGCACCTGCCGACCGGAGTCGTGGCCTCCTGCCAGAACGAGAAGAGCCAGCTGCAGAACAAGGAGCAGGCGATGCGTATCCTGCGCTCCAGGCTGCTCGCCGCGGCGCAGGAGGAGGCCGAGAAGGAGGCCGCCGACGCGCGCCGCAGCCAGGTGCGCACCGTCGACCGCTCCGAGAAGATCCGCACCTACAACTTCCCGGAGAACCGCATCTCGGACCACCGGGTGGGCTTCAAGGCCTACAACCTGGACCAGGTCCTGGACGGCGACCTCGACGCCGTGATCCAGGCCTGCGTCGACGCGGACTCGGCGGCCAAGCTGGCGGCCGCGTAAGGACGCCGGGGACCCAGGCACGGACGAGTACGACACGGAGGACTTGCGTGCAGCAATCTTTTGGGGGGCGACCCTCGAGCCCCCGCAGCGTGCTGCTCGCGGAGGTGGCCCAGGCCACCCAGCGGCTGGCCGACGCCGGCGTGCCCTCGCCGCGCAACGACGCCGAGGAGCTCGCCGCGTTCGTGCACGGCGTGAAGCGCGGCGAGCTGCACTCCGTGAAGGACGCCGACTTCGACGCCCGCTACTGGGAGGTCATCGCCCGGCGCGAGCAGCGTGAGCCGCTCCAGCACATCACCGGACGGGCCTACTTCCGCTACCTCGAACTCCACGTCGGGCCCGGGGTTTTCGTGCCCCGGCCCGAGACCGAGTCGGTCGTCGGCTGGGCCATAGACGCGGTCCGCGCGATGGACGTCGTCGAGCCGTGCATCGTCGACCTGTGCACCGGTTCCGGCGCGATCGCGCTCGCCCTCGCCCAGGAGGTCCCGCGCTCCCGTGTGCACGCCGTGGAGCTGTCCGAGGACGCCCTGCGCTGGACCCGGAAGAACGTCGAGGGGTCCAGGGTCGAGCTGCGGCAGGGCGACGCCCTGGACGCCTTCCGCGACCTCGACGGCCAGGTGGACCTGGTCATCTCCAACCCGCCGTACATCCCGCTCACCGAGTGGGAGTACGTCGCCCCCGAGGCCCGGGACTACGACCCCGAGCTCGCCCTGTTCTCCGGCGAGGACGGCCTGGACCTCATCCGGGGCATCGAACGCACCGCGCACCGCCTGCTGCGGCCCGGCGGCGTCGTCGTCATCGAGCACGCCGACACCCAGGGCGGCCAGGTGCCGTGGATCTTCACCGAGGAGCGGGGCTGGGCCGACGCGGCCGACCACCCCGACCTGAACAACCGCCCCCGGTTCGCGACGGCCCGCAAGGCGCTGCCGTGACCACCCCCCGAGCTCTTGTCCGGAAGTACGTGTACGAGGAGGCCTGCTAGACATGGCACGGCGATACGACACCAACGACGCGACCGACCGTACGACGGGTCTGCGTGAGGCCGCGTCCGCTGTCCGCCGAGGTGAGCTCGTGGTCCTCCCGACCGACACGGTGTACGGCGTCGGCGCCGACGCGTTCACCAAGGAGGCCGTCGGCGATCTGCTGGAGGCCAAGGGGCGCGGCCGGACCATGCCGACCCCCGTCCTGATCGGCTCCCCGAACACGCTCCACGGACTCGTCACCGACTTCTCCGAGCTGGCCTGGGAGCTGGTCGACGCGTTCTGGCCGGGCGCGCTGACGCTCGTCGCCCGGCACCAGCCGTCCCTGCAGTGGGACCTCGGCGACACCCGGGGCACGGTCGCCGTGCGCATGCCGCTGCACCCGGTCGCCATCGAGCTGCTGACCGAGGTCGGCCCGATGGCCGTGTCCTCGGCGAATGTCACCGGGCACCCGGCGCCGGAGAACTGCGACGCCGCGCATGAGATGCTCGGCGACTCGGTCTCCGTCTACCTGGACGGCGGCCCCACCCCGGGCAACGTGCCGTCCTCCATCGTCGACGTCACCCGCGAGGTGCCGCTGCTGCTCCGCGCGGGCGCCATCTCGGCGGAGGAGCTGCGCAAGGTCGTACCCGACCTCGAGGTGGCCAATTGACAGCCCCCGAATCCCCCGAGCTCTCGGCTGCGCTCGAGCAGGGGGGACCCCCATGCGTGGCATAGGCGACGGGGAGAGCGCGGCGGAGATCACGACGACCTTCGTGGGTCTCCCGCGTGACAGCTTCCGCATCCTCCACGTCAGCACCGGCAACGTGTGCCGCTCACCGATCACCGAGCGGCTGACCCGTCATCTCGTGCAGCAGCGGCTCGGCGTGCTGGGCCGCTCCCTCGTCGTGGAGAGCGCCGGCACCTGGGGCCACGAGGGCGCGCCCATGGAGGCCAACGCCGAGACGGTCCTGGCCGACTTCGGCGCGGACGCCCGCGACTTCACCGGCCGGGAGCTCCTCGACGAGCACGTCATCATGGCCGACCTGGTCCTGACGGCGACCCGCGACCACCGCGCCCAGGTCATCTCCATGGGCCACTCGGCAGGCCTGCGCACCTTCACGCTGAAGGAGTTCACCCGCCTGGTGCGCGCCATAGACCCGGCCACGCTGCCCCCGCTGGAGGACGGCGTGGTCCAGCGCGCGCGTGCGCTGGTGCGCGCGGCGGCGGCTCTACGCGGGTGGCTCCTGGCGCCGACGGCGGAGGCGGACGAGGTGTACGACCCGTACGGGGCGCCGCTGACGTTCTTCCGCTCGGTGGGCGAGGAGATACACGAGGCGCTGGATCCGGTGGTGACGGCGCTGACGGGGGTGCCCGCCAGATCGTGTCCGTGAGGTCCGCCGTCCGCCCGGAGGACACGACCCAGGGGCCTAATACCGCAGGGCGCCCCCGGCATGCCGGGCCTACATTGGACTCACGTCACCGTCGACGCACGTCCGGAGCCCACCATGTCGGTCACCCACACCCTCGAGGCCGATGTCCTGCGGCGGCAGGACCCCCAGCTCGCCGACATCCTGCACGGCGAGCTCGACCGGCAGTCCACGACGCTCCAGCTGATCGCCGCCGAGAACTTCACGTCCCCGGCCGTGCTGGCGGCCCTCGGCTCGCCCCTGGCCAACAAGTACGCGGAGGGGTACCCGGGCAGCCGGTACCACGGCGGGTGCGAGATGGCCGACGTGGCCGAACGGCTCGCCGTGGAGCGCGCCAAGGACCTCTTCGGCGCCGAGCACGCCAACGTGCAGCCCCACTCCGGGTCCTCCGCGGTGCTCGCCGCCTACGCGGTCCTGCTGCGGCCCGGCGACACCGTCCTCGCCCTCGGCCTGCCCTACGGCGGGCACCTCACGCACGGCTCACCGGCCAACTTCTCCGGCCGCTGGTTCGACTTCGTCCCGTACGGCGTCGACGCGGAGACCGGGCTCATCGACCACGACCAGGTGCGCACGCTCGCCCGCACCCACCGGCCCAAGGCGATCGTGTGCGGCTCCATCGCCTACCCCCGCCACATCGACCACGCCTTCTTCCGCGAGGTCGCCGACGAGGTCGGGGCGTACCTCATCGCCGACGCCGCCCACCCCATCGGGCTGGTGGCCGGGGGAGCGGCGCCCAGCCCGGTGCCGTACGCCGACATCGTGTGCGCGACGACCCACAAGGTGCTGCGCGGGCCGCGCGGCGGCATGCTCCTGTGCGGGGCCGACCTCGCCGAGCGCGTCGACCGCGCGGTGTTCCCGTTCACCCAGGGCGGCGCCCAGATGCACACCGTCGCCGCCAAGGCCGTGGCGTTCGGGGAGGCCGCCACCCCGGCGTTCGCCGCGTACGCGCACCAGGTCGTCGCCAACGCGCGCACGCTCGCCGCCGGCCTGGCCGCGCAGGGGCTCGTCGTCACCACGGGCGGCACGGACACCCACCTCGTCACCGCCGACCCGACGCCCCTGGGCGTCGACGGCCGCACGGCCCGCGCCCGGCTCGCGGCGGCCGGGGTGGTCCTGGACTGCTGCGCGCTGCCCCACGGCGACGTCCGGGGGCTGCGCCTCGGCACGGCGGCCGTCACCACCCAGGGGATGGGCGAGCAGGAGATGACGCGGGTGGCGGCGCTGATCGCGCGGGTGCTGCGCGGGGAGGACGAACGTCACACGGCGCGTGAGGAGGTCCGGGAGCTGACCGCCGGATTCCCGCCCTATCCCCGGTGAGACGGGGTACCCGCGCCGGGCGCACAGCGACGCGTGCAACCATCGTCGTTACCCGGGAGTCCCCTCACATATGCGTCGCGTACGCCACCGTCGCTAGGGTGTGGGGCTGAGATGGCCGGCGAGACTTGTGGGGAAGCCCGTGCGTGAATACCTGCTGACGCTCTGTGTCACGGCCGCGGTGACGTATCTGCTGACAGGGCCGGTGCGGAAGTTCGCGATCGTGGCCGGGGCGATGCCGGAGATCCGGGCCCGTGACGTGCACCGGGAACCCACTCCGCGGCTCGGCGGGATCGCGATGTTCTTCGGCCTGTGCGCCGGACTGCTGGTCGCGGACCACCTCACGAACCTCAGCGCGGTCTTCGAGAAGTCCAACGAGCCTCGGGCGCTGCTCTCGGGAGCGGCGCTGATCTGGCTGATCGGCGTCCTGGACGACAAGTTCGAGATCGACGCCCTGATCAAGCTGGGCGGCCAGGTGATCGCCGCGGGTGTGATGGTCATGCAGGGCCTGACCATCCTGTGGCTGCCCATTCCCAAGGTCGGCACGGTCGCGCTGACCCAGTGGCAGGGCACGCTGCTGACGGTGGCGCTGGTCGTCATCACCATCAACGCGGTCAACTTCGTGGACGGCCTCGACGGGCTCGCGGCCGGCATGGTGTGCATCGCGGCGGCGGCGTTCTTCATGTACGCCTACCGCATCTGGTACTCGTACGGCATCGAGGCGGCGGCGCCCGCGACGCTCTTCTCGGCCATCCTCATGGGTATGTGCCTGGGCTTCCTGCCGCACAACATGCACCCGGCGCGGATCTTCATGGGCGACTCGGGCTCGATGCTGATCGGGCTCGTCCTGGCGGCCGGCGCCATCTCCGTCACCGGCCAGGTCGACCCGGACAACCTCTTCGGCGGGTCCGAGCGCAGCGCGGTGCACCAGATGGTGCCCCTGTACATCCCGCTGCTGATGCCGCTCACGATCATCGCGATCCCGGCGGCCGACCTGATCCTGGCGATCGTGCGCCGCACCTGGCGCGGCCAGTCGCCGTTCGCCGCCGACCGCGGGCATCTGCACCACCGGCTGCTGGAGATCGGCCACTCCCACAGCCGCGCGGTGCTGATCATGTACTTCTGGTCGGCCCTGATCGCCTTCGGCGCGCTCGCCTACTCGGTCAACTCGGCGTCCATGTGGATCGTCCTCGGCGTGGTCTTCCTCAGCGCCATCGGACTGGTCCTCCTGCTCCTCCCACGCTTCACCCCCCGCACCCCCCGCTGGGCGGAACACTTCGTCCCACCGCGCTACCGCCGGCGCCGGTCCGTCACCGGAACGTCGGCCGCGACCGCACAGTCGCCGGCCGCGACCGAAGACCCGGAACTCCGCACTCCGGTCGCCGCGGGAGCCGCCGGCGCCAACGGCGCCACGGCGCTCGGGTCCCGTTCGCGGGCCAGGTGAGAAGCGCCTCAAGGTAAGAATCTGACGAGAGCATTGCCAAGTCATGGGGGAACGAAGCGTCCCAATACCAGACAAGGCACCCCGTGAACCGCACAGACGCGCGCCGTCACCCTCATGTGTGACAGCAGGCACACTCTCAGGTAAAGACCTCATCAAATAGTTTGTGATACGGTTCACGAGAACCCCCCGGACAGAGCCGTAGGACCGCAGTGCGACGGTCCACCGGCGTGAGGTTCTCTCTCCACCCGGGACTACGCTCGTCCATGACGACACCCTGCCCCCACCGTGAAAGCGGAGTTGCCGCCATGCCGTCCAATGACGCCCGCACCCTGCTCCAGGCCGGTGTGCCCACAGCCGGCGCCGGCGCCGTAGCCGCCGTCGTCAGCGGTGTGGTCGCCGGTGGCAAGGGCGCGATCGGGGCCGTCGTCGCGACGCTCGTGGTGATCCTCTTCATGGGGCTCGGCCTCTACATCCTGCAGCGCACTGCCAAATCGCTTCCGCACCTGTTCCAGGCCATGGGGCTGATGCTCTACGCCGCGCAGATCCTGCTGCTCTTCATCTTCATGGCCGCGTTCAAGAACACGACGCTGTTCAACCCGCGGGCCTTCGCCATCACCCTGCTCGCGACCACACTTGTGTGGATCGCCGCGCAGACCCGGGCCCACATGAAGGCCAAGATCCTCTACGTGGAACCCGATTCGGACGCCTCCTCCAAGGACGGCAAGTCCGAAAAGACGGGGCATTCGTCGTGAGGGGTAGGGGCGGGATAAAGGCGCTCGAGAAGTCCTGCTATCGTCCGGTGCCAACTGCGGCATCGCGGGCGCGGGCATCTGAGCTGACGCCTGCTCAATCGCGAGGCGAGATGCCCCCCAGCCGCCCCCATATCCGTAACACCAGTCCCGTGCCGACCCGCGGCCTCGCGCCGCGCCGACACAACGAGGTTGCCGTACCTATGCGCCACGCTGAAGGAGCCCGCGGTGAGTGCTGACCCGACGCAGGTGCTCGCCTTCGAGACCGACTGCCACATCTTCGACGGCTGTGGCTTCCCGGCTCCCGGCCTGCACTCGTTCCTGTTCGAGCCTCTGTGGGGCGACGCGGACAGCAACGTCTACTTCAACAAGACGATGCTGCTCGCGCTGCTCGGCTCGATCGTCATCATCGGCTTCTTCTGGGCCGCGTTCCGCAAGCCGCAGGTCGTTCCGGGCAAGCTGCAGATGGTCGCCGAGGCCGGGTACGACTTCATCCGGCGCGGTGTCGTCTACGAGACGATCGGCAAGAAGGAGGGCGAGAAGTACGTTCCTCTGGTCGTCTCGCTGTTCTTCTTCATCTGGATGATGAACCTCTGGTCGATCATCCCGGTCGCCCAGTTCCCGGTGACGGCGATCATCTCGTACCCGCTCGTCCTGGCACTGATCGTCTATGTGCTGTGGATCTCCCTGACGTTCAAGCGCCACGGGTTCGTCGGTTTCTTCAAGAACGTGACCGGCTATGACAAGTCGCTCGGTGCGGTCCTGCCGCTCGCGATGGTCATCGAGTTCTTCTCGAACCTCCTGGTGCGTCCGTTCACGCACGCGGTGCGACTCTTCGCGAACATGTTCGCGGGTCACACCCTGCTGCTGCTCTTCACGATCGCCAGCTGGTACCTGCTGAACGGCATCGGCATCGCCTACGCCGGCGTCAGCTTCGTCATGACGATCGTGATGACGGCCTTCGAGCTCTTCATCCAGGCTCTGCAGGCGTACGTCTTCGTTCTACTGACGTGCACCTACATCCAGGGCGCGCTCGCCGAGCACCACTGAGCACCCCTCACCACACCCCCCTGATCGTCCGGTGGCCAACCCCCACCGGTTCGTAAAGAAGAAGGAAGAACTGGCATGTCCCAGACCCTTGCCGCCGTCTCCGGCTCGCTCGGTTCCATCGGTTACGGCCTTGCCGCCATCGGCCCCGGCGTCGGCGTCGGCATCATCTTCGGTAACGGCACCCAGGCCCTCGCCCGCCAGCCCGAGGCCGCCGGCCTGATCCGTGCCAACCAGATCCTCGGCTTCGCCTTCTGTGAGGCGCTCGCCCTGATCGGTCTGGTCATGCCGTTCGTCTACGGCACCTGATCGTCCGATCAGCGACAGCCCCCTAGACGAAAGGCACTGACATGAGCCAGCTGCTCATTCTGGCGGAGGAGGGGAAGGAAAACCCCCTCGTCCCGCCGATCCCCGAGCTTGTCATCGGCCTGCTCGCCTTCGTCATCGTCTTCGGCTTCCTCGCCTGGAAGCTCCTCCCGAACATCAACAAGGTTCTGGAGCAGCGTCGCGAGGCCATCGAGGGCGGTATCGAGAAGGCCGAGGCCGCGCAGACCGAGGCCCAGAGCGTTCTTGAGCAGTACAAGGCTCAGCTCGCCGAGGCCCGGCACGAGGCCGCGCGTCTGCGCCAGGAGGCGCAGGAGCAGGGCGCCACGCTCATCGCCGAGATGCGCGCGGAAGGCCAGCGGCAGCGTGAGGAGATCGTCGCCGCCGGTCACGCCCAGATCGAGGCCGACCGCAAGGCCGCCGCGTCCGCGCTGCGCCAGGACGTCGGCAAGCTCGCCACCGAACTGGCCGGCAAGCTCGTCGGCGAGTCCCTCGAGGACCACGCCCGGCAGAGCCGCGTCATCGACCGCTTCCTCGACGACCTCGAGGAGAAGGCCGAGGCCGGACGATGAACGGAGCGAGCCGCGAGGCCCTGGCAGCCGCACGTGAGCGACTCGACGCGCTGACGGACAACACGTCCGTCGACGCCGGACGGCTCGCCGACGAGCTGGCCGCCGTCACCGCGCTGCTCGACCGCGAGGTGTCGCTGCGTCGGGTCCTCACCGACCCGGCGCAGGCCGGCGAGGCCAAGGCCGACCTGGCCCGGCGACTGCTCGGCAACCAGGTCGGCGGCGAGACCGCCGACCTGCTGGGCGGCATGGTGCGCTCCCGCTGGTCGCAGTCCCGCGACCTGGTGGACGCGCTGGAGGAGCTGGCGAACATCGCCGACCTCACGGCCGCCCAGAAGGCGGGCACGCTCGACGACGTCGAGGACGAGCTGTTCCGGTTCGGCCGGATCGTCTCCTCCAACACGGAGCTGCGTGCCGCGCTCACCGACCGCGCCGCCACCGCCTCGGCCAAGAGCGAGCTGCTGCGCAGCCTCCTCGGCGGCCGGGCCAAGGCGACCACCGAGCGTCTGGTGACGCGCCTCGTGACCGCGCCGCGTGGACGTAGCCTGGAGTCGGGACTGGAGTCCCTGTCCAAGCTCGCCGCCGACCGCCGGGAGCGCATGGTCGCCGTCGTCACCTCGGCGGTGCCGCTGAGCGACCGGCAGAAGCAGCGCCTGGGCGCCGCCCTCGCCAAGGTCTACGGCCGCCAGATGCACCTCAATCTCGACGTGGACCCCGAGGTCGTCGGAGGCATCCGGGTCAAGGTCGGCGACGAGGTCATCAACGGCGCGATCGCGGACCGCATCGAGGACGCCGGCCGCCGCCTGGCGGGCTAGCAGCAACTCAATACGCAGTACGTACTTACGACGGCCCAGTTGGGTCGTACAGAGGATTCACCTCGTTCAGGGGGGAGTCCCCATCCCCCCAAAGTGAAACTTCGGGCCCAACAAGGAGAGCAGGGAACCCAGATGGCGGAGCTCACGATCCGGCCGGAGGAGATCCGGGACGCGCTGGAGAACTTTGTCCAGTCGTACAAGCCGGACGCGGCCTCGCGCGAGGAGGTCGGTACGGTCACCCTTGCCGGCGACGGCATCGCGAAGGTCGAGGGCCTCCCCTCGGCCATGGCCAACGAACTGCTGAAGTTCGAGGACGGCACCCTCGGCCTCGCGCTCAACCTGGAAGAGCGCGAGATCGGCGCCATCGTCCTCGGTGAGTTCAGCGGCATCGAGGAGGGTCAGCCGGTGCAGCGCACCGGTGAGGTGCTCTCCGTGGCCGTCGGCGAGGGCTACCTCGGCCGCGTCGTCGACCCGCTCGGCAACCCGATCGACGGCCTCGGCGAGATCGAGACCAGCGGTCGTCGTGCCCTCGAGCTGCAGGCCCCCACGGTCATGCAGCGCAAGTCGGTGCACGAGCCGATGGAGACCGGCTACAAGGCCGTCGACGCGATGACCCCGATCGGCCGTGGCCAGCGTCAGCTGATCATCGGTGACCGTCAGACCGGCAAGACCGCCCTGGCCGTCGACACGATCATCAACCAGCGCGACAACTGGCGCTCGGGCGACGTGAACAAGCAGGTCCGCTGCATCTACGTCGCCATCGGCCAGAAGGGCTCGACCATCGCGTCGGTCCGCCGCGCGCTGGAGGAGAACGGCGCGCTGGAGTACACGACCATCGTCGCCGCCCCGGCGTCCGACCCGGCCGGCTTCAAGTACCTGGCGCCGTACACCGGTTCGGCCATCGGCCAGCAGTGGATGTACGAGGGCAAGCACGTCCTCATCATCTTCGACGACCTCTCGAAGCAGGCCGACGCCTACCGCGCCGTGTCCCTGCTGCTGCGCCGCCCGCCGGGCCGTGAGGCCTACCCGGGTGACGTCTTCTACCTGCACTCCCGTCTGCTGGAGCGCTGCGCGAAGCTCTCCGACGACATGGGTGCCGGCTCGATGACCGGTCTGCCGATCGTCGAGACGAAGGCCAACGACGTCTCGGCGTTCATCCCGACCAACGTCATCTCCATCACCGACGGCCAGTGCTTCCTGGAGTCGGACCTGTTCAACGCCGGTCAGCGCCCCGCGCTGAACGTCGGTATCTCCGTCTCCCGAGTCGGTGGTTCCGCGCAGCACAAGGCGATGAAGCAGGTCTCCGGCCGTCTGCGCGTGGACCTCGCCCAGTTCCGTGAGCTGGAGGCGTTCGCCGCCTTCGGTTCCGACCTGGACGCCGCGTCGAAGGCGCAGCTGGAGCGCGGCCAGCGCATGGTCGAGCTGCTGAAGCAGGCCCAGTACGAGCCCATGTCCACCGAGGACCAGGTCGTCTCCGTCTGGGCCGGCACCACCGGCAAGATGGACGACGTCCCGGTCGCCGACATCCGGCGCTTCGAGAAGGAGCTCCTGGAGTACCTGCACCGCAAGGAGCAGGGCCTCATGACCTCCATCAAGGAGGGCGGCAAGATGTCGGACGACACCCTCACGGCCGTCGCCGACGCCATCGCGGAGTTCAAGAAGCAGTTCGAGACCTCGGACGGCAAGCTGCTCGGCGAGGACGCTCCGGCCGCTGCCGCCAAGTGACGTAAGGAAGGGACCTGACTCATGGGAGCTCAGCTCCGGGTCTACAAGCGTCGCATCCGATCCGTCACCGCGACCAAGAAGATCACGAAGGCGATGGAGATGATCGCCGCCTCGCGCGTCGTCAAGGCGCAGCGCAAGGTGGCGGCCTCCACGCCGTACGCGACCGAGCTCACCCGCGCGGTCACGGCGGTCGGCACCGGTTCGAACACCAAGCACCCGCTGACCACGCAGGCCGAGACGGTCACGCGGTCCGCGGTGCTGCTCCTCACGAGCGACCGTGGTCTCGCCGGCGCCTTCAACTCCAACGCCATCAAGGCCGCGGAGCAGCTGACCGAGCGCCTCGAGCGCGAGGGCAGGCAGGTCGACACGTACATCGTGGGCCGGCGCGGTGTGGCGCACTACAACTTCCGCGAGCGCAAGATCGCGGAGTCGTGGAGCGGCTTCACCGACGAGCCCACGTACGCGGACGCCAAGAAGGTCGCGGCCCCGCTGATCGAGGCCATCGAGAAGGACACGGCCGAGGGCGGCGTGGACGAGATCCACATCGTCTACACCGAGTTCGTCTCGATGATGACGCAGCAGGCGCTGGGCGCCCAGCTCCTGCCGCTGCGCCTCGACGAGGTCGCGCAGGAGGCTCCGTCGAAGGACGAGATCCTCCCGCTGTTCGACTTCGAGCCCTCGGCGGAGGACGTCCTCGACGCCCTGCTGCCGCGGTACGTCGAGAGCCGGATCTACAACGCGCTGCTCCAGTCGGCCGCTTCCAAGCACGCCGCCACGCGGCGCGCGATGAAGTCGGCCACCGACAACGCGGGCGAGCTGATCAACACGCTCTCCCGTCTTGCCAACGCGGCCCGCCAGGCCGAAATCACCCAGGAAATCAGCGAGATCGTCGGTGGCGCCAGCGCCCTGGCCGACGCGACCGCGGGGAGTGACCGATAAATGACCACCACTGTTGAGACCGCGACGGCTACGGGCCGCGTCGCCCGGGTCATCGGCCCGGTCGTCGACGTGGAGTTCCCCGTCGACGCGATGCCGGACATCTACAACGCCCTTCACGTCGAGGTGGCCGACCCGGCCAACGCCGGCGAGAAGAAGACGCTGACCCTGGAGGTCGCCCAGCACCTGGGTGACGGCCTGGTCCGCACCATCTCCATGCAGCCCACCGACGGTCTGGTCCGCCAGGCCCCGGTCACCGACACCGGCGACGGCATCACCGTCCCGGTCGGCGACTTCACCAAGGGCAAGGTGTTCAACACCCTCGGTGAGGTGCTGAACGTCGACGAGCAGTACACCGGTGAGCGCTGGTCCATCCACCGCAAGGCGCCGAACTTCGACGAGCTCGAGTCGAAGACCGAGATGTTCGAGACCGGCGTCAAGGTCATCGACCTTCTCACCCCGTACGTCAAGGGTGGAAAGATCGGTCTGTTCGGTGGCGCCGGCGTCGGCAAGACGGTGCTCATCCAGGAGATGATCTACCGCGTCGCCAACAACCACGACGGTGTGTCGGTGTTCGCCGGTGTCGGTGAGCGCACCCGTGAGGGCAACGACCTCATCGACGAGATGAGCGAGTCGGGCGTCATCGACAAGACCGCGCTGGTCTTCGGTCAGATGGACGAGCCCCCGGGCACCCGTCTGCGCGTGGCCCTGGCCGGTCTGACCATGGCGGAGTACTTCCGCGATGTGCAGAAGCAGGACGTGCTGTTCTTCATCGACAACATCTTCCGCTTCACGCAGGCCGGTTCCGAGGTGTCGACCCTGCTCGGCCGTATGCCCTCCGCGGTGGGCTACCAGCCGAACCTGGCCGACGAGATGGGTCTCCTCCAGGAGCGCATCACCTCGACCCGTGGTCACTCGATCACCTCGATGCAGGCGATCTACGTCCCCGCGGACGACCTGACCGACCCGGCCCCGGCCACCACGTTCGCCCACCTCGACGCGACGACGGTTCTGTCCCGTCCGATCTCCGAGAAGGGCATCTACCCGGCCGTGGACCCGCTGGACTCCACGTCCCGCATCCTGGACCCGCGCTACATCGCGCAGGACCACTACAACACCGCGATGCGCGTCAAGGGGATCCTGCAGAAGTACAAGGACCTCCAGGACATCATCGCGATCCTCGGTATCGACGAGCTCAGCGAGGAGGACAAGCTGGTCGTCCAGCGTGCCCGCCGCGTCGAGCGCTTCCTGTCCCAGAACACGCACGTCGCCAAGCAGTTCACCGGTGTGGACGGCTCGGACGTGCCGCTGGACGAGTCGATCACCGCGTTCAACGCGATCTGTGACGGTGAGTTCGACCACTTCCCGGAGCAGGCGTTCTTCATGTGCGGTGGTCTCGAGGACCTCAAGAAGAACGCGAAGGAACTGGGCGTCTCCTGACGCATCGGTCTTCGTGAGCCATTGAGCTCGTGATGAGGGGGCGGGGCACGTCCCGCCCCCTCATTCATGCCTATTAGACTTGTAACCAACACCCGGCAGAACCGCCGGGTGGTGACCCGAGGAGCCATCTTGGCTGCTGAGCTGCACGTCGCGCTGGTCGCCGCCGACCGTGAGGTCTGGTCGGGCCAGGCCACCCTGGTCGTCGCGCGCACCACGTCCGGCGACATCGGCGTCATGCCCGGTCACCAGCCGCTGCTCGGTGTGCTGGAGTCGGGCCCGGTGACCATCCGTACGAGTGATGGTGGGACCGTCATCGCCGCGGTGCACGGCGGTTTCATCTCGTTCGCGGACGACAAGCTGTCGCTGCTTGCGGAGATCGCCGAACTGTCCGAGGAGATCGACGTCCAGCGCGCGGAGCGGGCGCTCGAGCGCGCGAAGTCGGCGGACGACGCCTCGGCCGGCCGCCGCGCGGAGGTCCGCCTGCGGGCGGCGACGGCGCGCTGACCCTCCGGGTCGCCTCCCGGGGCCTTTAGGCTCAGGGGGAGCGCTCGCGATTGACGTCACTCAGCCGCGGCTGGGACCGGAGCGATCCGGTGCCGGTCGCGGCTGAGGCAGATACGGATGTTTTTTCCGTTCCGTTACCTAGGAGACGAGGAGGTCGGTGTCGATGGTCCTCGCTCTGACTGTGTGCGGAACCGTCGTCGCCCTTGTGGTGCTGGGGTTGTTCGTCTTCGGCCTGCGCCGCAGACTCATCCAGCGCTCGGGCGGCACCTTCGACTGTTCGCTGCGCTGGGACGTGCCGGAGAAGCCGGACACCAACGGCAAGGGCTGGAGCTACGGCGTCGCCCGCTACAACGGCGACCGCATCGCGTGGTACCGGGTCTTCTCCTACGCCTACCGTCCGCGCCGCGTCCTGGAGCGCTCCGCCATCGAGGTGGCCGGCCGCCGCGTCCCCGACGGCGAGGAGGAGCTGGCGCTCCTGTCCGACGCCGTCATCCTCACCTGTCTGCACCGGGGCACCCGGCTCGAACTGGCTATGACCGAGGACGCGCTGACCGGCTTCCTGGCCTGGCTGGAGGCGGCCCCGCCCGGCCAGCGCGTCAACGTCGCCTGACGGCGGCGGGACCTGACGCCGCCCCTCAGGCCGTCGTACACACCGGCCGCTGCCGGGGTGTCGGCGCGTTCTGCTGCCCGACGACGCGCGCCGGGGAGCGCGGAGCACGAAAAGAGCCACGGACAGGCTCGTGACCTGTCCGTGGCGGGGTGCTGCTGCCGTACGGGTTACCGCTGTGGTGCGGTTACTGCAGACCGCTGTTGATGGCGCTCACCAGCTCGCCGTTGCCGGTGTCACCGCTGAACTCCCAGAAGAAGGCGCCGCCGAGGCCCTGGTTCTTGGCCCAGCTCATCTTCCCGGCGATCGTCGACGGGGTGTCGTACGACCACCAGTTGTTGCCGCAGTAGGCGTAGGCGGTGCCGGCGATGGTGCCGGTGGCCGGGCAGGAGTTCTTCAGGACCTTGTAGTCCTCGATGCCCGCCTCGTAGGTGCCCGGGGCCGCGCCGGTCGCCGAGCCACCGGGGGCGGCCTGGGTGACGCCGGTCCAGCCGCGGCCGTAGAAGCCGATGCCGAGCAGCAGCTTCTTGGACGGCACGCCCTTCGACTTCAGCTTGGCGATCGCGTCGGCCGAGTTGAAGCCGGCCTGCGGGATGCCGGAGTACGACGTCAGCGGCGAGTGCGGGGCCGTCGGGCCCTGCGCGTTGAAGGCGCCGAAGTAGTCGTACGTCATCACGTTGTACCAGTCGAGGTACTGCGAGGCGCCGCCGTAGTCGGCCGCGTCGATCTTGCCGCCGTTGGAGCCGTCGGCGGTGATGGCCGCGGTGACCAGGTAGTTGGAGCCGAACTCGGCGCGCAGCGCCTGCACCAGCGTCTTGATGGCCGCGGGGCCGGACGAGTCACAGGTGAGACCGCAGGCGTTCGGGTACTCCCAGTCGATGTCGATGCCGTCGAAGACGTCGGCCCAGCGCGGGTCCTCCACGACGGCCTTGCAGGACTTGGCGAACGCGGCGGCGTTCTGTGCCGCCTGGCCGAAGCCGCCCGAGTAGGTCCAGCCGCCGAAGGAGTACAGCACCTTGATGTGCGGGTACTTGGCCTTCAGCTGGCGCAGCTGGTTGAAGTTGCCGCGCAGCGGCTGGTCCCAGGTGTCGGCCTGGCCGCTGACGGACTGGTCGGCGGTGTACGCCTTGTCGTAGGCGGCGTAGGTGTCGTCGACGGTGCACTGACCGTTCTTGACGTTGCCGAACGCGTAGTTGATGTGGGTGATCTTCGAGGCCGTGCCCGACGTCACCAGGTTCTTGACGTGGTAGTTGCGCCCGTAGACGCCCCACTCGGTGAAGTAGCCGAGCTTGACCTTGTCACCGGGGGGCGGCTCGGTGGTGCCGCCGCCGGTGGTGCGCACCGCGCGGGCGCCGCTGGCCGGGCCGACCTGGTCGGCGGTGTCCCGGGCCTTGACGGTGTACGAGTAGTCGGTGCCGGCGCTCAGGCCGGTGTCCGTGTACGAGGTGGCCGTGACGGTGGCGACCTTGGCGCCGTCGCGCAGGACGTCGTAGTTCTTGACGCCCTTGTCGTCGGTGGCCGCGCTCCAGGACAGCTTCACCGAGGTGTTGGTGATGTCCGAGGCGGTCGGGGTGCCGGGGGCGCTGGGCGGGTTGTCACCGGGGTTGGTGGTGCCGCCGTCGCAACTGCCCCCGTTGAGCTTGCAGTTGGAGGGGGAGCCGGAGCCGGTGCCGTTGAAGCCGAAGCTCACGGAGGCGCCGGGGGCGAGGCTGCCGTTCCAGGACTTGTTCTTGGCGGTCCAGTGGGTGCCGGAGGAGGTGACGTCGGCGTCCCAGGCGGAGGTGACCGAGGTGCCGGAGGGGAAGTCCCACTCGACGGTCCACGAGGAGAGCGTGGTGGTGCCGGTGTTCTTCACCGTCCACTTGCCCTCGAAGCCGGTGCCCCAGTCCTGGGGCTTGGAGTAGGTGGCGGTGGCGGAGGTCGCCGCCTCGGCCGGGCTCGCGAGGCCGACCAGACCGGCCAGCGGGAGCAACAGCGTCGCGAATCCTGCCGCGGCTCTGTGTCTGAAGCGCATGTCGCGCCTCCTTGGGGGAGTCCTGGGGCGTGACTGAGCCTCACGCCCACTCATGGTGCGGTGAGAATAGAAAGGTCTGGACCACAGGTCAATAGGTCTGGACCACTTGACGTTTGACGCCGGATGGGCTTCCCCCGCCCGTGATCTAGATACCCAACTCCTGCGCCAGTACGGCCGCTTGGACCCGGCTGCGCAGTTCCAGCTTCCCCAGCAGACGGCTGACGTGCGTCTTCGCAGTCGCCTCGGCCATGTCCAGCCGGGCCGCGATCCCGGCGTTCGACAGTCCCTCGCCGAGACAGGACAGCACCTCGCGCTCGCGCCGGGTGAGCGTGTCCAGCACGGACGGATCGGGCGCCTTCTCCCGTGCCGGCTTCGCCGCGAACGCGGCGATCAGACGCCGGGTGACGGCCGGTGCGATCAGACCCTCGCCCCGCGCCACCGTGCGCACCGCCTCGATCAGGTCCTTCGCCTCGGTGTTCTTCAGCAGGAACCCGGACGCCCCCGCGCGCAGCGCCCCGAAGACGTACTCGTCCAGGTCGAAGGTGGTCAGCACGAGCACGTCCGCGAGCCGCTCGGCGACCACCTGCCGGGTGGCGGACACCCCGTCCAGGCGGGGCATCTGAATGTCCATCAGCACCAGGTCGGGACGCAGCTCCCGGGCCAGGGCCACCGCCTGCTCGCCGTCCGCCGCCTCACCGACGACCTCGACGTCGGGCGCGCTGCGCAGGATGAGGACGAGGCCGGCGCGGACCGCGGACTGGTCCTCGGCGACCAGGACACGGATCATGCGGAGTCTCCTTCGGTCAGCGGAAGCAGCGCGCGTACGGCCCAGATCTTGCCGTCCGCGGAGTCCGGGTCACGGGTGGGGCCCGCCTCGAACGTGCCGCCGAGCAGCGCGACCCGCTCCCTCATGCCGACCAGACCGGCGCCCGAGCCGGGTGCGCGGGGCCCCTCCCGGTCGCCGAACGGGCTGGTCACCGTGACGGCCAGAGAGCCGTCCCGGCGGACGACGCAGACCCTGACCCGGCCGGGCGCCGCGTGCTTGAGGGCGTTGGTCAGCGACTCCTGGACGATCCGGTAGGCGGCCAGCCCGACGGGGGCCGGGACCACGCCGGGGTCGGCGTCGAGACGGACGTCCAGGCCGTTGGCGCGGGCACCGGCGGCCAGGGCGTCGAGGCTGTCCAGCGTCGGCGCGGCCGCCGGCGCCGTGTCGTCGGCCGCGTCGCGCAGGATGCCGATGAGCCGGCGCATCTCGGCGAGCCCCGCCACGCTGTTCTCCCGGATCACGGTCAGGGCGTCCCGGGAGGTCGCCGGGTCGTCGAGGGAGAGCGCGGCGGTGGAGTGGATGGCGATGGCGGAGAGGTGGTTGGCCACCAGGTCGTGCAGCTCGCGGGCCATGCGGGCGCGCTCCGAGGACACGGCCTGGGCGCGGTCCTTCTCGGCGAGCAGCGCCGTCTGCTCGGCGCGCAGCCGGGCCGCCTCGGCGGCGTCGCGGTGGTTGCGCACGATCCAGCCGGTGGCGGCGGGCCCGTACGCCACGATCCCGATGACCACGCCGATGAGCAGCGCCTCGGGCTCCCGCCACGCCACGTACGGGACCAGCGTCCCGGCCACCGTCAGCAGACCGGTGATCCACTGGATGCGCCGGGCCGAGGCGAGCGGGCCGTACACCACGGCCGCGTAGACGATGTCGGTGAACATCAGGACGGTGGCCAGGCTGCCCTGGGTGAGGACGTCCGCGCAGATCGCGGGCGTGGCGATCAACAGGGCGGTGCGGGGGGCGGCCCGGCGCAGCAGCTCGCAGCCGGACATCACGGTCAGCGGCACCAGGATCGGCCAGGGCCCGTCGAAGAGCGTGACGGGGTCCTCGCGGGTCCGCGTGCCCAGGCCGATGCCCACCAGCAGCAGACCCCCGAGCAGCCCGCCGACGGCGACGTACACGTCGAAGCGGTGCGGGCGGGGGAGGGTCATGCGTCCATCCAACACGCTGCCCCCGGCGCACGCGTGATGCCGTGGGCGGGTCCCGGACTGCATCTTTCGATGTACGGCGGTTTCGTCACCGCCGACGACGGAAGCGGCCGCGCCCGGCGGGAGCCTGGAAGGGTGACCGAAGGGAGCCCGTCGTGATCGTCGCCCTCATCATCGCCTGTGAGGCCGGCTTCTGGGTGCTGCTGGCCCTGGGGCTGGCCGTGCGCTATCTGCTGGGGTGGTGCAGGACCAGTGTGGTCCTGCTGCTGTGCGAGCCGGTGCTGGAACTCGTCCTGTTCGCCGCCACGGCGGTCGACCTGAGGAACGGCGCCGAGCCCGGCTGGGAGCACGGCCTGGCGGCGCTGTACATCGGCTACACGGTGGCCTACGGCCACTACACGATCCGGTGGCTGGACGGCCACGCCGCGCACCGCCTGGCCGGGGCGCCCCGCCCCCCGCGCCCGCCGCGGTACGGGATGCCGCGGGCCCGCCACGAGGGCGCCCTCTGGCTGCGGACGCTCCTCGCGGCGGCGGTCGCCCTGGCCCTGCTGCAGGCCGCCGTCTGGTACGTCGGGGACGGTGACACCTCGTCCCTGCGGTCCTTCCAGTGGGTGGCGCTGCGGGCCGCCGGCATCCACGGGCTGATCGCCCTGACCTACCTGCTGTGGCCGAAGCGGCCCAAGGACGCGCCCGGCCGGGACCCGGAACGGGAGACCGTGGGCCGGTGATCGTCCGTTCCGTTCAGCGCTCCCCGCCCGGTACCCACAGCACGTCCCCGACCTCCTTGTTCGCCGTCCTGGCGAGGATGAACAGGAGGTCGGAGAGGCGGTTGAGGTAGGTCGCGGTGAGCGGGTTCATCGTCTCGCCGTGGACCTCCAGCGCGGCCCACGTCGAGCGCTCCGCGCGCCGGACGACCGTGCACGCCTGGTGCAGCAGGGCCGCGCCGGGGGTGCCGCCCGGCAGGATGAAGGACCGCAGCTTCTCCAGCCGCTCGAGGAAGCGGTCGCAGTCCGCCTCCAGCCGGTCGACGTAGAACTGCTCCACGCGCAGCGGCGGGTACTCGGGGTTCTCCACGACCGGCGTCGACAGGTCGGCGCCCACGTCGAACAGGTCGTTCTGCACACGGGTGAGGACCTCGACGACCTCCTCGTCCAGCCCGCCGAGGGCGATGGCGGTGCCGATGACGGCGTTCGCCTCGTTGGAGTCGGCGTACGCCGAGATCCGCAGATCGGTCTTGGCGGTGCGGCTCATGTCGCCGAGGGCGGTGGTGCCCTGGTCGCCGGTCCTGGTGTAGATGCGCGTCAGATTGACCATGTGACCAGCCTAGTTACGCTCCGGCGCGGCGGAACACGCGTGTGCCCACCGTCACGGCGAGCACCGCGAACAGGACGGCCACGACCGTGCCGTACAGCATGTGCTCCGTGGCGTACGCGCCGACGTAGGCGTCCCGGACCGCGTCCACCAGATAGCGGAAGGGGACGAAGTGGGACAGGACGTCCAGCCAGCGCGGCCCCAGCGTCATCGGCAGCATCAGGCCGGACAGCAGCATCATCGGCATCGTCAGGGCGTTGACCGCCGGGCCGAACTCCTGCGGGGTGCGGACCTTCAGCGCGAGCGCGTACGACAGCGAGGCCAGCGACACCGTCAGCAGGCCCACGAAGGCGAACCCGATCAGCACGCCGGGCAGCGGGGCGCGCAGGCCCATCGCGAGCGCCGCCAGCACCAGCAGCACCGCCTGGAAGACGAACACCGTGGCCTCCCGCAGCACCCGTCCGAGGAGGAGGGCGAGCCGGCTGACGGGCGTCACCCGCATCCGGTCGACCACGCCCTGGCTCTGCTCGATGATGACCGCGAAGCCCGCGAAGGACGCCCCGAACAGGCCGAGTTGGAGCAGCAGTCCGGGCACGAGCACCTGCCAGGAGGACCCCTTCCCGCCGAGCGGGAGGTCCGTGAGCAGCGGGCCGAAGAACAGCAGGTACAGCAGGGGCATCAGCACGCCGAAGAGCAGCGCGAACCGGGAGCGCAGGGACTGGCGGAGATAGCGGCCGTAGATGAGGGCCGTGTCCTGGATGAGCATGAGGGGTCCTATACGGCGACGGGGGCGGCGTCGGCCGGGGCCGGGCCGCGGCCGGTGAGGGCGATGAAGGTGTCCTGGAGGGTCGCGTCGATCGAGCCGCCGTACCGCAGCTTCAGCGCGCTCGGCGTGCCCTCCGCGACGACGGTGCCGCGGTCGACGATCACCAGGCGGTCGGCGAGGGCGTCGGCCTCGTCCAGGTAGTGGGTGGTGAGGACGACGGTGGTGCCCTGCTCGTCGCGCAGGCGCCGCACCAGGTCCCACAGGCCGGCCCGGCTCCCGGGGTCGAGGCCGGTCGTCGGCTCGTCGAGGAACAGCACCTTCGGGCGGTGGGTGAGCGCCATCGCGATGTCCAGGCGCCTGCGCTGGCCGCCGGAGAGGGTGCCCGCCTTGCGGTCCAGCAGTTCGGTCAGGCCGAGGTCGTGGGCCAGTTCCCCGGCGCGCTCGACGGCCCGCGCCTTGGGCAGGCGGTACAGCCGGCCCTGGGTCACCAGCTCCTCCCGCACGGTGATCTGCGGGTCCACCCCGCCCGACTGGGCCACATGGCCAATGGCGCGGCGTACCCCGGCGGGGTCGGCCGCGAGGTCGTGACCAGCGACGGTCGCCGCGCCGCCGGTGGGTGCCAGCAGGGTCGTCAGCATCCGCAGGGTCGTCGTCTTGCCGGCGCCGTTCGGGCCGAGGAGGCCGAGGATCTCGCCCTCCTGGACGGTCAGGTCGACGGAGCGCACGGCCTCCACGGGGCCGCGCTTGGTCTGGAAGGTGCGGGCCAGTCCGGCCGCGCTGATGACAGGCATGCGCACAGAAAAACAGAGTCACTGAAATTTTGCAACGGCTCTAAAATTCAAGAGGGCCCATCGAAGTTAGGATGAGGGCATGGCGGAAGGGCTCAGGGAGCGCAAGAAGCGCGAGACGCGGCAGCGGATCTCGGACATCGCGACCGGGCTGTTCCTGGAGCACGGCTTCGTGACCGTGACCGTCGCCGAGGTCGCGGAGGCCGCCGACGTCTCGGTGAACACCGTCTACAACTACTTCCCGGCCAAGGAGGACCTGTTCTTCGACCGCTCCTCCGGGGTCGTCGACCAGCTGTCCCGCTGGGTGCGCGGCCGGCCGCAGGGGGAGTCGGCCGCCCGCGCCGTGCTGCGCGAGCTGCGCGCCGAGGTCGAGGCGGTCTCGCCCCGCGTCGGGCTCATGGAGGGCTACGACCGCTTCATGCGCTGCATCCAGGAGGCGCCGCCGCTGCGCTCCCGGCTCTGGAGCCTCCGGCAGGAGATCCACGACGACCTGGAGGCGACCCTGCGCGAGGAGACCGGCGCCGCCGCCGGCGACCCGCTTCCGGGGCTGATCGCGAGTCAGCTCGCCTGGATCCACCAGACCGTCTTCGAGGCTGTCGGCCGGGAGATGGTCAAGGGGCGCAAACCGGGCGAAGTGTCCCGTGAGACGCTGGCGCTTCTCGACGACGTCGAGGAGCTGTTGAGCGAGAAGGTGCTCAACTACGCCGTCCGGGGCGCGCAATGAGCCGTGCCGGTGTGATGTCCGTCAGATGAGACGTGACTCGCGTTACTAACCGGTCACACAGTGCCTCACTGCCGCTAGGGTCCGCCGAAGAGCAACCTCAACAGGGTGTAAGGCGTTTCTAAGGGGAGTCGCAACAGTGGCACGGAAGCTTGCCGTCATCGGCGCCGGCTTGATGGGTTCCGGGATCGCCCAGGTCTCCGCGCAGGCGGGCTGGGACGTCGTCCTGCGGGACGTCACGGACGAGGCGCTCGCGCGCGGGACCGACGGCATCAAGGCCTCGTACGACAAGTTCGTGAGCAAGGGCAGGATGGAGGCGCACGACGCCGACGCCGCCCTGGCCCGGATCACCGCGACCACCGACCTGGACGCCGCCGCCGACGCGGATGTCGTGGTCGAGGCGGTCTTCGAGAAGCTGGAGGTCAAGCACGAGATCTTCCGGGCGCTCGACAAGATCGTCCGCCCGGACGCCGTGCTCGCCTCCAACACCTCCGCCATCCCGATCACCAAGATCGCGGCGGCCACCGAGCACCCCGAGCGGGTCGTCGGCGTGCACTTCTTCTCGCCGGTGCCGATGATGCAGCTCGTCGAGCTGGTGCGCGGCTACAAGACCAGCGACGAAACCCTCGCCACCGCCCGTGAGTTCGCCGAGTCCGTCGGCAAGACCTGCATCGTCGTCAACCGCGACGTCGCCGGCTTCGTCACCACGCGGCTGATCTCGGCGCTCGTCGTCGAGGCGACCAAGCTGTACGAGTCGGGCGTCGCCACCGCCGAGGACATCGACCTGGCCTGCAAGCTGGGCTTCGGCCACGCCATGGGCCCCCTGGCCACGGCCGACCTGACCGGCGTCGACATCCTGCTGCACGCCACCTCGAACATCTACACCGAGTCCCAGGACGAGAAGTTCGCGCCGCCGGAGCTGATGCGCCGGATGGTGGACGCGGGTGACATCGGCCGCAAGAGCGGGCAAGGCTTTTACAGCTACTGAGGTTTCGTCCACCACCGCACAGCCCTCGCACGAGTCACGCGATGGGGTGAATTCGGTATCGGTTCGCTCACAGACGGCAACCTCTGGCCGCTGAACGCAGTCAGAGGTTGCATCACCGGCCACTGCGAAGACTCGTAGCAAAGACAGACCCACGCACCTACGCAGACCACACACCGCGGAGCACGAACGCACGCTTAGGGGAGCGCTATGCACATCAGGGGCGACCACGCCGAACTGGTCGTCGGGGGCCGCCTCGACGTCCGCAGCGCGGCGGACGCCCGTACGGTCCTGCACTCGGCCGTCGACGACGGAGTCGGCGATCTGGTGCTCGACCTGTCCGAGCTGGACTCCTGGGACGCCACCGGACTCGGGGTGATCATGGGGGCTCACCGGCGGGCCGGCCGCTGCGGCCGGCGTCTGGTGCTGCGCGGCGTGCCGCTGCAGATGCAGCGCCTGCTGGTGGCCACCCGGCTGCACCGGATCCTGGCGATCGAGGGCGGCATCGGGGTGGAGTCCCTGCCCCGCGTGTGACACCCCGGCACGGGTGGGGCGGGACAGTCGGGCGTTCCGTCTGCGAAGCGCACACCGCGCACAATCCTCACGAGACTGTGATGTCTCGGGCGGCGCGGGACCCCGGGCTGTCGTAGATACTGTGCGAAGGTTTAGGGTTCGGCTGCCCGCTGGCTAGACGTTTCCCTTCGAGCGGGCCCGGACCAGAAGCGACAGCGCGGTGTGCAGCAAGGCCGGGAGGGGCTTGGCATACGCACACGACGCTTTTGGGGGGCTTGGAACCGATGGACCCGAACACCCGGGGACCCGAGGGATACGGCCACGACGCGGACGAGCAGTCGTCGCGTCCGCGCCCGCCCAGGGATCCCCTCACACCCGACTTCGGACAGCACGCGCCGACACTCGCCCGCACCGTGCAGCTCGTCTCGGGCGACCTCCTGCTCACCGTCAACCCGGTCGACGGCAGCGAGATAGAACCCTGCCCGCCCGCCGAGCGGCCGTCCCGTCCCGAGAAGCTCTCCGCGGCCGACCGCGCCGAGGCCGACCGGGCCGCGAAGCCGCCCGTGCCGCCCGGGCCGACGCGCCCCGCCCCACCCCTGCTGGCCCGTCAGGACGACCGCGAGCAACTGGTCCGGCTGCTCGCGCGCGGCCGCTCCGTCCGCCTGGTCGGCCCCCGTGGCGCCGGCCGCACCAGCCTCCTCGACCTCGTCGCCGACGACTGCGCGGACCTCGCTCCCGACGGCGTGGTCCGGCTCACCGGCTTCCGCCGCACCCCGGACGACCTCCTGCAGGATCTCTTCCGCGCGGTGTACGACGCCCCGCTGCACCGTCCGGAACAGGACGAACTGCTCGCGTGCGTGCGGGACATCGGAGCGGTCGTCGTCCTGGACGACATCGAGTTCGGCGGCACCGCCCTCGACGAGCTCCTCGACGCCACCCCCGAGTGCGCCTTCCTGATCGGCGCCACGCCCGACGTGCCCGCCCCGTCCGCCGAGTCCGACGTCGAGGAGGTCGTCCTCGGCGGCCTCGACCGCGCCGCCGGCATGGAGCTGCTGGAGCACGTGGTCGGCAGGGACCTCACCGAGGACGAGCGGAACTGGGCGGGTGACCTCTGGTTCGAGTCGGAGGGACTGCCGCTGCGGTTCGTCCAGGCGGGTGCCCTGCTGCGGCAGCGCGACCGGCTGCGGGCCGAGGCCGAGGCGGTCGACGAGTACGGCGTCTTCGAGGACGCCCCGCCCGCCGACGCCGTCGGGACCGAGAGCGTCCGCGACCGCGACGAGGTGCCGCTGCCGTCCCTCGGGGAGGCGGCCGCGCCGGCCCGGCTGCTCGCCTCACGGCTCAGCCCCTCCGCCCGGGCCGCCCTGCGGTTCGCGGTCGCCCTCGGCGGCGAGATGCCGCACCAGGCGCATCTGCCCGCCCTCGTCGGCGACACCCACGCGGACGCCGCCCTGGGCGAACTGACCGACTGCGGGCTCGTCTCGCCGATCGGCGCCCGCTACCGGCTCGCCGCCGGCGTGCAGATCCAGCTGGAGGCCGCCGGCTACGCCGACGACGTCGAGGAGACCGCCCTCGGCGCCGCCCAGCACTACACCTGGTGGGCCGGGCACCCCTCGGTCACCCCGGAGCGCGTCAGCGCCGAGGCGGACGCCCTGCTCGCCGCACTCGGCGTGCTCGTGGCCTCCCCGGCCCCGGCCCCCGACTCCTCCGGCACCGACGAGGACGAGACCGACCCCGCCGTCCAGCTGGCCCGCGCCGCGGCGCCCGCCTTCGCCGCCGGGCTGCACTGGAGCGCCTGGGAGCGCGCGCTGCGCGCGGGCGCCGAGGCGGCCCGGGCGGCCGGTGACGTCACGGAACAGGCGTACTTCCACCACGAGTTGGGCGTCCTCGCGCTGTGCGACGGCCGGCTGGAGCGGGCCCGCACCGAGCTGGAGACCGCGATCGGCCTGCGCGGCGCCCTCGCCGACAAGCGCGGCACGGTCGCGGGCCGCCGGGCGCTCGCCCTGGTCGCCGACCGCACCGGCACCGCGCCGGGACTAGCCGCCCTCACCGCCACGGCGGGCGAGGAGGTCCCGGACGCCCGGTACGAGGAGTCCCAGTCGCCGCCCGGGGGAGTGCCCGCGCCCTTCCCGGCCGTCGTCGACACCTCGACGCTGGTCACCCACCGGTCGTCCGCGCCCGTGGACCCGGTGCCCACCCACAAGGGCCGGGGCGGTGTCCGCAGCTTCGCCCGGCGCAACCTCGTCGCGGCCGGCGCGGGCGCGCTCCTGGTGGCCGTGCTCGGCACGGTCGTGACGCTCGGCGCGACCTCCGACGGCGACCCCGAGGGCCCGTCCACGCGGGTCGGCGTCAACCCGTCCGCGAGCCAGGGCGCCGGCGACGACAGCCTCGGCGCGGACGAGGCGGCGGGATCGGACAGCAAGGGCTCCGGCGACACCGGCTCGGCGACCAGCCGGCCGACGGACCCCGGCCCCGACGGCACGCTCGGCACCTCGGACGACCCGACGCCGACCACCTCGGGCAAGCCGTCGGACGACCCGAGCGGCACGCACAAGCCGGGCGGTGGCGACTCCGACGAGACGACGAAGCCGCCGTCGACCACCAAGCCCCCGTCCTCGACGAAGCCGCCGACGACCAAGCCCCCGACGTCCACGAAGCCGCCGACCTCGCAGCCGCCCACCAGCGAGACCCCGACGACCGAGCCGCCCACCAGCGAGCCGCCGCCGTCCGAGCCGCAGTCCTCGGACTCGGCGAGCGGAACGGCGTCCAGCGCGCCCGCGAGCGGCACGGCGAGCGCCTCGCAGAGCGGCGGCGACGACACCGTCATCTGACGGCCCGATCAGGACAAAGGGCCGGTTCCGTCGAGCGGAACCGGCCCTTCGCCGTCGCGCGGTGCGTCAGAACAGCCGGAGCTTGTCGTCCTCGATGCCGCGCAGCGCGTCGTAGTCCAGCACCTGGCAGCCGATCCCGCGGTCCGTCGCGAGGACCCGGGCCTGCGGCTTGATCTCCTGGGCGGCGAAGATGCCGCGCACCGGGGCGAGATGGGGATCGCGGTTCAGCAGCTCCAGATAACGGGTCAGCTGCTCCACGCCGTCGATCTCGCCGCGCCGCTTGATCTCGACCGCGACCGTGCGTCCCTCGGCGTCCCGGCACAGGATGTCCACCGGGCCGATGGCCGTCATGTACTCGCGCCGGATCAGCGTGTAGCCCTCGCCGAGCGTCTCGATGCGGTCCGCGAGGAGTTCCTGGAGGTGCGCCTCCACGCCGTCCTTGATCAGACCGGGGTCCACGCCCAGTTCGTGCGAGGAGTCGTGGAGGATCTCCTCCATCGTGATGATCAGCTTCTCGCCCGCTTTGTTGACGACCGTCCAGACGTCCTTCTGCTCGCCGTCGCCCTCCTTCAGGGTGCAGGGCGGCGACATCCAGTTCAGGGGTTTGTAGGCCCGGTCGTCCGCGTGGATCGAGACGCTGCCGTCCGCCTTGACCAGGATCAGACGGGGCGCCGAGGGCAGGTGGGCGGTGAGCCGGCCCGCGTAGTCGACGGAGCATCGGGCAATGACGAGACGCATGGTCCGCAACGCTACTCGACGGGCCCGGGTCGACGCGATCCGCCCTAAGGGAGTCCGTTAGACCCCGGACTGCCCCTGTTCGTTTCTGGCCGATTGTGAGCCTAAAGGGACTGGCTCATGTACGCATTCTCCTGGTGCCGTCACGGTCTGTTGCCTACCGTATTAAACGGGAGGTCGCGGGGTGTGTACACAGCGTGTCCGGTCGCGCGGACTCCCTCATCTGTCCGGCAACCCCTGCCACCGGCGGGGGTGCGAGAGGAGAACCCATGTCGCTCGACGTCTCACCGGCCCTACTCGAGAAGGCCGAGCGAGGCGAGGTCGACGAAGCCGAATTCGTCGACTGCGTCCGGACCTCCCTGCCCTATGCATGGGAGATGATCAGCTCCCTGGTGGCTCAGCTGAAGGTCGACGGCGGTCAGTTCGCCGACAACCAGACGCCCCCGCCGGACGAGCAGGCACGGGGACAGTTGCTGCGTGCCCTTGCGAGCGACGCGATACGCGGCGCCCTGCAGCGGCACTTCGGGGTGCGGCTGGCCTTCCAGAACTGCCACCGGGTGGCGGTGTTCCCGGTCGACTCCTCGGTCGACGAGTCATTGGCCCGCTTCACCTCGGTCCGCAGTCAGGTGCTCAACCAGTCCCCGGAGTTCAGGGACTGCTGAGCGAGCCGCTCGCTTGCCGCTCCGTACGCGGGAGGTGCATCAGTACCGGGGCGGCAAGCCCACCGGCGGGGGACCTCCCGCGCGCGATTCAGCCGAGCTGCGGGAGGACTTCGGCGCCCAGCCGCCGGACGTTCTCCTCGGTGGCCGCCAGGTCGCCCGAGCCCTCGACCAGCAGGGCGAAACGGGAGATCCCGGTGCGCTCGCTGGTCGCCGCGAGCCGGTCGGCGGCGAGGCGCGGGGTGCCTACCGGGTGCAGCCCGCAGAGCAGTTCGGTGTAGGCGAGCGGATCGCGCATGGTCCGCGCGCGGCCGTCCACCGTCACATGGGCCTCCAGACCCTGTCGCAGCCATCCGGGCATCGCCTTCGTGAGCGTCTCCACGGCGTCCGTGCGCCGGTCGGCGATCTGGCAGACCCCGGCGGAGACATGGGCGGCGGCGCGGATCTCGTCCTCGGTGCGCCCGGCCGCGCGCGCCTGCTCCCGCCACAGGGCGACCATCTCGGCCTTCTCCTCGTCGCCCACGTGCATCCCGAGCAGCATCGGCAGCCCGCGCTCGGCCGCGAGGCGCACACTGCGCGGCGAGGTGCAGGCGACGACCACCTCGGGGCCCTCCGTCTCGGTCAGGCACTCCGAGGGGCGGGGCACGACCGGCACCTCGCGGAAGCCGAACCGCTCGCCCGAGGCCCCGACCGCCGGTTCGCGCAGCCAGCGCAGCAGCAGATCGAGCGACTCCGGGAAGCCCTCCTCGTAGGCGCCCAGACCCGAGCCGAACACCTCCAGGTCGATCCACGGCCCGCCGCGCCCCACGCCCAGAGAGAACCGCCCGCCGGAGGTGATGTGCAGCAGGGCGGCCTGCTCGCCCAGGGCCACCGGGTGCGCGGTCGGCAGTACGCTGACCGCCGTGCCCACGCGCAGCCGGCGGGTGCGGCCGAGCAGCAGGGCGGCCAGGGTGACCGCGGACGGACAGGTGCCGTACGGCACGAAATGGTGCTCGGCCAGCCAGACCGAGTCGAGGCCCGCCTCCTCGGCGACCTCCGCGGAGCGGACCGCCCGGTGCAGCGCCTCCCCGTCGCCCTGGCCCGGGAACCGGGCCGCCAACACGAAACTACCTACGCGCATCGCTGTTTTCCTGCTTCCTTGGCTCCGACGCGGAGCTCCCCCAGCGGGCATAACCGTCTGACACGTGCCGAGGACACGGCCTGGCGGGGGGATTTGCGGATTGTCTGCAGAATGACGGGTCCGCGTGGGGGACTTGTGGGGGTTGGTTCCGTACGGTTACCCCGGTCCGTGCCGCGTAGGCTGGAGACGGCCCCCGTCCTGTATAGCTCCGTGAGGTGTCCCGTGTCCCCGCGTCGCAACCGATCCAAGGGCGCCGGTCCGTCCGGCCGCGGTGCCGGGGAGGACCGCTCCGGCCGCTACGGCGGCTGGCAGTCCTCGGAGACCTGGCAGGGAGAGGACTGGAACGTACGGCATGTGGCGGGCGCGAGCGCGCAGGGCAAGACGTACCGCTGCCCGGGCTGCGACCAGATGATCCCGGACGGCGTCCCGCACGTCGTCGCCTGGCCGGACCACGCGGGCGTCGACGACCGCCGGCACTGGCACAAGGCGTGCTGGAACGCGAAGGACCGCCGCACCACGCGGGTGCAGCGGTCCCGTAACGCGCCGAGGTTCTGAGCGCTACACGTCGCGCCGCTCCAGGAGCGCCCAGGCGCCCGCGAACGCGGCGGCCGTCACCCCGAGCATGATCCACAGCGGGTCCCAGCCGTGCGGGCCGGACTCCGACAGGGACTGCGCGTAGAAGACGCTCAGCTGGTTCGGGATGGAGTACTCGAACAGCGCCTGCTGCAGGTCCTGAAGGCTCTCCGAGAACATGAAGAGCGCGATCACCAGCGGCGCCAGCAGCAGGCCGATCATGATCGTGATCGCGCCCGCCGAGTGCCGGATGACCGAGCCGACGACGAGTGAGAGCAGTCCGAGCAGCGCGATGTAGAGCGAGATGCCGACCGTGCCCTTCAGCCACTCCTCGGTGGACGGCTCGCGGGCGCCGTCCAGCATGGCCACGTCCGCGAGGGCGACCAGCAGGGCCGACACCAGCGTCACCGTGAAGGCCACCGCGAAGAACACGATCGCCTTCGCCGCCAGCACCCGGCCGCGGGTCGGGCAGGCCGTCATCGTGGTGCGGATCATGCCGGTGCCGTACTCCGACGCCGTCGTCAGCACGCCCAGCGTGATCACGCAGATGGTGCCGAGCAGCAGCCCGAAGAACCCGAACGACAGAGGGCTCTCGCCCGCCAGACTCTCCTCGGCGGCGTTGGCGGCGATCAGCGCGGCGACCGCCAGGCCGATGCCGACCACGAGCACCACGAACACCCCGAGCGTCCACATCGTGGAGCGCACCGAGCGGATCTTCGTCCACTCCGAGGCGAGCGCGTGCCCGAGGTGCGTGCGCACCACCGGGATCGGCGAGGTGTACGTCGGGTACGGCTGACCGGGAGCCGCCTGCCAGGTCGGTGCGGCGGTCTGCGGCATCGGGGGCTGGGGCGTGCTCATCGGGCTTCCTCGGGCTTGGTCGGGGCGGCGGGGGCGGCGTCCTGGGGCGCGGCGGCCGGCGCGGGCGGCTGGGCGGGCGCCTGCGGAGGCGCGGGCGCTGCGGCGGGCTGCGGCGCGGGCGCCTGGCTCGCGGGAGCGTCCTGCGGCGCCTGGGCGGGCGGCTGGGCGTACGGGTTGGCCAGGGCGGCGCCCGGGTCCGCGGGCGCGCCGTAGGGGCCGGGAGCGCCCTGCTGGGGCGGCGGCGGGGCGTACCAGCCGGGCTGGCCCTGACCGGGCACCGGCATCGGCGGCTGGGCGCCCGGCGGCAGCGGCTGCTGCAGCCCGGCCTTCTGGTCGGCGGTCGAGCGGTAGTCGACGGCGCCCTGCGTCATCCGCATGTACGCCTCCTCCAGCGAGGCCTGGTGCGGCGAGAGCTCCCACAGCCGTACGTCGGAGGCGTGGGCGACGTCGCTGATGCGGGGGAGCGGCAGCCCGGTCACCCGCAGCGCGCCGTCCTGCTCGGGCAGCACGTGCCCGCCCGCCTCGGTGAGCGCGCCGGCCAGCTTCTCGCGCAGCTGCGGCTCGGTGTCGGGGGTGCGGACCCGGGCGAACCCGGCGGAGTTCGCCGCGATGAAGTCCCTCACGCTCATGTCGGCGAGCAGCTGGCCGCGCCCGATCACGATGAGGTGGTCGGCGGTCAGCGCCATCTCGCTCATCAGATGGGAGGAGACGAAGACGGTACGGCCCTCGGCCGCCAGCGACTTCATCAGGTTGCGCACCCAGTGGATGCCCTCGGGGTCGAGGCCGTTGACCGGCTCGTCGAACAGCAGCACCTGCGGGTCGCCGAGCAGCGCCGCGGCGATGCCCAGGCGCTGGCCCATGCCGAGCGAGAAGCCCTTGGAGCGGCGCCCGGCCACCTCCTGGAGGCCGACCACGCCCAGCACTTCGTCCACGCGCCGGGCCGGGATGCCGGCGAGCTGCGCGAGGCTCAGCAGGTGGTTGCGGGCCGAGCGGCCGCCGTGCACGGCCTTGGCGTCGAGCAGCGCGCCGACCTGGCGGGGCGCGTTCGGCAGCCTGCGGTACGGATAGCCGCCGATGGTGACGTGGCCCGCGGTCGGGTTGTCCAGACCGAGGATCATCCGCATCGTCGTCGACTTGCCGGAGCCGTTGGGGCCCAGGAAGCCGGTGACGGCACCGGGCCGCACCTGGAAGGACAGGTTGTACACAGCGGTCTTGTCGCCGTAGCGCTTGGTCAGGCCGACTGCCTCGATCATGCTCCGCACCCATCGAAAGGTTCAGGACAGCGGGGCGCACGCCCCCCGTAAGGGTTAGGAGGATATAAGGGCGCTGACGGTTCCACTCAAGGGCGAGTAAAAACTTCGCCGCGCCGGCCTCCTCGGCCCTCTCTTCTAGGCGTCCCGCTTCCGCAGGGTGAGGTATCCGCCGGCCACGGCCGCGATCACCCACAGCGCCATGATGCCGAGCCCGCCCCAGGGGCCGTAGGGACGGTCGTCGTCGACCGGGGTGACCACCTGCAGGATGGCGCTTCCGGCCTGGTCGGGCAGGTACCGGCCGACCTTCTCGGTGGCGGAGACGTTCCCGAGGATGTTGGAGACCAGGAAGAAGAACGGCATCAGGATGCCCAGCGACAGCATGGGCGAGCGCAGCATCGCCGCGATCCCCATCGAGAACATCGCGATGAGCATCATGTACAGCCCGCCGCCGAACACCGCCCGCAGCACCCCCGGGTCCCCGATCGACGCCCGGTGGTCGCCGAGCATGGCCTGCCCGAGGAAGAAGGTGAGGAAGCTGGTCGCCAGCCCGACGGCCAGCGCCAGCCCGGTCGCCACCGCGATCTTGCTGAACAGGAAGGTGCCGCGGCGTGGCACGGCGGCCAGCGAGACGCGGATCATCCCGGTGCTGTACTCGTTCGAGACGACCAGCACGCCGAAGACGATCATCGCGAGCTGACCGAGGCTCATCCCCGCGAAGCTGATGAAGGTCGGGTCGAAGTCCAGCCGGTCCCGTTCGCTCAGGTTGTCGAACTCGTTCTTCGACAGCGCCGAGATCAGCATCCCCAGGGCCACGGTCACGACCAGCGCCAGGGAGAGCGTCCACACGGTGGACGCCACGGAGCGGATCTTGGTCCACTCCGAGCGGAGCACCTGCGTCGTCGCCATCTCAGCTCCTCCTCCAGCCCTCGCCCCATGCCTGCCGCTGTTGCGGCGGCGGGGCCGGGGCCTGCCCGGTGTGCGCGTGGTACTCGACCGACTCCGCGGTCAGCTGCATGAAGGCCTCCTCCAGGGACGCCTGCTGCGTGCTCAGCTCGTGCAGCACGATGCCGTGGCGTGCCGCGAGCTCGCCGATCCGCGCGGACGTGCCGCCGTCGATCTCCAGCGCGCCGTCGCCCGCCTCCACCGGTGTGACGTCCTCCGCGCGCAGCGCGTCGAGCAGCTGCTCCCGCTGGGGACTGCGGACGCGGACGTACGCACGGGAGTTGCGGGCGATGAAGTCGGCCATGGAGGTGTCGGCGAGCAGCCGGCCCTGCCCGATGACGACGAGGTGGTCGGCGGTCAGCGCCATCTCGCTCATCAGATGGGAGGAGACGAAGACGGTACGGCCCTGCGCCGCCAGCGACTTCATCAAGGTGCGGATCCAGTGGATGCCCTCGGGGTCGAGGCCGTTGACCGGTTCGTCGAACATCAGGATGCGGGGGTCGCCGAGCAGCGCGGCCGCGATGCCGAGGCGCTGCCCCATGCCCATCGAGAAGCCCTTGGTCTTCTTGCGCGCGACCGCCGTCAGACCGACCGTCTCCAGCACCTCGCGGACCCGGCTCGCCGGGATGCCGTTGCTCTGCGCCAGGCACAGCAGATGGTTGTAGGCGCTGCGGCCGCCGTGCCAGGCCTTCGCCTCCAGCAGGGCGCCGATGTACGTCAGCGGGTCCTTCAGCTCCTCGTAGTGCCTGCCGTCGATCCGGACGTCACCGGCCGTCGGGTGGTCCAGACCCAGCACCATCCGCATGGTCGTCGACTTGCCCGCGCCGTTCGGCCCGAGGAAGCCCGTGACGATGCCCGGTCTGACGGTGAAGGAGAGGTTGTTCACCGCCACCTTGTCGCCGTACCGCTTGGTCAGCCCCGAGAGCTCGATCATGCGGCCACGCTAGGGGGAGCGTTGGGCCGATGCCACCCGGACGGCGCGAACAGCCCCAGGAATCGGCCGAGGCCCGCACCCCGGGGGGCACGGGCCTCGACCGTCGTCCTACGGCGTCAGCCGGTCACCGGGTCTGCTGCGCCGGGACCCCGCGGGAGATCGGCTCGTCCTCGGCCGGCGTGCCGGCGGCGGCCACCGCGGCGCCCGTGAGCGTCGCGAGCATCTCGCGGACGTTCGTCAGCTGGGCGTTGATGCTGTCGCGGCGGTTGGTGAGAGCGGCCAGCTCGCGCTCGGATTCCGAACGGATCCGGTCGGCCTTGGCGTTCGCGTCGGCCACGATGTCCTCGGCCTGGCGCTGCGCGGTCTCCACCGTCTGGCGGGCACGGCGCTCGGCGTCGGTGCGCAGCTTCTCGGCCTCCAGGCGCAGCTGCTCGGCGCGGTGCTCGATCTCGGCGAGGCGCTTCTCGGCCTTGGCCTGACGCGAGGCCAGGTCGCGCTCGGACTGCTCCCGGCGCTTGGCGAGGTTCGTCTCGAAGTCGGCGGCGGCCTGGGCGGCCTTGGCGCGGGTCTCCTCGAAGAGGGCGTCCGCCTCCTCACGCTTGGACTGAGCGTCCTTCTGGGCCTCGGACCGCAGCTGCGAGGCGTCGCTCTTCGCCTTCTCGACGATGCGGACGCCTTCGTCCTCGGCCTTGGCCTTGCGCTCCGCAGCGAACGATTCTGCGTCGTTGCGCACCTGCTGGGCCGCCGACTCGGCGAGCTCACGGTGCTGCTCCGCGGCGCGGCGCGCCTCCTCGCGCAGATCCTTGGCCTCCTCCTCGGCGAGGCGGAGGATCTTCTCGACACGCGCGCCGAGGCCCGCGTACGACGGCTCGGCGTCGGTCACCTGCGCCTGGGCGTTCTGCGTCTCGAGGTGGAGCTCCTCGATGCGCTTCTCCAGGGCGGTGATACGGGTGAGAGCGCTGTCACGGTCGGAGACGAGCTTCGAGATCCGTTCGTCCACCTGAGCGCGGTCGTACCCACGCCGCACAAGCTCGAAGCCGTAGGGGGAAGTGTCGCTCATGGGGTTCCTGTCGAATGAGACCGGTGAGGTGATAAGTGGAATCCTAGGGGCCGAAGCGGTGTGTCATCGAGCGGATACGTGTTTGATCTGGAGAATGAGACCCCTTTTGAGTGGCTAACCGTCGGACGGCTTGCCAAAAACCCGGTCAAAGCCCCCAGACGTCACCGGAACCCGCGGCGGGCGCTAGCCGTCTGACGACTTGCCACCCGATCGGGGAGCGCCCACGGTCGCCCCCGCCTTGACCCCGCCGTCCTTGGCCCCGCCGGGAGCCTCGAAGGACTCCAGCGCCTCCAGGACGTCCTGCACCCGGGAGATCTCGGCGTTGATGTCCTCACGGCGCCGGACGAGGACCTCCAGCTCGCGCTTGCCCTCCTCGACCGTGGCCTTGGCCTCGCGGATCGCCTCGGCCTTCAGCTCCTCGGCCTCCCGGATCAGCTGCGCCCGCTTCTGCTCGGCCTCCTTGAGCAGCCCCTCGGCCTTCTTCACCGCGGCGATACGGACCTTGCCGGCCTCGGAGTTGGCCTCCGACACCAGCTCCTTGGCCTTCGCCTGCGCCTTGGCCAGCTGCTCCTCGGACGCCTTGATGAGCGCGTCGCAGCGGTCGCCGGTCGACTTCATCGTCTCGGCGGCCTCCCGCCGGGCGCGCTCGTGCAGCTCCTCGATCTCGCTCGTGATGCGGTCGCGCAGCTCCTCCGCCCGCTCCCGGATCGCGGTGGCGTCCCGGCGGGCCCCGACCAGCAGCTCGTCGGCGTCCGTACGGGCCTTCTCCACCGTAGTGTTGCCCTCGACCGTCGCCTCGGCGACGAGCCGCTCCGCCTCCTTGCGGGCCGCGCCGACCATCGTGTCGGCCTGCGCCTCCGCGTCCGCGGTCGTCTTGAGCGCCTGCTGCTGCGCCTCGGTGAGCAGCTTGTCCGCCTCGGCGGTCGTCTCCGTGATGAGCGTGTCGACCTGCTCCGCCGCCTCCGAGCGCCGCTTGTTGGCGTCCTTGCGGGCCTCGTCCAGGGTGCGCTCGGCCTCCTCGCGGGCCGCGGCCACCAGACGCTCGGCCTCCGCGGCCGCCTCGGCGCGCACGCGCTCCGACTCGCCGCGGACCCGCTCGGCGTGCTGCTGCGCCGAGCCGACCGCGTCCGCGGCCTCGGCGCGCAGCCGCTCCGCGTCCGACGTGGCGTCACCGACCAGCTTCTCCGCCTTGGCGAGCGCGTCGGCCAGCATCCGGTCGGCCTCGGCGATCGTCTCCGACTGCAGCCGTTCCGCCTCGGAACGGGCCTCGGTGATGAGGGTGTCGGCCTGCTCCGCCGCGTCCGAGCGGATGCGGTTGGCGTCCTCGCGGGCGTCCGCCCGGGTCCGGGACGCCGCCTGGTCCGCCTCCGCGATCCTGTCGGACGCCTCGGTGCGCAGCCGCTGGGCGTGCTCGGTGGCCTCCGTACGCAGCCGTTCCGCCTCGGCGATGGCCTCCCCGACCGTGCGCTCGGCCAGCGACCTGGCGGCCTCCGTCTCCTCCTTGGCCTCACGCCGCAGCCGCGCGGCGTCCTCGCCGGCCCGCTCGCGCTCGGCGTAGGCGTCGGTACGGACCCGGTCCGCCTCCTCCTCGGCCTCCCGGCGCGTACGCTCCGCCGCGTGCTCGGCGGCGCTGCGCAGCCCGGTGATCTCCTCCTGGGCCTGCTCGTGCAGCCCGGCCACGGAGTCGCGGACCTGCTGGGCGTGCTGCTCGGCCGCCGACACCATCTCGGTGGCGCGCCGGTCGGCCTCCTCGACCAGGCGCTCGGCCTCGGCCTGCGCCTCCTCGACCCGGTTGCGGGCGGAGGCCAGCAGCTCCTCGCTCTGCTCGCGGGCCCGCTCACGCTCCTGGTCGGCCTCCTGGCGCGCCGAACCGAGCAGTTCCTCGGCCTCGCGCCGACGGCGGCCGGCCTCCTCCTGGGCGGCGGCCAGCGTCTCGGAGGCCTCCGTGGCCAGCCGCTCGGCGGCGGCCTGCGCCTCGGCGCGCACCCGGTCGGCGGTCTCCTGGGCCTCCGACCGCAGCCGCTCGGCCTCGGCCGCTGCCTCCGACCGCAGCCGTACGGCGACGGCCTCGCCCTCGGCGCGGGACGCCGACGCGTCCGACGCGGCCTCGGTGCGCAGCCGGTCGGCGTCCTCCTCGGCCTGCTGCTGGAGCGTACGGATGCGCTCGGCGGCCTCGGTGCGCAGCCGGTCGGTCTCCTCGGCGGCCTCCCGGCGGATGCGGGCGGCCTCCTCGCGGGCGTCGGTGAGGGCCTGCTCGGCCGCCGCGAGCCGCTGCTCGGCCTCGGTGTGAAGGCGCGTCAGCTCCTCGGCGGCCTCCGCGCGGCGCGCCTCGACGCCGCGCTCGGTCTCCTCGCGCAGCTCCTGGGCGGCCCGCTCGGCGTCGGCCTTGATGCCCTCGGCCTGCTCGACGACCTCCTCGCGGTGCCGCTCGGCCTCCTGCCGGGTGCGCTGCAGCGTCTCCTCGGCCTGCCGGCGCAGCGTGGTCGCCCGCTCGATGGCCTCGGTGCGGACCTTCTCGCTGTCCGTCGTCGCCTTCTGGCGCAGGTCGTCCGCGTCCTGCTTGGCCTTCGCCAGCAGTTCCTCGGCGGTCTTGGCCGCCTCCTCGATCTGCTGGACGGCCTCCTTGCGGGCCTCCGCGCGGATCTTCTCGCCCTCGGCGACGGCCTCCGAGCGCAGCTGCTCGGCCTCGCCGCGCAGCCGGCGGGCCTCCTCCTGGAGCTCGACCGTCTTGGCCCGGTACTCCTTGGTGTCGTCCTTCGCCGCGCCCTTGAGCTGCTCGGCGATGTCGTGCGCCTCCGCGCGCAGCCGGTCCGCCTCGGCCTCGGCCTCCCGGCGGATGCGCTCGGCCTCCTCGACGGCGGCCTTGGTGGTGCTCTGCGCCTCCTGCTGCGCCTTGTTGAGCACGTCCTCGGCGGTCTTGGCGGCCTTGGACAGCTGCGTCGCGCTCTCCTCGGCGGTGAGCGTGCGGGCCTTCTCGGCGGCCTCGGCGAGGACCTTCTCGGCCTCGGCGCGGGCGTCGGCGATGACCTGCTCGGCGTCGGCCTTGGTGTTCTCGGCCTCCTTGGTGGCCTCCTCGACCAGCCGGGCGACCTGCTCCTTGGCCGTGCGCATGCGCTGCTCGTTGGCCGACTCGGCCCCGGCCAGCGTCTTCTCGGCGGCCGCCTTGGCCTCGGTGACCAGCTTCTCGGCCTCGGACTGCGCCTTGCGCAGCGCCTCCTCGGCCTCGGCCATGCGCTGCTCGGCGGCCCGGCTGAGCTCGGTGGCCTGCCGGCGGGCCGCGTCCGACTCGCTGACCGTGGACGTGCGCAGCTGCTCGGCGTGGTCGGTGGCCTCCTGGGCCTGGGTGGAGGCGGCGTTCAGCAGGCGCTCGGCGTCGGTGCGCGCCCGGCGCAGGATCTGCTCCGCCTCGGTGCGCGCCTCCTCGGCGGCGTCCGTCAGACGGCGGCGGGCCTCGCCGGCCAGCCGCTCGGCCTCGGCGCGCGCGGCCGACAGGGCCTGCTCGGCCTCGGCGCGCGACTCGTCCAGCAGACGCCGGGCCTGCTGCTCGGTGCGGGCGCGCAGCTGCTCCGCCCACGCCACGTTCTCGTTGACGTGCGACTCGACGGTCTGCCGGCGCTCCGCCAGCTCCTGGTCCAGCTGCTGGCGGCGGGTGACCGCCTCCTGGTGCAGCTCGGCCTGGAGCCGGGCGGCCTGCTCCGCGTGCTCCTGGAGGATGCGCTGCGTCTGCGCGCGGGCCTGGCTCAGCTCGCGCTCGGCCTCCTGGCGCAGCTGGTCCGCCTGCACCTGGGCGTTGCGCAGCAACTGCTCGGCCTGGTAGCCGATGTCACCGCCGTCGAAGGCGGGCCGGGACATGATGGTGCGGCGCGCCTCGTGCAGCTTGGCGCGCAGCACCTCGACCTGGTAGCCGAGGTCCTCGGCGTGCTGGATCGCCTTCTCCCGCTCGGTCTTCAGCCGATCCATCTCGGCCTCGAACCGAGAGAGGTGGTCGACGTCAGCCGCCGGCTCTCGCTCCTGGCGTTCGTAGCCCCGCACTGCGCGGTCCCATCCGTCCCCTGGTCGCATCCCTGGCCATGAGCCCCGTCCGTCCGAACGGACGGTGCCCCCGGGGAATGGTGTCAGATCAACGGCGGAGCATGGGCTGCTGCCCCGACGCTCGCCCCCCGAAACCCGGACCCCGGCATGCGGTCACCTCGGTTCAGAGAGCGACCGCCCCCAACCCTACCGGCCCCTATGTACGAGGGTCAGTGCTCAGGTGACTCAACAGGCGCCGAAGTGACCAGTTCTGTCAGAACTCCGTGGCAATCCTTCGGGTGCAGGAACGTGATGCGTGACCCCATGGAGCCGATCCGCGGCTCTTCGTACAGGACGCGCACGCCCTTGTCCTTGATCGCGGCGGCGTCGCCGTCCACGTCGGCCGTGCCGAAGGCGATGTGGTGGACGCCCTCGCCGTTCTTGTCGAGCCACTTCGCCACGGTGGAGTCGGGGCGGGTCGGCTCGAGAAGCTGCAGGTAGGAGGCGCCGCCGTCCGAGGTGTCGTTGATCTTGAGCATGGCCTCGCGCACGCCCTGCTCCTCGTTGACCTCGGAGTGGAAGACCTCGAAGCCGTAGGTGGCCCGGTAGAACTCGACGGTCTTGTCGAGATCGAAGCAGGCGATTCCGATGTGGTCGATTCGCGTCAGCATGGATTCAGTGGAGCGCTCACGGGGTGGTTACGCAACGTGCGCGCGATCACACCGACGGCCCGGTGACGGCACGGAGTGCCACTCAGTACATTCGAAGTAAACCCTCGTTCACTCCTCGGCTGTGCAGGCTGGAAGGGGATCTCACCTCATGTCTTCTGCAAACGGCACGACGTCCGTCATCGTCGCGGGTGCCCGCACCCCGATGGGACGGCTGCTGGGCTCGCTGAAGTCGTTCTCCGGAGCCGACCTCGGCGGCTTCGCGATCAAGGCCGCCCTCGACCGTGCGGGGATCGGTGGCGACCAGGTCCAGTACGTGATCATGGGCCAGGTGCTCCAGGCCGGGGCGGGGCAGATCCCGGCGCGCCAGGCCGCGGTCAAGGCCGGCATCCCCATGAACGTCCCCGCGCTCACCATCAACAAGGTGTGCCTCTCCGGCCTCGACGCCATCGCCCTCGCGGACCAGCTGATCCGCGCCGGCGAGTTCGACGTGATCGTCGCCGGTGGTCAGGAGTCCATGACCAACGCGCCCCACCTGCTGCCGAAGTCCCGCGAGGGCTACAAGTACGGCGCCGTGCAGGTGCTCGACGCGATGGCCCACGACGGCCTGACCGACTCCTTCGAGAACATCGCCATGGGCGAGTCCACGGAGAAGCACAACACCCGCCTCGGCATCGCCCGCCCCGAGCAGGACGAGATCGCCGCCCTGTCCCACCAGCGCGCCGCCGCCGCCCAGAAGAACGGCGTCTTCGAGGCCGAGATCACCCCGGTCGAGATCCCGCAGCGCAAGGGCGACCCGGTCCTCTTCAGCAAGGACGAGGGCATCCGCGGCGACACCACCGCCGAGTCGCTGGGCAGGCTGCGCCCGGCGTTCGCCAAGGACGGCACGATCACGGCCGGCTCCAGCTCCCAGATCTCCGACGGCGCCGCCGCGGTCGTCGTCATGAGCAAGGCCAAGGCCCAGGAGCTCGGCCTGGACTGGATCGCCGAGATCGGCGCCCACGGCAATGTCGCGGGCCCCGACAACTCGCTGCAGTCGCAGCCCTCGAACGCCATCCTCCACGCCCTGAAGAAGGAGGGCCTGGAGGTCTCCGACCTCGACCTCATCGAGATCAACGAGGCCTTCGCCGCCGTCGCGGTGCAGTCAATGAAGGACCTCGGCGTGTCATCGGAAAAGGTGAACGTCAACGGTGGTGCCATCGCCCTGGGCCACCCGATCGGCATGTCCGGCGCCCGTCTCGTGCTGCACCTCGCCCTGGAGCTGAAGCGGCGCGGCGGCGGCGTCGGCGCGGCCGCGCTGTGCGGTGGCGGCGGTCAGGGTGACGCGCTGATCGTGCGGGTACCGAAGGCCTGAGTCCTTTCCGCGAGGACGCAGTAGCGAACGATCTGTGAACGGAGCTGTGATGCAGGACGTCTCCACCCTGGTGGCCCAGGCCAGGGAAGGCCGGCCGCGGGCCGTGGCCCGGCTGATCTCCCTCGTGGAGGGGGCGTCCCCGCAGCTGCGGGAGGTCATGGCGGCGCTGGCGCCGCTCACCGGCAACGCCTACGTCGTCGGCCTGACCGGCTCGCCCGGCGTGGGCAAGTCGACGTCCACCTCGGCGCTGGTGACGGCCTACCGCAAGCAGGGGAAGCGGGTCGGCGTCCTGGCCGTCGACCCGTCCTCGCCGTTCTCCGGAGGCGCCCTGCTCGGCGACCGGGTCCGGATGTCGGACCACGCCTCCGACCCCGGCGTCTACATCCGGTCCATGGCGACCCGCGGGCATCTGGGCGGCCTCGCCTGGGCCGCCCCGCAGGCCATCCGCGTCCTGGACGCGGCCGGCTGCGACGTGATCCTGGTGGAGACCGTCGGCGTGGGCCAGTCGGAGGTGGAGATCGCCTCCCAGGCCGACACCTCCGTCGTCCTCCTGGCCCCCGGCATGGGCGACGGCATCCAGGCCGCCAAGGCGGGCATCCTGGAGATCGGCGACGTCTACGTCGTCAACAAGGCGGACCGCGACGGCGCCGACGCCACCGCCCGCGAGCTCAACCACATGCTCGGCCTCGGCGAGTCCCGCGGCCCCGGCGACTGGCGCCCGCCCATCGTCAAGACGGTCGCCGCCCGCGGCGAGGGCGTCGACGAGGTCGTGGAGGCCCTGGAGAAGCACCGGGCCTGGATGGAGGAGCGGGACGTCCTGGCCGAGCGCCGGCGCGCCCGCGCCGCCCGCGAGGTGGAGACCATCGCCGTCACCGCGCTGCGCGAACGCATCGCCGACCTGCACGGCGACCGCCGTCTCGGCGCCCTCGCGGAGCGCATCACCGCCGGTGAACTCGACCCGTACCGGGCGGCCGACGAACTCGTGGCGGGCCTGACCCGCACCACCTGAAGGGCTGTCCGCCCCGCGCGGGCGCTGCTACCTTGATTGGCATGTTCCTCTCCTTGGCGTAGGCGCACACCGGGCCGCGGTCCGAGCCCCCGAGCCCCCGGGCTCCCGCGGCTCCTCGGTGTCCCCTTCTCCACGCCATCGCGAGGACCCGCCATGCCTGCCTCCTACGCGCACGTGCTGCGCCTGCCCCATGCCCGTACGACCTTCGCCGCCGCCCTGCTGGGCCGGCTGTCGTACGGGATCGTGCCCCTGTCCGTGATGCTCGCCGTGACCCGGGCTCGCGGGTCCTACACGGTGGCCGGCGCCGTGATGGCGCTGTTCTCCGGGACCAGCGTCTTCCTGTCACCCGCCCGGGCCGCCCTGATCGACCGGTACGGGCCGCGGCGGGCCCTCGTGCCGATGACCGCCGCCTACGCCGGACTGCTCGGGCTCCTCACGGCCGTCGTCTGGCGGCCGGGCGCCGTCTCGCCCCTGCTCCTGGGCGCCGTGGCCGCCGCCGCGGGCGCCTGCACCCCGCCGCTCGGCCCGGCCATGCGGGCCGTGTGGGGCAGGATCGCCCCTGACCCGGACCTGCTGCGGCGCGCCTACAGCCTGGACGCCGTCGCCGAGGAACTGCTGTTCGTCTCGGGCCCGTTGCTGGTCGGCGCCCTCGTGGCGGCCGCCCCGCCGGCCGTCGGCATCGCGGTCGGGGCGGTGCTGATCGCGGCCGGTGCGGCCGGCTTCGTGATGTCCCCCGTGGTGCGGGCGGTACGGCCCGAACGTGTGAGGGCGACGGCCCGCGAGGGCGCCCGCGCCAGGGTCCTGAGGGCCGTCCGGCGGCCCGTGCTCGCCGCGCTGGGCGTCGGGCTCGCGCTGGGCGCCGCCGATCTGCTCGTCGTCGCGTTCGCCGAGAACCATGGAGCCGGCGGTGGTGGCGCGGCCTGGCCGCTGGCCGCCCTGTCCGCCGGGAGCGCCGTCGGCGGACTGCTCCACGGGGCGGTGTCCTGGCGTGCCCCGGCGGGCCTACGGCTGCCGCTGCTGACGGCCGGGCTCGGGCTCGCCGTGCTCCTCGCGGGCCTGGCGACCGGGCTCGGCACGCTCACGGCGGTCATGGCGGCCGCCGGGTTCTTCGTCTCGCCCGCCCTCACCACGGCCTACCTCCTCGCCGACGAGACGGCGCCCTCCGGCGCCCGGGTGCGGGCGGGCGCCTGGGTCAACACGGCGGTCAACGCGGGGAGTACGGCCGGTACGGCCGCCGCCGGAGTGCTGGCGGGGCTGCTCCCCACGGGCTGGTGCCTGGCCGCGACCGGCGCGGCGACGCTGGTCGTGGCGGCGACAGCGGTGAGGGGCGCCACCCGGCAAGGTGGCGCCCCTCGACCCGTGGGGACGGGGATCGTGTGACGGTGACGCCCTGACCTCAGTCGTCGTCGCGGTCGTCGTGATCACGGCCGCCGTGGTGGTCGTCCTGGCCGTCGTCGTCGTGGTGCGGGGTCACCGCCCCGCTCTTGAGGTCGACGTTCCACTCGCCCCGGGTGGTCTCGGCCTTCCAGGCGGCCGGGCCGTCGTCGTCGAGGTCGATCTCCACGACCACGCCCTTGGCGGCCGCCGCTTCGGCGGCCTCGCGGGCGTCGACCGAGGCGCCCTTCAGCGCGGCGAGGTCCGCGCGGCCCTCGCGGTCGTCATCGTCGTCGCGCCGGTCGCTCAGCACCTTGCCGTCGCCCGCGGAGACCCGTACGTCGTGCTCGGTGCCGTCGCCCTTGACGACGGTGACCTCCCAGACGCGCGAGCCGTCGTCGTCCAGTTCGGCGGAGACGGCCGTGCCCGGGGTCCGCTCCAGCGCCGCCGCGATCGCGTCGGTGGCGGTGACGCCGGTGCGGCCGGCCTGCGAGCGGGCCTCGTCCCGGTCGTCCCGGTCGTCGTCCCGGCCGTCGTGGCGGTCGCCGCCGTCGTCGTCCTTCCGCGTGTCGTCGCGGTCGTCGGCGACCCGGACGTCCGCCTGCGACGCGCCGTCGTCACCGCTGCCCGCGTAGGCCGCGACCGTGCCGCCGCCGATCAGGGCCGCCGCGGCGACGGTGGCGAGGACGAGGTTGCGCTTCATGGGGTTCCTCCCGTTTCCTGCCGAACAATCCGGCTCGTGCCTTTCTACGGGACCCAATGTGCCCGGGTGATGCTGAGAGGAAGCTGAAGGACCCTGAAGACGTCTTCAGGTGCGCTTTGCCACGCTGTACGCATGCGCCTGCTGATCGTGGAGGACGAAAGACGCCTGGCCCGGTCCCTCGCCCAGGGCCTGACCGCCGAGGGCTACGCCGTGGACGTCGTCCACGACGGCCTCGAGGGGCTGCACCTGGCCGGCGAGGGGACCTACGACCTCGTGATCCTCGACATCATGCTGCCCGGCATGAACGGCTACCGGGTCTGCGCCGCCCTGCGCGCCGCCGGCCACGACGTGCCCATCCTCATGCTCACCGCGAAGGACGGCGAGTACGACGAGGCCGAGGGCCTGGACACCGGCGCCGACGACTACCTCACCAAGCCGTTCTCGTACGTCGTCCTGGTCGCCCGTGTGAAGGCGCTGCTGCGGCGCGGCCGGCAGGGCGCGGGTGCCTCGCCCGTGCTCGTCCTCGGCGACCTCAGGGTCGACACGGCCGCCCGCCGGGTCTTCCTCGGCGCCGAAGAGGTGCCGCTGACCACACGGGAGTTCTCGGTGCTGGAGACACTCGTGACGCGGCCCGGCGAAGTCGTGTCCAAGTCGCGCATCCTGGAGCACGTCTGGGACTTCGCCTACGACGGCGACCCGAACATCGTCGAGGTCTACGTCAGCGCGCTGCGGCGCAAGCTGCGGCCGGAGCTGATCCGGACCGTACGGGGCGCCGGGTACCGGCTCGAGCGGCAGGAGACGGCGCCGTGACGCGCCGTCTGTTCGGTTCCGTCCGGTCCCGGGCGACGCTCGCCGCCACACTCGTGGTCGCGGTGGCCCTGGTCGCCACCGGGGCGGCCCTCCTGCTGTCGCTGCGGTCCGACCTGACCGGGCAGGCGGAGACCGAGGCGGCGAGCGCGGCGCGGGCCGTCGCCGTCGAACTGTCCGACGGCCGCCCCTACGACAAGCTGACCGGCCTCGACGAGGACGACCGGCCCGTCCAGATCGTCGACGAGCGGGACAGGGTGGTCGCGGTCAGCGAGGACCTGGAGCGCGTCACCGGCACGGGCGTCGACGCCGTACGACCGGGGCAGGGCGCGGGCGGGCGGGGCGGCGAGGACGGCGAGGACGGCGACGACGGCGAGGACGGCGACGACCACTCGGGCCGCTCCGGCACCGGCGGCTCGGGCGGCGACCGCCGGGCCGGGACCGGCGAGGTCGACTCCGACACCGACTTCGGCACCGGCACGGCGACCATCGACGGCACCACCGCGGACTACCGGTTCGCCTCCGTCGAGGTCGAGTTCGAGGACCGCGGGAAGTTCACCGTGCACGCCGGGGCGCCGCTCGCCGCGGAGCGCAGCGCCGTCGGCACCGCGACCACCGCCATGCTGATCGGCTTCCCGCTGCTGCTCGCCGTCGTGGCGGGCGCCACCTGGCTGGTCACCCGGCGCGCGCTGAGCCCGGTCGAGGGCATCCGCCGCGAGATGGCGGCCATCACCGCCAGCGAGGACCTGGCGCGCCGCGTCCCGGTCCCGTCCACCCACGACGAGGTGGCCCGGCTGGCCCTGACGACCAATGAGACGCTGGCCGCGCTGGAGAGCTCCGTGGAGCGCCAGCGCCGGTTCGTCGCGGACGCCTCGCACGAGCTGCGCAGTCCCATCGCGTCACTGCGCACCCAGCTGGAGGTGGGCGCCGCGCACCCCGGCCTGCTCGATCTGGACGGAGCGGTGGCGGACACCGTACGGCTGCAGACGCTCGCCGCCGATCTGCTGCTGCTCGCCCGGCTGGACGCGGGGGAGCGGCCGGGGGACGCGCGCTTCGACCTGGGCGCCCTGGCCGGCGAGCACGCCGGGGGCCGGGCCGGGGTGACGGTGGCGGCGGACGCCGTGCCGGTGGCCGGGTCCCGGGCGCAGGTGGGGCGGGTGCTCACCAACCTGCTGGACAACGCGCTGCGGCACGCCCGTTCGGCGGTCACCGTGGGTGTGCGGGCGGAGGGGGAGTGGGCGGTCGTGTCCGTCGCCGACGACGGGGACGGGGTGCCGGAGGCCGACCGGGAGCGGATCTTCGAGCGGTTCGTGCGGCTGGACGAGGCGCGCAGCCGGGACGACGGAGGTGCCGGGCTCGGCCTCGCCATCGCCCGTGATGTCGCCGTACGGCACGGGGGGACGCTGACCGTGGGCCGGGCGCCCGCGGGCGGAGCTCTGTTCGAGCTCCGCCTGCCGCGGGCTCGGTAGGCGCGGGGCGGCCGTCCGGGTCAGGGGCGCCCGCGCTGGCTGCGCAGGTGCTCGGCGATCGGCTTGAGGGCCTTGTCGAGCTCGGTCAGCGCCTCGGGGGAGAGCAGGTCGATGAAGTGCCTGCGCACGGACGCCACGTGATGCGGCGCGACCTTCTTCATCGTCTCCAGGCCGTGCTCGGTGAGGACCGCGTAGAGGCCGCGCCGGTCGGACTCGCAGTTCTCGCGCCGGACCAGGTCGGCGTTCTCCATCCGGGTGATCTGGTGGGAGAGCCGGCTCTTGGACTGGAGGGTGGCCGACGCGAGGTCGCTCATCCGCATCCGTACGTCCTCCGACTCGGACAGGTTCACCAGGATCTCGTAGTCGTTCATTGTCAGGCCGAACGGCTGGAGGTCCTTCTCGAGCTGGTACGTCAACAGCCTGTTGACCTCCAGGTGGGTGCGCCAGGCGCACTGCTCCGCATTGGTCAGCCAGCGGGTGGCCGTCTCGGTCTCCATGAATGAAGTCTACCTAAAATGTTGAAAGGCGAACTAGTGAGGGGTGGCGTGTGACGTGTCACCCGTGTGCGCACACGTTCGATGTCACACTCCGCAGACTACCGCTCACAGCCCGAAGCGACGCTGGAGGTCTCCCAGCTGTCCGGGAAGGCGCGGTGCCCCTCCCGCTTGTGAAGGGCCTGTGTGCGCCCCACCGGAACCGGGGACTCCGGCGTCCGGCGGCAACACCCCCGTGGCCTGCTCCGCCATGAGGGTCTCGCTCGACTGGAGCAGCACCGTGCCGGCCCCGACGAACTCGAACTGATGCTCCTCCCCGGAGGCCCCTCCGATGCCCGTCAGTGCACGTAGACCGCCCATCACGCCGGTCATGTAGCCATGGTCGTAGTGATGGCACGGCGACGGGCAGTCGGCCCAGCCGACGAGCGCCTGCGGGTCCACCCGGATCGGGGGTTCCATGAACACCACCGGCCCGTTAGATGCGGCCACGAACTTCCCGGTTCCGATCAGTGTCAGAAAACCCGGCACGATCGATTGCTTGAGGGCAAGACTTGGCTGAAAAGCGAGCAGGTTGCCCGAGCGAATGGTCAGGTTGCCGTCCTCGAGGTCGTACGAATTGACGTCGAAAGCCCGGTCGGCCAGCAGCATCTTGCCCGAGCCCTCCGCCACGACCCAGTCGCTCGCGTGCAGTGGCGAATGGAAGGACGTACGGACGAGGCGGTCCAGACGGCCGTGCCCGATGCCGTTGAACTCCATCGAGCCGTAGTAGGCGATCATCTTGCCCTTCTGCAGGAACCACTGGTTCCCCTTGAGCTCCACGCAGAAGGTGTACGAGTTCACGTTGTCGTCGCTGGGCAGCGTCATCGGGTCGTACACCGTGGGACCCGCGCCCGGGTGGTGGCTCACAGCTTCTCCTCCGACGCCTGCACGTACACCGCACCGCTGCCGCTGAGCTCCAGCTGGAACGCCTCGCCGGAGCCCCGGCCCACCATGTCCCGCCAGCCCAGCGCCGTCGACAGCTTGTTCCGCACGTCGCCGTGGTGCGCGACGTACGCCTGCGGGTCGACGTGGACCGGGCGCTGCGGGGTGATCGGGACCTCGAAGACCCCGCCGTGCGCCATGACCGCCACCGACCCGTGTCCCTTCAGGGTCGTGGTGAACAGGCCCTGGCCGCTGATCTGCCCGCGCACCATGCCCATCACGCCGCCCTGCGAGCCGAGGAACATCGTGCCCTGCTGGAGGGTGCCCTCGAAGGCGAGCAGCCGGTCCGCCTCGACGCACAGCGTGTCCCCGGCGAGGTGGATCACCTGGATGTGGTGGCCGCCGTGCCCGAACAGCACCGTGCCGCTGCCCTCGACGGTCATCAGCGGGGTGTCCTCGTTCGCCACCCGGCGCCCGATCATCGACATGATCCCGCCCTGGCCGCCGGCCATGTTCGGGGTGAAGGAGACGTCGCCCTTGTAGGCGAGCATCGCGCCGCGCTGGCTGAACAGCCGCTGCCCCGGGACGACGGTGGCCTCGATCATCTTGGAGTTGATCTCACGGAAGGCCATCTCAGAGGTCCCCCGCGATCGTGTTGCGCTCACTCGGCTGTACGTACACCAGCCCGTCCCCCTCGAAGCGGATCTGGAAGGCCTCCCCGCCGCCCTCGCCCATCAGCGTGCGGAACGTCACACCGGACTGGAAGGACTGCCGCAGGTTCCCCTGGTGCGCCACATAGGCACCCGGGTCGACGGTCAGCGGGTACTGCGCGCTGACCCGCAGCACCACGGCCGGGCCGTCCGACATGATCGCCGCCTGCCCGTGCCCCTCGACCGTCGTCGTGAACAGCCCGTTGCCCTGGGAGGCGCCGCGCAGGCCCGTGAAGGACGTGCCGGTCCGCAGCGCCGCGTCCGTCGCGAGCAGGTTGCTGGACTCGACGTACAGCTTGTCGCCCTGGAGGCCGACCAGGTTGATCTCGGAGGCCCGGTCCGCGAACCAGCACGTCCCGTGGCCCTTCACCTCCATCACCGTCATCTGCTCACCGGTGAGGCGCCGGGTCACCATGCCCCGGATGCCCTCACCGCCGCCGCTCATCTTCTTGAAGGCCATCTGCCCGTCGTACGCGACCATGGAGCCGTTCTTCGCCTTCACGGCGTCCCCGGTCATGTCGACGGCGAGCACCTTGCTGCCCTGGAGTCGGAACATCGCCACGCAGCGAAGGTAACCGCAGGCGCCCCCCGCGGACAGATACCTGCGACGGACTTCACCCCTGACGGGACCCTGGGGCGGCGGGCGTGTGGCGTGTGCGCGGACGGCCGCCGACCCCCGCGCCCCGGGCGCCTCGCGGGTTTGCCACAATGGCCGAGGCGATTGTGCTTGCGTTCACAAGCTGATCACGGGCGCTCGCCGTCCCTCCCGCCGACCCACCCCACCCCGAAGGTGACCCGTGGACCTCAAGACCGCCGGCGCGCTGCGCCGCCTCCGTCTCGTCTCGACCCCCGAGGCGGTGTCGTTCCTGCTCCTGCTCGTCTGCTCGGTGCTGAAGCGGACCACGGACTTCAACGCGGTGCCCGTCATGGGCGCGGTCCACGGAGTCCTGTTCGTCCTGTACGTGGTCTTCTGGGCGGACGCCTGGAACCGCGCCAAGTGGCCGCTGGGCACCGCCGCCCTCTACTTCGTCCTGTCCGTCCTGCCGACCGGCGGCTTCTTCGCCGACCGCCGGCTCAAGCGCGAGGCCGAGGACGCGGTGATCGCGTCCCGCGCCCGTCAGGAAGGGATCGTGAACGCATGATCGTCGCGTTCTCCGTGACCCCGCTCGGTGTCGGCGAGGACGTGGGGGAGTACGTCGCCGACGCCGTCCGGGTGGTCCGCGAGTCCGGGCTGCCGCACCGCACCGACGCGATGTTCACCTCCGTCGAGGGCGAGAGCTGGGACGAGGTCATGGACGTCGTCAAGCGTGCCGTCGCGGCCGTCGAGGCGCGGGCGCCCCGCGTGTCGCTCGTGCTGAAGGCGGACATCCGGCCCGGCGTGACCGACGGACTCACCTCCAAGGTGGAGACCGTGGAGCGGTACCTGGCCGGATGACCGGCGGCCGGTGAGCTCCGGCATCGCACAACCCCCTTGCCGGCAGGGGGACTTCGAGGCGCCCCCGATGACGGGGGCGCCTCGCGGCGTTCCGGGACGCGGGACCGTCCCTCAGATGGCCCGCGCGGCTCGCGGTCCGAAAGGCCCTGACCCACGATGAAGGCTCAGGGCCGGGATCCGCGTTCGCGCTGGTGGACGAGGGTACGGCCGCCGCTTGCTCCCGCGAAGGAAGGGTCCGCCGGATGACCACTTCGCCCTACACGTCGCAGTCGGCGTTCGACGGCTCCAGGATGCGCGTCCTCCTGTTCGTCGACCTCAAGGAAGGCGCGCAGCAGGAGTTCCTGGACGCCTACGAGCAGATGCGCGACCGCGTCGCGTCGATACCCGGTCACCTCGGTGACCAGCTCTGCCAGTCCGTGGAGAACCCCTCCCAGTGGATCATCACCAGTGAGTGGGCCACGGCCCCGCCCTACCTCGCCTGGGTCAACAGCGAGGACCACATCGAGACGGTCCGGCCGCTGCAGAACTGCGTCCGTGAACTCCGCTCGACGCGCTTCGGCGTCGTCCGCGAGACCGGCGGACGGCAGCGCCCCACCGGGGGGCTCCAGTCGGCCCCGCGGACGGGCGACGGCGTGATCCGACACGCCCTCACCTTCACCGTCAAGCCCGGTTCCGAGTCCAAGGTCGCGGAGATCCTCGCCGGTTACACCCCGCCGGAGGCCCGCGTCGACGACACCACGCGGCTGCGCCGCACCACCCTCTTCATGCACGGCAACCGCGTCGTGCGCACGGTGGAGGTGGAGGGCGACCTGACCAAGGCGCTGCGCCACGTCTCCCGCCAGCCCGAGATCCGGGCCGTGGAAGAGGCCCTCAACCCGCATCTGGAGCAGGACCGGGACCTCGCCGACCCCGAGTCGGCCCGCACCTTCTTCATCCGCGCCGCCATGCCGCCCGTCCACCACGTGGCGCGCGGCGGCCCGGAACCCGACGGCATCACCCGGCACGCCCTCTACTACCCGGCCCGGCCGGGCTGCGGACTGGCGCTCGCCGAGCTGCTGGCCCGTCAGGACGAGGCGGCCGCCGCCGACCCGGCGTCCCCCGTCCACCGCAGCACCGTCTTCCAGCGCGAGGACATCGTCGTCCGCCTGGTCGACGTCCGGGGCGACCCCGAGACCGACCCGGTCAGGACGCTCGGCATCGACGGCCCGCGCAAGGCCGCCGTCCTCGCCCGCCTGCTCGACGGAGAGGCGCTCGGCGTGCCGGGTCCGCTCCCGGGCGAGCGCGAGGCGCGCCGCCTCCTCGCCCACGCCGGCATGGCGCTGATCACCGACCGCAGGGCCGCGCAGTCCTGACGGCGCGGGGACCGACACCTCACCGAACGACCTGGAGACAGACCATGGACAAGATGCGCCCGCGCGTCGTGGACCTCAACGACGTCGAGCCGAACCGCAAGCGCGGCGGCGACCTGCGGACCCTGCTCACCCCCGTCACGGTGGGCGCCACGAGCGGTTTCATGGGCCTGGCCATCATGCGGCCCGGCGAACGCATCAGCGAGCACTACCACCCGTACTCGGAGGAGTTCGTGTACGTCGTGGAGGGCCGGCTGGAGGTGGACCTGGACGGAGAAACGTTTTCCCTCCGGGCCGACCAGGGCCTCATGATCCCCATCGACATGCGGCACCGCTTCCGCAACGTCGGTGACGAGGAGGCCCGGATGGTCTTCCACCTCGGCCCGCTGGCCCCCAAGCCGAGCCTCGGTCACGTCGACACCGAGGAGCCGGAGATCAGCGACGACCTCAAGCCCTACCCGCTGGTCCAGGAAGAGGGAGCGAGTCCCGCCCGGCCCGGGGTGTTGTCATGACCCGGCGCGTGGCGGTGACCGGCATAGGCGTGGTCGCCCCCGGCGGCATAGGCGTCCCCGCCTTCTGGGACCTGCTGTCCAGCGGCCGTACGGCGACCCGCGGGATCACCCTGTTCGACCCCGAGGGGCTGCGCTCACGGATAGCCGCCGAGTGCGACTTCGACCCCGTGCAGCACGGCCTCGACCCCGCCGTCGGCGAACGCGCCGACCGCTACATCCAGTTCGCCCTGGTCGCCGCCCAGGAGGCCGTGACCGACAGCGGGGTCGATCTCGCCGCCGAGAACCCCTGGCGCGTGGCCGTCTCCCTCGGCAGCGCGGTCGGCGGCACCACCCGCCTGGAGCACGACTACGTCCTCGTCAGCGCGCACGGCGAACGCTGGGACGTCGACCACCGGGCCGCCGGACCCGAGCTGCACCGGGCGTTCTCGCCCAGCACGCTCGCCTCCGACGTAGCCGAACGCTTCGGCGCCCAGGGGCCCGTGCAGACGGTGTCCACCGGCTGCACCTCCGGCCTCGACGCCGTCGGCTACGCCTTCCACACCATCGAGGAGGGCCGCGCCGACATCTGCCTCGCCGGGGCCTCGGACTCCCCGATCTCCCCGATCACCATGGCGTGCTTCGACGCCATCAAGGCCACCTCGCCGAACAACGACGACCCGGCCCACGCCTCACGGCCCTTCGACGCCCACCGCGACGGCTTCGTCATGGGCGAGGGCGCCGCCGTCCTCGTCCTGGAGGAACTGGAGCACGCCCGGGCCCGCGGAGCGCACGTCTACTGCGAGATCGGCGGCTACGCCACCTTCGGCAACGCCTACCACATGACCGGTCTGACCAGTGAGGGCCTGGAGATGGCCCGGGCCATCGACGAGACGCTCGACCACGCGCGGGTGAACCCCACGGAGATCGACTACGTCAACGCGCACGGCTCCGGCACCCGCCAGAACGACCGGCACGAGACCGCCGCCGTCAAGAAGTCGCTGGGCTCCCACGCCTACGACACGCCCATGAGCTCCATCAAGTCCATGGTGGGCCACTCGCTCGGCGCGATCGGCGCGATCGAGGTCGTCGCCTGCGTCCTCGCGCTGGCCCGCCAGGTGGTGCCGCCGACGGCCAACTACGAGACCCCGGACCCCGAGTGCGACCTGGACTACGTCCCGCGCACCGCACGCCCCCGCCGGCTGGACAACGTCCTGTCCGTGGGCAGCGGCTTCGGCGGGTTCCAGTCCGCGGTGCTGCTGACGGGCCCCCAGGGGAGGAGACGACGATGAGTGGTCGAACCACCCGGCGGACGGCCGTCACGGGCATCGGCGTGGTCGCGCCCAACGGGCTGCACGCCGAGACGTACTGGAAGAACGTCAAGGACGGCACCAGCGTCCTCGACCGGGTCACCCGCGAGGGCTGCGAGCACCTTCCGCTCCGGGTCGCCGGAGAGGTCCGCGGCTTCGACGCCTCCGCGCTGATCGAGGAGACCTTCCTCGTCCAGACCGACAAGTTCACCCACTTCGCGCTCGCGGCCGCCGACGCCGCGCTCCAGGACGCCGGGCTGAGCCAGGCCGCCTGGGCCGAGGCGCCGTACTCCGTCGGCGTCGTCACCGCCGCCGGTTCGGGCGGCGGCGAGTTCGGCCAGCGCGAACTGCAGAAACTGTGGGGCAAGGGCTCCCGGTTCGTCGGGCCCTACCAGTCCATCGCCTGGTTCTACGCGGCCAGCACCGGCCAGATCTCCATCCGCAAGGGCTTCAAGGGCCCCTGCTCGGTGGTGGCCGCCGACGAGGCGGGCGGCCTCGACGCCGTCGCGCACGCCGCCCGGGCCGTGCACCGCGGCACCGACGTCATCGTGGCCGGGGCGGCCGAGGCACCCCTCGCCCCCTACTCCGGCGTCTGCCAGCTCGGCTACCCCGAGCTCAGCACCGAGGCCGACCCCACCCGCGCCTACCGCCCCTTCACCTCAGCCGCCTGCGGATTCGTGCCCGCCGAGGGCGGTGCCGTCCTGGTCGTGGAGAACCTGGACCGGGCGCGGCGCCGGAACGCGCACGTACGGGCCACCGTCGCGGGGCACGCGTCGACCTTCACCGGCGCCTCGCGCTGGGACCGCTCCCGGGAAGGGCTCGCGCAGGCCGTCCGGGGCGCCCTCGACGAGGCCGGCTGCGCACCGGAGGAGATCGACGTGGTCTTCGCCGACGCGCTGGGCGTCCCCGAGGCCGACCGCGCCGAGGCGCTCGCCCTCGCCGACGCCCTCGGCCCGCACGGCACCCGCGTGCCGGTCACCGCCCCCAAGACCGGTATCGGGCGCTCCTACTGCGGCGCGCCGATGCTCGACGTCGTGGCCGCGGTGCAGGCCATGGAGCACGGGCTGATCCCCCCGACGCCCGGCCTCTTCGACATCTGCCACGACATCGACCTGGTGACGTCCTCGGCCCGCCCGGCCGACCTGCGCACCGCCCTCGTCCTCAGCCGGGGACTCATGGGCTCCAACGCGGCGCTCGTCCTGCGCCGGGGCGACGCGTCCGCCGTATAGAACGACAAGGAGAACGTGTATGACCACGCAAGTGACCCAGGTGACCTTCACGGAGCTGGCGACGCTGATGAAGCAGGCCGCCGGTGTGACCGTCGACCCGCACGACCTGGAGGGCCGGGCGGACACCCCGTTCGCCGAGTTCGGCCTCGACTCGCTCGGCCTGCTCGGCATCGTGGGCGAGCTGGAGAACCGCCACGGCCGGGCGCTGCCCACCGACGCGGAGCGCTGCAAGAGCCCGCGCGCCTTCCTCGACCTGGTCAACGGCTCGCTCGCGACGGGAGCCTGACATGGCCGGACACACCGAGAACGAGATCACCATCGCCGCTCCCGTCGACCTCGTCTGGGACATGACGAACGACCTGGAGCGCTGGCCCGAGCTGTTCAGCGAGTACGCCTCCTGCGAGGTGCTCTCCCGCGAGGGCGACACGGTGACGTTCCGTCTCACCATGCACCCCGACGAGAACGGCAAGGTGTGGAGCTGGGTCTCCGAGCGCGTCGCCGACCGCGAGAAGCTCGTCGTGCGCGCCCGCCGCATCGAGACCGGCCCCTTCGCCTACATGAACATCGTGTGGGAGTACGAGGAGACCCCGGCCGGCACCCGGATGCACTGGACGCAGGACTTCGAGATGAAGCCCGACGCCCCCGTGGACGACGCCGGGATGACCGAGATCATCAACCGCAACTCGCCCATCCAGATGGCCCTGATCCGCGACCGTGTGGAGGCGGCATGCACCACGCACTGATCGTCGCCCGCATGGAGCCGGGCGCGGCCAAGGACATCGCCGGCGTCTTCGCCGAGTCCGACCGCGGCGAACTGCCCCACCTCGTGGGCGTCACCCAGCGCTCGCTGTTCCAGTTCGGCGACGTCTACATGCACTTCATCGAGGCCGAGCAGGACCCGGGTCCCGCCATCGCGAAGGTGGCCGGGCACCCCGAGTTCGTCGGCATCAGCCGCCGCCTCGAGGCGTTCGTCAGCCCCTACGACCCGGGGACCTGGCGGAGCCCGAAGGACGCCATGGCCCGCTGCTTCTACCAGTGGCGCAAGGACTGACGGACCCGCACGACGAAGGCCGCCGCCCGCACCCGTCGAGAGTGCGGGCGGCGGCCTTTCGCATCCGCCGTGGAACCGGCTACGACCGGTCGAGCGCCGGCATCAGACGCAGCGCGTTGTCCCGGTTGATGCGCTGGAGCTGCTCCTCGGACAGGAACGGGTCGCTGTCCAGGGCCGGCGTCACCCGGTCGGCGATGACGTGCGCCGGCGTCGGCGGCCAGTCCGTGCCGAAGAGGATGCGGTCCGGATCCACGGTGGCCATCAGCGTCGGCGTCGCCGACGGCGACATCGGCCCGGCCGTGTCGAAGTAGAAGCGGTGCAGATAGTCGCGGACCCGCTCGGGCTCGATGCCCGGCTCCACGGAACCGCCGAACAGTTCGAGGCGGGTGGCCATGTAGGGGAGGAAGCCACCGCCGTGCGGCAGGATGAAGCTCAGGTTCGGGTAGCGGTCCAGCGTGCCGTTGCGGATGAGGTTCACGGCCGCGCGGGTCGTGTCCATCAGGAAGTCGCACACGAAGGGCGGCATCCCGGGCAGCCCGCCGACGCCGTCCTTGCCGGCCGGCACCTCCATGGGGTGCGTGCTGACGACCGCGGACCGCTCGTCCAGCTCCCGCAGCAGCCGGTCGTGCGCCGGGTCGCCGAGGAAGACGCCGCCCATGCTGGTCCGGGTGCTCACCCCGACCGCGCCGAGCTCGTCCAGGCCGTGCCGCACGCTCCAGGAGGACAGCTCCAGGTCGTCCAGGAAGACCGGGGTGAAGAAGGCGAAGCGCTCCGGGTCGGCCTCGACGACGTCGGCCGCCGCGCGCAGCGCGACCCGGGCGCTCTCCTGACGCGCGGCCCGGTCCTGGAACCGGCCGAGCATGGCCACGGTCATCACGGCGGTGCCGATGCCCGTCTTGTCCATGATCTCCAGAGCCGCGTCGCGGTCCCAGCGGGTCCACCAGGGCAGCCTCTGCCGGTCGACGACGCCGTGCTGCTCCGCCCAGTCCAGCCAGGCCGGGGCGGTGAAGTGGTGGTGGACGTCGATGCGTCCGGCGAGAGGGGGCATGGCACACCGTCCTCGGTGCTCGATGAGGGTGACAGTGACGAGGGGTGACAGGGCAGGTCAGTCGCGGCAGAGCACGCTCTGCAGCACGTTGGTCAGGACGCGGTCGGCGTCCGGCATGGCCGCGTCGGCCCGCCAGGCGACGAAGCCGTCGGGGCGCACCAGTACCGCGCCGTCCTCGGCCGTGCCGTGCAGCTCGGCCCAGTCGGCGCCCGCCTCCGGGGCCAGGTCGTGGTCGGGTCCGGTGCCCACGAGGTACGCCTCGACGGGCACGCCCAGGTTCGCCGACGCCTTCTCCACGGCGGTCCGCCACTTCTGCCCGCCCGACCCGGCGAGCAGCACGAAGGAGCGCTCGTACAGGTCCAGGGTGGAGATCCGCACGCCGTCCCGGGTGACCCACAGATGGGGCGCGCGGCTTCCCGGTTCACCGCCGAGCTGGAAGGCGTCCGGCACGACCGGGCGGTGCGCGGGGGCGTCCACGACGGCCCGGGAGGCGTAGCGGTAGCACAGGGCGACGGTCATCATGTCCGCCGGATCGTCGTTGCGTTCCGTGGCGGGGCTGAAGCCGGGGTGCTGTTCGTCGGCGGCCTGGAGGCAGGCGCGGGTCCCCGTGGCCAGGGCGACCGGGCGCCGTTCGAGCTCGTAGGTGTCCAGCAGCGCCGGTCCCGCCCAGCCGCGCAGCACGGCCGCCAGCTTCCAGGCCAGGTTGTGGGCGTCCTGGATGCCCGTGTTGGAGCCGAAGGCGCCGGTGGGCGGCATCTCGTGCGCGGAGTCGCCGGCGAGGAGGACACGGCCCCGGCCGTAGGCGTCCGCGACGCGCTTCGAGGCGTGCCAGGGCGCCCGGCCGGTGATCTCGACGTCGATGTCCGTGACACCGACCGCGGCGCGGATGTGCGCTGCGAGCCGCTCGTCGGAGAAGTCCTCGAGGGTCTCGCCCCGGGCCGGGTACCAGGGGACGTGGATGACCCAGCGCTCCTCGTTGTCGACGGGGAGCAGGGCGCCCTCGCCGTCGGGCGTGGTGACGTAGCAGACGACGAATCGCTTCTCGCCGACGTGGTCCTTCAGCTTCCGGCTGCGGAAGGTGACGCTGACGTTGTGGAACAGCTCGCCCGGGCCGGACTGGCCGATCTCCAGGCGGGTGCGCACCGGGCTGCGCGGGCCGTCGGCCGCGACCAGGTAGTCGGCGTGCACCACCCGGGTCAGGCCGGACGCCCGGTCCAGGATCTCGGCCCGTACGCCGTCGCCGTCCTGGGCGAAGGACAGCATCTCGGAGCCGAAGCGGACGTCGGCGCCCAACTCCCGCGCGTACTCCAGCAGAACGGGCTCCAGGTCGTTCTGGCTGCACAGGCACCAGTCCGACGAGCTCACCCGGGAGATGTCCATGCCGCCGGAGATGTCCCCGATGATCCAGCGGCGCCGCGTCCCGGTGAGGGTGTCCACCTGGAGGATGCCGTCGTTGCCGGACAGCACACGCGCCGCCTCACGGATCCGCGGCTCCACGCCGGCGGTCCGGTAGATCTCCATCGTGCGCACGTTGTTGCCCCGGCCGCGCGGGTGCGTGGACGTCCCGGCATGCCGTTCCACGAGGAGGTGCTGAATTCCGAGGCGTCCCAGGAAGACCGAAGTGGAAAGACCCACCAGGGAACCGCCGACGACGAGAACTGGTACAGATTCCGCTTCGTGTCCGCTCACGTCGTCGATGTTTACCGTGACGGCCTGCGAGCCACACGTGGTTCCTTGAGCGAACCCATATGGCGCAGCGCCGTTTGCGGCGTCCCGCACCCCGGGCAACTGTGGCTTCACACCACGGTCATTCACGCCAACCCCGGGGAATAAGTCATGACGCAAGCGTTCGCATCCGAGGAATCCGAGGCACTGTCGGCACAGGAGGCGGCCGCCGCTGCGTCGTCGTGCAGCCGGGAGTTCCGCGCCGACCCGCACCCCGTCTACGCCGCCCTCAGGGAGTCGGCGCCGGTCTGCCCCCTGTCCCCGCCGCACGGCGTGCAGACGTACCTCATCACGCGTTATGACGACGCCCGCGCCGCCCTCGCCGACCCCCGGCTGAGCAAGGACATGTACGGCGCGATCGACGCCTACCACCGCATCTTCGGCGACTCGTCGATCGCCCTCGACGACAACATGCTCTTCTCCGACCCGCCGAAGCACACCCGGCTGCGGCGCATCGTCGGCAGCACCTTCACCCCGAAGCGCGTGGAATCCCTGCGGGCGCGGGTCCAGCAGATCACCGACGACCTGCTCGACGCGTGCCCGACGACCGAGACGGTGAATCTCCTCCCGGAATTCTGTTTCCCCCTTCCGCTGCACGTCATCTGTGAACTCCTCGGCGTTCCGGAGAACGAGCGGAAGCAGGCTCAGGAATGGTCCGCCACCGTCGCCCAGACCGGATTCGGTCCGGAGGCGCGGGCGAAACTGGAGATCGCCGAGGGAAATCTCCGCGACTATCTCGTGGACCTGTGCGCGCGCAAGCGCAGGGAGCCGGACGGCGGTCTGCTCAGCGCCCTCGTCACCGCCCAGGACCAGGAGGGCGCCCTCACCGACGGCGAACTCGTCTCCACCGCCTGGGTGCTGCTCTTCGCCGGGCACAAGTCGACGGCGTACCAGATCGGGAACGCGGTCTACCACCTGCTCAGCCGGCCGGACCAGAAGGAGCTGGCGCTGAAGGACGAGAGCTCGCTGGCCGCGGCCATCGAGGAGGTCTTCCGGTTCGAGACCTCCGTGGAGAACTCCACGTTCCGCTACGCCAAGGAGGACGTGGTCATCCGGGACACCCTGATCCCCAAGGGCGCCCTGGTCCAGATCTCCATCACCGGCGCCCACCGCGACCCGGAGATGTTCGCCGCCCCCGACGAGATGGACGTCCGGCGCCCGAACGTCCAGGCGTCGCACCTCGCCTTCGGCCACGGCCCGCACTACTGCGTCGGCGCCCCGCTCGCCCGGCTGGAGATGCAGATCGCGCTGGGCACCCTCTTCGCCCGGCACCCCCAGGTGGCCCTCGCCCAGAAGCCCGGGGACGCGCGCTGGATGACCGTGCCGTTCCCCGCCTTCCGCGGACTGGCCGAACTCCCCGTCGTCCTCGACCCGTCATGACGGGCGGTTCCCCGGGACGCGTGCGCGTGGTGCGGCTGCTGCGTGTGCGCGAGGGGATGGAGGCGGACTTCGTCACGTCGTACGACGAGGTCCGCCGGGGCTCGACGGCCGTCCCCGGGCATCTCGGGGAACAGCTGTGCCGCTCCCTGGACGACCCCGCCCAGTGGCTGCTCACCAGCGAGTGGGAGAGCTTCGAGGCGGTACGTGCGTGGCGGACCGGCTCCGCGCACCGGTCCCTGGTCGAGCCGATGAACGCCTGTCTGCACGACGACCGCTGGACGGCGGTGTTCGAGGTCAGGCAGACCACGTCCGCGTGAGCGGCCGGCGCGGGTGCCGGGGAGTGCGACCGAAGGGCGAGACGGGGCTGACCAGCATGTGACCGGCCGGTAAGGTCTTGCGCGTGCCGAAGCCGCTCAGTCTTCCCTTCGACCCCATCGCCCGCGCCGACGAGCTCTGGAAGCAGCGCTGGGGCAGTGTGCCGTCCATGGCCGCCATCACCTCGATCATGCGCGCCCAGCAGATCCTGCTCGCCGAGGTCGACGCGGTGGTCAAGCCCTACGGGCTGACGTTCGCCCGCTACGAGGCCCTGGTCCTGCTGAACTTCTCCAAGGCCGGCGAACTGCCGATGTCCAAGATCGGCGAGCGGCTGATGGTGCACCCCACGTCGGTGACGAACACCGTGGACCGGCTGGTCCGGTCCGGCCTGGTGGCCAAGCGCCCCAACCCCAACGACGGGCGCGGCACCCTCGCCTCCATCACCGACAAGGGCCGCGAGGTCGTCGACGCGGCCACCCGCGACCTGATGGCGATGGACTTCGGTCTCGGCGTCTACGACGCCGAGGAGTGCGCGGAGATCTTCGCGATGCTGCGTCCGCTGCGGGTCGCGGCACACGACTTCGAGGAGAGCTGACCCCGGCCAAGATCTCCCGGAACGGGTGGTTACGCTCTCTCCCATGAAGAAGAGCGTCCTGACCCGCTACCGGGTGATGGCCTACGTCACCGCCGTCATGCTGCTCGTGCTGTGCACCTGCATGGTGTTCAAGTACGGCTTCGACATGGGCGAGGACGTCACCTTCGCCGTCTCCCAGGTCCACGGCTTCCTCTACATCGTGTACCTGATCTTCGCCTTCGACCTCGGGTCCAAGGCGAAGTGGCCGTTCGGCAAGCTGCTCTGGGTGCTCCTCTCCGGCACCATTCCGCTGGCCGCCTTCTTCGTGGAGCGCAAGGTCACACGGGATGTGGAACCGCTGGTCAGCGGTGTGGAGCCGGCCGTCGCCAAGGCCTGACACGACCGCCGCGCCCCGGTGCGGCGGTTCTCCCATCGACATTTACTAGGACGTCCTAGTAAATTCGTGGGTATGGACGCTGACGCCATCGAGGAGGGCCGCCGACGCTGGCAGGCCCGGTACGACGCCGCGCGCAAGCGCGACGCAGACTTCACCACGCTCTCCGGCGACCCCGTGGAGCCGGTGTACGGGCCACGGCCGGGAGACAGGTACGAGGGCTTCGAGCGGATCGGCTGGCCCGGGGAGTACCCCTTCACCCGCGGGCTGTACCCGACCGGCTACCGAGGGCGGACGTGGACCATCCGGCAGTTCGCCGGGTTCGGCAACGCCGAGCAGACCAACGAGCGCTACAAGATGATCCTCGGCAACGGCGGAGGCGGCCTCTCCGTCGCCTTCGACATGCCGACCCTCATGGGCCGCGACTCCGACGACCCGCGCTCGCTCGGTGAGGTCGGGCACTGCGGCGTCGCCATCGACTCGGCCGCCGACATGGAGGTCCTGTTCAAGGACATCCCCCTCGGCGACGTCACCACGTCGATGACCATCAGCGGGCCCGCCGTGCCGGTCTTCTGCATGTACCTGGTGGCCGCCGAGCGCCAGGGCGTCGACCCGGGCGTACTCAACGGCACCCTGCAGACCGACATCTTCAAGGAGTACATCGCGCAGAAGGAGTGGCTCTTCCAGCCCGAGCCGCACCTGCGCCTCATCGGCGACCTGATGGAGCACTGCGCGGCCGGCATCCCCGCCTACAAGCCGCTGTCCGTCTCCGGCTACCACATCCGCGAGGCCGGGGCGACGGCCGCGCAGGAGCTGGCGTACACCCTCGCCGACGGCTTCGGCTACGTCGAGCTGGGCCTCAGCCGCGGCCTGGACGTGGACGTCTTCGCCCCGGGCCTGTCCTTCTTCTTCGACGCGCACGTCGACTTCTTCGAGGAGATCGCCAAGTTCAGGGCCGCCCGCCGGATCTGGGCGCGCTGGATGCGGGACGTGTACGGCGCCCAGACCGACAAGGCCCAGTGGCTGCGCTTCCACACCCAGACCGCCGGGGTCTCGCTGACCGCGCAGCAGCCGTACAACAACGTGGTGCGCACCGCCGTCGAGGCGCTGGCCGCCGTGCTCGGCGGGACCAACTCACTGCACACCAACGCGCTCGACGAGACCCTCGCCCTGCCCTCCGAGCAGGCCGCGGAGATCGCCCTGCGCACCCAGCAGGTCCTCATGGAGGAGACCGGCGTCGGCAATGTCGCCGACCCGCTGGGCGGCTCCTGGTACGTCGAGCAGCTCACCGACCGCATCGAGGCCGACGCCGAGAAGATCTTCGAGCAGATCAAGGAGCGGGGCCTGCGCGCCCACCCCGACGGCAGGCACCCCATCGGGCCGATCACCTCCGGCATCCTGCGCGGGATCGAGGACGGCTGGTTCACCGGTGAGATCGCCGAGTCCGCCTTCCAGTACCAGCGCTCCCTGGAGAAGGGCGACAAGAAGGTCGTCGGCGTCAACGTCCACACCGGCTCCGTCACCGGCGACCTGGAGATCCTCCGGGTCAGCCACGAGGTGGAGCGCGAGCAGGTGCGGGTGCTGGCCGCCCGCAAGGCCGCCCGCGACGACGCCGCCGTGCGTACCGCGCTGGACGCCATGCTGGACGCCGCCCGCAGCGGCGCCAACATGATCGAGCCGATGCTGGACGCCGTGCGCGCCGAGGCGACCCTGGGCGAGATCTGCGACGCCCTGCGCGACGAGTGGGGCGTCTACACGGAGCCGGCGGGCTTCTGAGCCCCGCGGCGCGAGCCTGTGTGGGGGAGGGCGGACCCGGTCCGTCCTCCCCGCCGCTCAGTCGCCGGCGGCGGCCGTTCCGGCGCCCGCCAGCCCCAGCAGCAGCACCTGGGTGAAGCCGCGCACCCACTCCTCGTCCGCCGGATGCCCGCTGACCAGCGTCCGGTGCACCACCGCCCCCGCCACCATGTCGAAGATGAGGTCGGCCGTACGCTCCGACTCCGCCGGGTCGGACGGCGGCGGAAGCTCCCCGCGGCCCTGGGCACGTGCCCGGCCCTCCAGCACCAGCCGCTTCTGCCGGTCGACGATCGACGTGCGGATACGGTCGCGCAGCGCCTCGTCCCGGGTGGACTCCGCCACGACCGCCATCAGGCCGCTCCTCGCCTCCGGACGGGCCAGGATCGCGGCGAACTGGAGCACGACTCCCTCGATGTCGGCGGCCAGGCTGCCCCGGTCGGGCAGGCGCAGCGCGTCGAACAGCTCGGCGACCGCGTCCACCACCAGTTCGTGCTTGCCGGCCCAGCGGCGGTAGAGCGTCGTCTTCGCGACCCCGGCCCGGGTGGCCACGTCCCCCAGGGTCAGCTTCGACCAGCCCAGCTCGACCAGTGCCTCCCGGGTGGCCGCCAGGATCGCGGCGTCCGCGGCGGCGCTGCGGGGGCGTCCTGGGCGGGCGGGAACGGGGTGGCTCTGCATGGTTCGACGATATCCGTGCCGATGTCGTGCGGCTGGTGAGGGAGATCACGGGCGGGGGGTGTCCCGGGGCCGCCCGTTGCCATTACGCTACGACTCGTAGCGAAAGCGATGACCACGCTTGACCACGCGGACGCGGGTGGGGACCCGGCGTCACGACCGCACCGGCCTCAGCCGGTTTTCACACCGCTTTTCACAGCGCGCGCCGAACGGGGGAGGATAGACGCATGCAGCCACGGAACATGTCCATGAGCGGGGTCGTCGACCTCGCCGCGGTGAAGGCGGCCCAGGAGGCCAAGGCGAAGGCGGAGCAGGCGCGAGCCGAGGCCGCCCGGCAGGGCGGCGGGCCCGGAGCCGTGTCACCCGCCGACCTCGTCATCGACGTGGACGAGGCGGGCTTCGAGCGCGACGTCCTCCAGCGCTCCGCCGAGGTACCGGTCGTCATCGACTTCTGGGCCGAGTGGTGCGAGCCGTGCAAGCAGCTGAGTCCGCTGCTGGAGCGCCTCACCGTCGAGTACAACGGCCGTCTCCTCCTCGCCAAGATCGATGTCGACGCCAACCAGATGCTGATGCAGCAGTTCGGCGTGCAGGGCATCCCCGCCGTCTTCGCGGTCGTCGCCGGCCAGGCGCTGCCCCTCTTCCAGGGCGCGGCCGGCGAGGCGCAGATCCGTCAGACGCTGGACCAGCTCGTCGCGGTGGCCGAGCAGCGCTTCGGCCTCACCGGCCTCACCGTCGACCCCGACGCCGAGCCCGGCGGCGCGCAGACCGCCCCCGCGGTGCCCGTAGGGCCGTACGACGCCCTGCTGGAGGCCGCCGTGCAGGCGCTGGACGCGGGCGATCTGGCCGGTGCCGTCCAGGCGTACAAGAACGTGCTGGCCGAGGACCCGGCGAACAGCGAGGCCAAACTCGGGCTCGCGCAGGCCGAGTTGCTCCAGCGCGTGCAGGGCCTCGACCCGCAGCAGGTCCGCAAGGACGCCGCGGACAAGCCTGCCGATGTGCAGGCGCAGATCGCCGCCGCCGATCTGGACCTGGTGGGCGGGCACGTCGAGGACGCCTTCGGCCGGCTCATCGAGACCGTGGGCCGCACCGCGGGCGACGACCGGGACGCCGTACGACTGCGGCTGCTGGAGCTGTTCGAGGTCGTGGGCGCCGACGATCCGCGCGTGGCGGCGGCACGCAGGGCGCTGGCGCGCGCCCTGTTCTAGGGGGTTCCGCGACCGGGGCGAGGGGCCGGTTCGGCCCGCCCGCCCGGTGTTGCGGCTGTGAAGGGATTGGCCGACAGGGCATCACGGCGGCCGCGCTTTACCAAATCTTGGTAATCGCGGCCGCCGTTACTGCGGGTAAGTCGCGGGCGTCGTTCTGTCGGATTTCGTATGTCCATTCTTGGACAAATCCGGTCGCTTGACGCCACCCTGCGTCGCGGACCGAGACCAGCGGGTCGTTGTTCGGTTATCGCGCCGTTACTACCGAGTAACGAGGCCCCTTGTGCGGGCGGCGAGAATGCACCACGATCGGCCACGCTCGGTCCTGTTCCCTTCGCCCGACCGCCAGTCGGGTCGCGGGAGTTCCTGGGTCCCCACCGAGCAGAGCCGGCGGCAGTGGCGCCGGCTCTTGGACAGGGGGGTCTTCGCCCGTCCGGTGAAGCCTGTCCAGCAAGGTTGTGCGTGATGCGTGTCAGGCGCGACCAGTGGTTGTCGCTCGGGGGTGATCGCCGGTGATTCGGGCGCGGTTCTCGCGCCACCGAGCGCGGGCGCTCTCCTTCCCGAGGACGTAGCACTTCTCCCATCCCTGCCCGGCTGAGCCGTCGAGCCGACAGTGGCAGCCAGGGCCGGAGATGTACGTCCGAGAAGGAGGAAATATGGAGTCCCAGGTGCGTGGCGGGACCAGATGGAAGCGGTTCGCTGTGGTCATGGTGCCCAGCGTCGCCGCCACGGCAGCGATAGGTGTCGCCCTCGCGCAGGGCGCTCTGGCCGCGTCGTTCAGCGTCTCGGGTCAGTCGTTCAAGGTGACGACGGACAAGCTCGAAGGCCAGGGTTTCTCGCAGTACGGCGCTCTTGACGAGGGCTACACGCTCACCGGCAAGAAGACGGTTCACCCCGTCGCCGTCTCGGCGTTCACGAACGCCACGATCAACAACCTGTGCCAGTCGGTCGTCACCCCGGACCTGCCGTTCGTCGGTGACGTGAGCCTGGTTTTGCGGGCCGGCACCGACCCGAAGAAGCCGGTCGAGGCGAAGAACCTCTACATCGACGTCGCCGACCTGAAGGCCGACGCCGAGTTCAAGAACATCGACATCGGCGTCGCCGCCAAGGACGCCACCAAGGGTCCGGGCATGAAGGGCGGCGGCGAGCAGGCCAACCCCTACGGCTTCGCTCAGCAGGCCGAATCGGCCACCCTGACGGGCGTGAAGCAGACGGCGTGGGCGACCACCGCCGGAACCTTCAAGCTCAGCGGGCTGAAGATGTCGCTGTCGACGGACGGCGCGGAGTGCTACTGAGCACTCTCTGACGGGCGGGGGAGCCGGTGGCGCCCCCGCCCGTGCACTCTCCGCCCGTCTGCCGCGCAGGCGGGCGAGCGAACGACTCACCCTCGCTTCACCACCACAGCAACGCCGCACCAGGGAGCTGTTTTCCATGAGCGCCGAGACTCCTGCCGTACCCGGCACCGATGAGCACTACCTCCGGGTCGCCAGGCGGAAGTTCCGCGCCTGGCGGGGCACCAGGCCGTTCTGGGCAGGTCTGTTCGTCCTTCTCGGCGGTCTGCCGATCGCCTACTTCCCGTACGCGCACCTGCAGATCGGTCACCTGACCCTGGCGATGTCCACGACGGCCGGCGCCGGGTCGCTCATCATCGGTGTCCTGCTCGTCGTGCTCGGCATCAGCCTCTGGTTCCAGAAGCACGTCCGCGTCTTCGCGGGCATCGCGGCGATCCTGCTGGGTCTGGTCTCCATCCCCGTGTCCAACCTCGGCGGCTTCCTCATCGGCTTCCTCTTCGCCCTCGTCGGCGGAGCGATGGCCGTGTCCTGGGCGCCCGGCGAGGAGGAGGACGCGCAGCCCGCGCAGTCGGACACGACGGGTGAGGGGCCCGCGCCCGAAGGTGCCGCGGACTCCGACACCACCCTCCTCAAGCCCGTGGTGGGCGAGCCGAACGATCTGTCAGGAACGAGCCCGGCGAACGGGGCGAACGGGAGGCACAGTGCCGGCTGACGAGGTGACCCACGGGACTGAGGTGGACACGTCCCGTGTGAGAACCGGGCCGCGACACGCGGCGCCCAAGAAGCCGCTGTTCACCAGATTCCACATGCCGGCGGGCAAGGCGATAGCCCTGGCGGCGATGCCGACGGCGGTCCTGATGGGCATGGGCTTCACGCCCACGCTCGCACAGGCCGACAGCGACAACGCCACCAAGCCCACGGCCAACAGCCTGACGGCCGACGAGTACAAGGACTGCGTGGCCGCGCTGGAGGACGACGCCTCGGCGTCCCCGTCCCCGAGCGCCAGCGCGTCGGCGAACGAGGAGGAGACGGCGAAGCCGGACCCCTCGGACTCCGCCGACTCCTCGCAGCCGTCGGGCTCCTCGGACTCCTCGCAGTCCGCGGGTGGCGGGTCTTCGTCGGATTCAGGTTCCGACGACGACGCCGAGCCCGCGCCGAAGCCGTCCGAGAGCAAGACCGGGGAGGCCCCGTCCGGCCAGGCGGCCACGCCGTCCCCGTCGCCGTCCAAGAGCAGCGGCAACCTGCTCGAGACCATCGGCGACGCCGTCGAGGGCATCCTCACGGGCGGCTCCAAGGCCGACGAGAGCGCGAGCCCCACACCGACGCCCTCCGCGAGCGCCACCGAGGAGGCGTCCTCCGGCAGCGAGGAGCCCTCGGCGAAGGAGACCTCCGCGGCCTCCGACCCCGTGAAGGAGACCGAGGACAAGGTCACCGACACGGTGAAGAAGACCGTCGAGGATGCCGGTGACAAGGCGTCCGGCGCGGCCGAGGACGCCACCGACGCGGCGAAGGACGCGGCGGACGAGGCCACGGCCACGCCGAGCCCGTCCGAGAGCGCCGGCGCCGACCCGGACGACTGCCCGGTCGCCACCGACGACGAGGGCGGCGTCGACAACACCGTCCCGCTGCCGGACGACCCGTGGTACCTGAACGCCAGCTCGCTGCTGCTGAAGGGTGCCGACTACCAGGGCATCGTCGAGGTGAAGACGGCCAGCGGCAAGAAGAAGCGGGTGCTCAAGTACGTCATATCCGACGGCACCGACATCGGTGACCTGCACCAGACGGTGAACGACAAGCAGTCCGGCAAGACCTACCACGTGCAGGCGGCCCAGGGCTCGACGTCGACCATCCGCGGTGGCAAGACGGTGATGTACACGGAGAGCATCTCCGGCAACCTGCTGGGGCTGATTCCGATCACCTTCGACCCGGACAACCCGCCGCCGCTGAACATCCCGCTGATCTACTTCACCAAGGTCAAGGTCACGCAGGCCGCCCAGTTCGGCGGCACCCTGCACGTGCCGGGGCTGCACAACTACATCACCGACTGAGCCGGGCGTCGCGACGACGCCGACACGAGCCCGTCCGGGAGCCGCACACCGTCTGTGGCCCGACCCTCACCCGAGGGCCGGGCCACAGACGTGTCCGGGTAGGCGTCGCCCTCCCTTCACGCTTCCTCCGCCATCTCTCCCTGAACTCGGCTACTTGTGGGTACAGTTGTGCTGCACGTGTTCGGAACATGACCAATTTCGGACCGTGTACGACCGACTGCGACCGGGGGAACTGCGTCGTCGACGGGGGAACGGGGAAGGGGCGCGTCAGCGTGCCCACATGACCTCTCACTGCCTTTTTCGTCCCCCATCTGTGAACGCCCGCCCCTGGTTGCCCTCCGCACCCAGGAAGGGATGCCCCCTTGCGTTCCAGACCCCCCGGGTCCTCCACGGCTCCGCCGAGGACGAGACGGACCCGTCTCACCCGGCTGGTGCCGCTCCCGCTGGCCGCCGCCCTCCTCACGGGCCTCGCCGTGAGCCCCGACCTGCTCACGCGCCCCACGAACCGCCTCGACGACGCCGCCCCCGCGGCGAGTTCGAGCCCGTGGTTCGAGGACACGGCCGCGGAGCAACTGCGCCAGGACCAGTGCCTGATGGCCGACGTCCTGCGCCTGGGCGGCACCTCGATGGCCACCACGGCCCAGGACGCCCTCAACCGGCCCCCCGCCGAACTGCACGCCATCGCCGACCGCAAGTACTGGGAAGACACCCCGCTGGCCACGGCGTTCAAGAGCGACCGGGCCGCGGCACAGAAGGCACTGCAGGACCTCTCCACCCAGCGCGACGCCTGGAAGAAGCCCCTCGAGGGCCTGACCAACCCCGCCGGCTTCACCGCGACCGGCTTCCTCTGGCCTCCCGACGGCAGTGACGGCAAGCCCGGCTTCTACACACAGACCGGCCTGGACCGGTGGACCGCCGACCGCTTCTGGCAGGACGAGGAGACCTTCTACAAGGACTCCACCCCCGCCGCCGACGCCGCGACCCGCAAGGCCGTCACCGACCTGGGCACCCCCCTGTACGGCAAGGACCCCGACCCGAGCCTCCCGAGCGACGAGTGGAACCGGGCCCTCGCCGAACGCGACGCCTTCCAGTGGCTCACGGACACCACCGGCCAGGCGACCGGTGCCGACGACGCCCGGATCTTCCTGACCTCCGGAGGCTTCCCCCGTACCACCCCGGAACCGGGCTCGCCCGAGTACCGCATCGCGGTCGAGGACCTCAAGTCCCGCTTCTCCACCTGCGCCTGGCGTGACCCGCTCGACCCGCGCGACGCCCTGAGCGACGCGACGGCCACCGCGGCGGCGGAGTGGCAGCAGGAGATCGCCTCCCAGGCCACCCAGCGCGACCAGATCCTGACCGCCAACAAGGATGCCACCAAGGCGCTCACCGTCGGGGCCAAGGCACTCGGTGACCTCGTCGGGCAGTCCTGGACCGCCGACCACCTCACCCGTTGGCAGGACTACTGGTCCGCCGGTGGCGTCGGGGCCATCGGGAACGCGCCCACCACCATCGAGGTCACCGGCAAGAAGGGCCTGTGCCTGGACGCCGCGGGCGGGGGCACGACCGACGGCACCGCCGTGCAGATCTACACCTGCAACGGCTCCGCCGCCCAGCAGTGGACCGTCGAGGGCGACGACAAGGGCCTGCACCTGCGCAACGTCAAGGCGCTCAAGTGCGTGGAGGTCGCCGGGAACAACTCCGCCGACGGCACGAAGATCCAGCTCGCGACGTGCAAGAGCACCCCGGCCCAGACCTGGGAGTACAACGTCCGGGCGGCCACGCCGCTCAAGAACGTGGGCACGGGCAAGTGCCTGGATCTGAAGACGTACGACAACGGCCAGGACTCCCGGCTGTGGACGTGCTCCGGCGCCACCCCGCAGAAGGTCACCATCAAGCCGTCCGGCCAGAAGGGGACCGTCCCGCCGAAGGCCCAGTTCGACAAGGCGAAGGCGGGCCTGGCGGCCGCACGCACCGGTGCGGCGAACCAGCTGACGGCGCTCAAGGCGCAGCTGGCCGCCGCGAAGAAGGCGGCGACCGCCTCCGACACCGCCGAGCAGGCGGCGTACGCCATCGCCGACCAGCAGGGCGCCCCGCGGGGCCGCGGGCTGCTCGTGGGCCAGCAGAAGGCCCAGGTCACCAAGGGTGCGGTGGCCGCGCTGGAAGCCATGGTGAAGGCCGGTGAGACCGCCGAGGCGGCGACCCGCGCCTCCGCGAGCGACAGCGACACCATCGCGCAGCGCGCGCTCGCCCAGGCGGCCCAGGCCAAGGCCGAGTTCCGCAAGAAGGCCGCCGAGACGGCCGAGTTGCAGGCGAAGGCCGCCGCGGACGCCGCCAAGGTGCACCGCGACAACGCCAAGAAGGACAAGGAGACCGCGGAGGCCAAGCTCGCCGTGGCCCTGAAGGCGGAGGGCGAGGCCAAGTCGGCCGCCGCGACCGCCCACGCCAAGCGGCTGGCCGCCGAGGCCGAGGAGAAGACGGCCAAGGCGGAGAAGGAGAAGGCGGCCGCGAAGCAGGCGGAGGCCGAGCAGCACAAGAAGACGGCCCAGGCGGAGGCGGCGAACGCCAAGGAGGCGCGGGAGAAGGCCGAAGCGTCCGAGGCCACGGCGGTCGCGCGCAAGAACGACGCGGTCAAGGCCCGGGACAACGCCAAGGCCAAGCGTGACGACGCCTGGGAGGCCGAGCAGAAGGCCGACGCCCTGCGCGCCAAGGCCGATGCCAAGGCGGCGTACGCCGAGTCCCTGGACGCGGGCGACGCGGCGGACGCCGCCCGTGCCGCGGCCAACGAGGCGGACAAGCACGCCGACGACGCGGAGGCGGCCGCCGGCCGGGCCCGGACCGCAGCCAACGCCGCCACGAAGGCTGCCGAAGAGGCGGACGCGGCGGCCACGCGGGCCGAGGCGGCGGCCAAGCGCTCCCGCGCCAACGCCGACGCCGCGCAGGCCGCGAAGCTGAAGGCGGACGCCGCGGTGAAGACCGCGACGAGTGCAACGGCCGACGCGATCAAGGCGTCGCAGCACGCCTCCGACGAGGCGAAGACGGCGGTGAAGCTGGCCGACGAAGCCGAGGCGAAGGCCAAGACCGCCAAGTCCGAGGCGGACGAGGCCAACAAGGAGGCCGGCAAGGCGCTGGTGGCGTCCGCGAAGGCGGCGGGCTTCGCCTACGTGACGGCGCAGGCCGCCGTGGACGCCGGAAAGGCCGCCGCTCAGGTGGCGAAGCCGGCGAACGACGCCATCCAGCTCGGCTCGCCGTACGTCGACACCGACTCGGCCGCCGGTCTGGTGGTGCTCACCGGGCAGGGCTCCAAGACGATCGCGGAGCAGCAGCAGGCCGTCGCCGAGACGCACGCCAAGAACGCCAAGGAGGAGGCCGCCTCCTCGCAGGCGCTCGCCGACCAGGCGAAGGGCGACGCCAAGGCCGCCTACCAGCACGCGGCGAACGCGGCCAAGCACGCGTCGGACGCCCGTGGTTACGCCAAGGAGGCCCTGGGGTACGCAGCCGACGCCGCGAAGGCCGCGTCGAAGGCGGTCGCGTCACGGGCCCGCACCGTCGAGTACGACCGCCAGGCAGCGGAGGACGCGGCGGCAGCCGACAAGGCGGCGGGCCGCGCCGAGAGCCACGCCAAGGCGGCCCGCGACTCGGCCGACGAGGCGGCCCTCGACGCCGAAGCGGCCCGCAAGGCCGCCTCGGCGGCAGAGGCGGACGCCAAGGAGGCCCGAGCGGCAGCCGACCGGGCCGACAAGGCGGCCACGGAGGCCGAGGAGGCGGCGAAGGACGCCGAGAAGTACGCCGAGGAGGCCCAGGAGGCGGCTGAGCGGGCGGAGAGCAAGGGCAAGCTCGATCAAGTCGTCTCTGGTGCCTCGACCGGCGTGGGCAACGTCTTCTACGTCGTCGACCGGATCGAACCCATCGGCGATCCAGAGGTGATCAAGAAGGACAACTGCAACCCGATCGTGCACTTCGGTGACTGCGTGATCACGGCCGTCATCAAATTCGACGCGTACGTGGACCTCTACCTGTGCACGGCAGAGAACATGCCGGCCACCCAGTTCGGGTGCCCGTCCACGTCCACCGTCTTCCTCGGCCCCAAGGTCCTCAAAGGGCTGAAGAAAGAGGTCACGCACACCATCTCGATGATTGAGTTCAACGAAGGCATCGACCCGGTCAAGATCCTCCTCGGCGATTTCATCGAGTGTGCCCAGAAGATTGCCCCGGGCGGTGAGAGCGGCAGCGGCACGGGGTGCCTGTGGGCTGCCAGCTGGTTCGTCGGCGGTAGGACCATCAAGGCCGTGGCCGACGCGATTCACGCTCTGAACGCGGCCATGCACACGGGAGTCGGGGTCTCGGACGCCTACAAGGCGCTGAAGGCCCTGGACCTGGACGCCGCCGCCATGGCCGACATCGGGCGGACCGTACACCTCTATGAGGATTTGACGACCGCCTGCCGCATCAACAGCTTTCCCGGTGCTACGCAGGTACTGATGGCCGACGGTGGGCGGAAGCCGATCAGTGAGGTGCGCCGCGGAGAATGGGTGCTGGCGGAGGACCCGGAGACCGGCGTCCGACGGCCTCAGAGGGTCGACGCGACGTTCGCTCACGATAGCGACCGGCTGGTGGACATCACCTTCACCGACGGAGACCGACTCACCAGCACTCCGGGCCACAAGGTCTATGTCGCGGAGCGCGGTTGGAGGCTCGTTTCGGAGCTCCGCGTGGGCGACTCGCTGCGCTCTCCGAACGGTTCCCTGCACACGGTGCGCGTGATGAATGACCGTACCGGGCTCGTTGCGAGCCGTGTCTACGACCTGACAGTGGACGGACTGCACACGTTCTTCGTACGCACCGAAGGCGAGCAGCCGGACGACCTGCTGGTCCACAACTGCATGAACCTCTCCGACGAGCTGGTGTTCCCTCAGGCGGGGGCGCATACGCTGAGCAGACATGTCCGTGTGACCCCGCAGCAGGCACGCGCGTTCGCCGAGGAGAACCTGCGGAAGGGCCGGCCGGGGATCAGCAGTGTGTGGGTGAGTGAGGAGATCGCCCAGCAAGGCGTCGATCGGGCCTTCGCTCAGTACTTCTTCCCGAACGGCAAGAAGCGGACCGCCAGCTTCGACGCCCTGGACAACTGGCTCAACAAGCGAGGCAAGTGGAAGAACCAGCCGGAGTTCACGTTCACTGCCACCTGGGACAAGTACTCGTCTCTCGGCACGGTGTACCGAGCAGACGGCAGCTCATACGCTGCTGGGAACGCGATCAAGGTGATCCTCCATAGGCTGCCCGGAAAGACCGGCCATGAGGGCTTCATCGTGTACACCTCGTACCCAGTCTGATCTCTGGTCCAAGGGCCCGTCCGATCTTCGGGCGAGCCCGGTCGAGACGGACGTGAAGAGACAAGGAGTGGATTGTGGTCAGGCGGCGACCGGCGTACGGCGTGCTCTACGAGGGCGACTTCGGGTTGAGTGAACTCGCCGCGCGGGTCTTCGCCGACCAAGCCCCGGCGCTGGGCCCCGACCAGGTGATGGCCCTCGCGGCCGACGTCGCCGGTCTCGCCGAGCGGGAGGGCGCCGTGGAGCTCGGTGCTGACGTACGCCGTCTCCTCGACTCCTCGCTGCCGGACGACGTGCTCCGTACGGCGTGGCTGGCGGCCACCCGGCATCGGTTCGACCCGGCGGAACACGGGATGACCACGCGCGCGTGGCTCTCCACGCTCGCGGACAGATGGCCGGCCCTTGAGGCCGTCACCGAGGAGAGCCCGTGTGAGGCGGTGATGGCACACATCCGTGCCTCCTCCGTGCCCGCGTCCTCGGCCCTCGCACGCGTCACAGAGGAAGCCGGCGCCGATCTGGGTTTCCGGCTCTTCCTCCGTGCGCTCAAGGCGTACTGCCTACCTGTGGAAAAGGACGAGCACGACCGGCTCGTCGCCCTTGGTGAGGAGTTCGGCCACCCCGGACCCCTCGTCCACGACGGTCTCGACGTCCGGTGGCCTCCCATCGACACCGCCCGGCGTGACGCCTTGGGCGACGTCGGCTTCTCCCACCTCACCGCCTGGTTCGCCGGCTCCTGGCATCATGACGCCACGCCCGAACAGGCCCTGCGTCAGGCCGCCGCGGCCGACCACGAGGGTCAGACCCCCGGCTCCCAGGCGGCCTTCCTCCTCCAGGACACGCTCCGTCTCCTAAACTCCCCCCTCCCCACCCCGGCCCTCACCGCGCTCTGGCTGGCGGCGACGGACCGCGGCTACAACATCGACCAGCTGGGCATCGACGGACGGGACTGGCTCCGGCAGATCGTGGCCACGTGCGGGGAGGTTCTGCGTGACGTCGCCCCTGCCTACACTCCGTCCCCACCGGACGTCGTGGCCGAGTCCGCCGACCCCGTGCTGCGGGAGCTCCGCGCTGTGGCACCGCTGATGGCGGACCGGTCCGTGAGCCCTCACTGGGAGGCGATCCCCGGGACCGAGGCGGCGGCCGTCCTGGAACAGGTCGTGACCCGCGTCGATCCCGACCTCGGCTTCCGGCTTCTGCTGCGGATGCTGGACGTTCTGTCCCTACCGCTCGCCGAAGAGCAATACGTCCGCTACCAGCGCCTGGCCGCCCACTTCGGGCACCACGAGGACCTGGTCACCGACACGCTCTGGCAGCGCGTGGAGCACTGATATGAGAACCACCTGGAACTCACCCGCCACGGCGACGCCTTCATCGCCCGGCTCACGCCCTCCCAGGCATCCGCGATGTTTGACCCTGCTGGTCGGCGTCGGACGGTAGCCCGTCCATGCGCTCGTGGGACGTCTGGCCTGACCGCACACCGCGTCCCGGGACTTCCGCCTCACCGTCGAGGAGCTCACAGGAGAACGTCGACGCCCTGGCCTCCGCCCTCGTACAGGCCGTCGGCAAGGCGTGACACACGCAGAGGGCGCCCCCCGCCGCAAAGCGAGGGGCGCCCTTCCACAGCCAAGACGTCCAGACGTCAGTCGCGGCCCTGGCCGCCCAGGTGGTGGACCCGGACCATGTTCGTCGTGCCCGGGACACCGGGCGGGGAGCCCGCCGTGATGACCACGATGTCGCCCTCGTGGAACAGGCCCAGCTTGACGATCTCCTGGTCGACCAGGTCGACCATCTCGTCGGTGCTGTTCACGAACGGCACGACGTGCGGCTCGACGCCCCAGCTCAGGGTCATCTGGTTGCGCGTGGACTCGTCCGTCGTGAACGCGATGATCTGCTGCGCCGCCCGATAGCGGCTCAGGCGGCGGGCGGTGTCGCCGGACTGGGTGAAGGCGACCAGGCCCTTGCCGCCGAGGAAGTCGGCGATCTCGCAGGCCGCGCGGGCGACCGAACCGCCCTGGGTGCGCGGCTTCTTGCCCGGCACCAGCGGCTGGAGGCCCTTGGAGAGCAGTTCCTGCTCGGCGACGGTGACGATCTTCGACATCGTCCGGACCGTCTCGATCGGGTAGGCGCCGACCGAGGACTCCGCCGACAGCATGACCGCGTCCGCGCCGTCCAGGATCGCGTTGGCCACGTCGGATGCCTCGGCGCGCGTCGGACGGGAGTTGGTGATCATCGACTCCATCATCTGGGTCGCCACGATCACCGGCTTCGCGTTGCGCCGGCACAGCTCGATGAGGCGCTTCTGCACCATCGGGACCTTCTCGAGCGGGTACTCGACGGCCAGGTCGCCGCGCGCGACCATCACGCCGTCGAACGCCATCACGACGTCCTCCATGTTGGCGACCGCCTGCGGCTTCTCCACCTTGGCGATGACCGGGACGCGGCGGCCCACCTCGTCCATGACCTTGTGCACGTCCTGCACGTCGTTCGCGTCCCGCACGAAGGACAGGGCGACCAGGTCGCAGCCCATGCGCAGCGCGAAGCGGAGGTCCTCGACGTCCTTCTCGGACAGCGCCGGCACGTTCACCGCCGCGCCCGGGAGGTTGATGCCCTTGTGGTCGGAGACGACGCCGCCCTCGATGACGATGGTCCGCACCCGCGGGCCCTCGACCTCGACGACCTTCAGCTCGACGTTGCCGTCGTTGATGAGGACCTGGTCGCCCTTGGCGACGTCCCCGGGCAGGCCCTTGTAGGTCGTCCCGCAGATGGACTTGTCGCCCGGGACGTCCTCGGTGGTGATGACGAACTCGTCACCGCGCTCCAGCTCGACCGGGCCCTCGGCGAAGGTCTCCAGACGGATCTTCGGTCCCTGGAGGTCGGCCAGCACGCCGATGGCGCGGCCGGTCTCCTCGGCGGCGGCCCGCAGGCGCTCGTACCGCCCCTGGTGGTCCTCGTGGGTGCCGTGGCTGAAGTTGAAGCGGGCCACGTTCATGCCGGCTTCGATCAGCGACACGAGCTGTTCATGGGAGTCGACCGCGGGGCCGAGAGTACAAACGATTTTCGAACGGCGCATGGGACGATCCTATCGGTTTGTTTCGCCGCGGAATATTCCGTCTGGTGGAAAGTACAAATGAGCTGTGCTTTGCTCAGCCGTGTTACCGGGCCGTTTACCTCCGTTGCCGTCGCTCAGTCGCCGCCCCCGCCGACCAGAGCGTAGGTCTGCGTCGCGATCTCCAGTTCCTCGTCGGTCGGCACCACCGCGACCGCGACCCGCGCGCCCGCCGGTGAGATCAGGCGCGCCCCGCCGCCGCGCGCGGCGTTCAGCTCCGGGTCCACGGCGAGGCCCAGCTGCCCCAGGCCCGCCATGGCGGCCTCGCGGACCGGCGCCGCGTTCTCCCCGACCCCGGCCGTGAACACGACGGCGTCGACCCGGCCGAGCACCGCGTAATAGGCGCCTATGTACTTCTTCAACCGGTGAATGTAGATGTCGAAGGCCAATTGCGCGCGCTCGTCACCCTCGTCGATCCGGCGCCGGATCTCCCGCATGTCGTTGTCGCCGCAGAGCCCGACCAATCCGCTCTTCTTGTTGAGCAGGTCGTCGATTTCCGCGATGGACATTTCGGCGACCCGCGCCAAATGGAAGATGACGGCGGGATCGGTGTCACCCGATCGCGTACCCATCACGAGTCCCTCCAAGGGGGTCAGCCCCATGGAGGTGTCCACACACCTGCCGCCACGCACCGCGGACGCCGAGGCGCCGTTGCCGAGGTGCAGCACGATGACGTTCACCTCTTCGGGGGCCCTGCCCAGCAGCTCGGCGGTGGCCCGGGACACGTACGCGTGCGAGGTGCCGTGGAAGCCGTAGCGCCGGACGCGGTGCCGGTCGGCGGTCTCGACGTCGATGGCGTAGCGGGCGGCCGACTCCGGCATCGTGGTGTGGAACGCCGTGTCGAAGACGGCGACCTGCGGCAGGTCCGGGCGCAGCGAGCGGGCCGTGCGGATACCGGTGAGGTTGGCCGGGTTGTGCAGCGGCGCCACCGGGATGAGCCGCTCGATCTCGGCGAGCACGGCCTCGTCCACGATCGTCGGCTCGGTGAACCGCTTGCCGCCGTGCACCACGCGGTGTCCGATCGCGGCCAGCTCCGGCGAGTCCAGCCCGAGGCCGTCCTGGGCGAGTTCCGCCGCGACCGCCTTCAGCGCCGCGTCGTGGTCGGCGATCTGACCGCCGCGCTCACGGCTCTCGCCGCCGCCCGTCAGCGGGGTGTGCTTCAGCCGGGAGGTCCGCTCGCCGATGCGCTCGACGAGCCCCGTGGCGAGCCGGGCGCGCTCGCGCATGTCGAGCAGCTGGTACTTCAGCGACGACGAGCCGGAGTTGAGGACGAGGACGCGGGTGGCGGTCACGGGGCGGCGGCCTTCCGCTCGGAGGACGGGGCGGGGGACTGGGACTGGATCGCCGTGATGGCGACGGTGTTGACGATGTCCGAGACGAGGGCGCCCCGGGACAGGTCGTTGACCGGCTTGCGCAGGCCCTGCAGGACCGGTCCGACGGCGATCGCGCCGGCGGAGCGCTGGACGGCCTTGTAGGTGTTGTTGCCCGTGTTGAGGTCCGGGAAGATCAGCACCGTCGCCTGCCCGGCCACGTCGGACTCCGGCAGCTTGGTCGCGGCGACCGACGGCTCCACGGCGGCGTCGTACTGGATGGGGCCCTCGATCCGCAGGTCGGGGCGACGCGAGCGGACCAGCTCGGTCGCCGCGCGCACCTTGTCGACGTCGGCGCCCGAGCCCGAGGTGCCCGTGGAGTACGACAGCATCGCGATCCGCGGCTCCACCCCGAACCGCGCGGCCGTGGCCGCCGACTGCACGGCGATGTCGGCCAGCTGCTCGGCGTCCGGGTCCGGGTTCACCGCGCAGTCGCCGTAGACGAGGACCTTGTCGGCGAGGCACATGAAGAACACCGAGGAGACGATGGAGGCGTCCGGCTGCGTCTTGATGATCTCGAAGCCGGGCCGGATGGTCGCCGCCGTGGAGTGCACCGAGCCCGACACCATGCCGTCGGCGAGACCCTCCTGCACCATCAGCGTCCCGAAGTAGTTGACGTCGCTGACGACGTCGTACGCCAGCTCGACGGTGACCCCCTTGTGGGCGCGGAGCCGGGCGTACTTCTCGGCGAAGGAGTCGCGCAGCTCGCTGGTGGCCGGGTCGATCAGCTGCGTGTCGCCGAGGTCGATGCCGAGGTCGGCGGCGGTCTTGCGGATCCGGTCGGCCGGTCCGAGGAGGGTGAGGTCGCAGACGCCGCGCCGCAGCAGCACCTCCGCGGCCTGGAGCACGCGCGGCTCGGTGCCCTCGGGCAGCACGATCCGCCGGATGTCCGCGCGGGCCTGCTCCAGCAGCTTGTGCTCGAACATCATCGGTGTCACCCGGTCGGAGTTCGGCGCCGAGACCCGCCCCAGCAGGTCCCCGGTGTCCACGTACCGTTCGAACAGACCGAGCGCGACCTCCGCCTTGCGCGGGGTGGCAGCGCTCAGCTTGCCCTCCAGTGACGACAGCCGCTCGGCGGTGGAGAAGCTGTAGCCGGGCACGGACAGCACCGGGGTGCCGGGGGCGAGGCGCGCGGCCAGGGTGAGGATCTCGTCGCCGGGCCGCTCGTCGAGGGTGAGCAGGACCCCGGCGATCGGCGGGGTGCCCGCGCTGTGCGCGGCCAGCGAGCCGACGACCAGGTCGGCCCGGTCGCCCGGGGTGACGACCAGGCAGCCCGGCGTCAGGGCGGTGAGGAAGTTCGGCAGCATCGCGCCGCCGAACACGAAGTCCAGGGCGTCGCGCGCGAGCCCCGAGTCGTCGCCGAGCAGCACCTTCGCGTCCAGGGCCTGGACGATCTGCGCGACGGTCGGCGCGGACAGGGCGGGTTCGTCGGGGACGACGTAGCAGGGCACGGGCAGCCGGGAGCCCAGCCGCTCGGCGATCTCGTCCCGGTCCTCGCGGGCCACCCGGTTGGTCACCACGGCGAGCACGTCGCAGCCCAGGTTCTCGTACGCCCGGTAGGCGTTGCGCGTCTCGGCGAGCACCGACTCGGTGTTCTGCCCGCGCCCGCCGACGACCGGGATCACGGAGGCGCCGAACTCGTTGGCGAGCCGGGCGTTCAGGGACAGCTCGTCCGGAAGCTGGGTGTCGGCGAAGTCGGTGCCCAGCACCAGGACGACGTCGAAGTCGCGGGTGACCGCGTGGAAGCGGTCGACGAGCGTGGACACCAGCTCGTCCGTGCCGCGCTCCGCCTGGAGGGCGGACGCCTCGTGGTAGTCCATGCCGTAGACCGTCGCCGGGTCCTGGGAGAGGCGGTACCGGGCACGCAGCAGTTCGAACAGGCGGTCGGGCGAGTGGTGGACCAGCGGCCGGAACACCCCGACCCGGTCGACCTGGCGGGTCAGGAGCTCCATCACCCCCAGCTCGACGACCTGGCGGCCGTCGCCGCGGTCGATGCCGGTCACGTACACGCTCCGCGTCACGCGTGATCTCCGTTTCCTCTGTCGCCGTCTCGTCCGTCCCCCGTCCCCGGGTCCCACAGCGGGCCGCGACATCACCCGGTGAGAGGAGTGAAACCCTCTTGACACTACCCTTGGCCGTCGTTAAGGCGCCCGCCAGGACGAGGGGCCCGGCAGGGGGTACGCGCGGGGCGAGGAGCCCTCGGCACGGTCCGGAACAGGGCGGAACGGGACGGACCGGACGCAAGCGACAGGGCCCTCGGGGACGTGAAACAATCGGATCGGCTCACCGGTATCACGACAGCGAGCAGGAGACACAGCACGATGCGCATCGGAGTTCTCACCGCAGGCGGCGACTGCCCCGGCCTGAACGCCGTGATCCGGTCGGTCGTGCACCGGGCCGTGACCCAGTACGGCGACGAGGTGATCGGCTTCGAGGACGGCTTCGCGGGCCTGCTCGACGGCCACTACCGCACCCTCGACCTGGACGCGGTCAGCGGCATCCTCGCCCGCGGCGGCACCATCCTCGGCTCCTCCCGGCTGGAGCGCGCGCGGCTGCGCGAGGCCTGCGAGAACGCCCCGGACATTGCCCGTGACTTCGGCATCGACGCCCTCATCCCGATCGGCGGCGAGGGCACGCTGACGGCCGCCCGCATGCTGTCGGACGCGGGCCTGCCGGTGGTCGGCGTCCCCAAGACGATCGACAACGACATCTCCTCGACGGACCGCACCTTCGGCTTCGACACCGCCGTCGGCGTCGCCACCGAGGCCATGGACCGGCTGAAGACCACCGCCGAGTCCCACCAGCGCGTCATGGTCGTCGAGGTCATGGGCCGGCACGCGGGCTGGATCGCCCTGGAGTCGGGCATGGCGGCCGGCGCGCACGGCATCTGCCTCCCGGAGCGCCCGTTCGACCCCGGCGACCTCGTCAAGATGGTCGAGGAACGCTTCGCCCGCGGCAAGAAGTTCGCCGTGATCTGCGTGGCCGAGGGCGCCCACCCCGCCGACGGCAGCATGGACTACGGCAAGGGCGAGATCGACCAGTACGGCCACGAGCGCTTCCAGGGGATCGGCACCGCCCTCGCCTTCGAGCTGGAGCGCCGCCTCGGCAAGGAGGCCAAGCCGGTCATCCTCGGCCACGTCCAGCGCGGCGGCGTGCCCACCGCCTACGACCGCGTCCTCGCCACCCGCTTCGGCTGGCACGCCGTGGAGGCGGCGCACCGCGGCGAGTTCGGCAGGATGACGGCCCTGCGCGGCACGGACATCGTGATGGTCCCGCTCGCGGAGGCCGTCACCGAGCTGAAGACGGTCCCGAAGGACCGCATGGACGAGGCGGAGTCGGTCTTCTAGGAGACCCCGTCCGGCGTCAGGGCGCCCCGCCCTGGACCGCCGTCCAGAAGCGCTCCACGATCCCGTCCAGGAAGGCGCGGCCCGTCGCGCTGTGGTCCCCGCTGCCCGCGCCCCAGCTGAGGGTCGCGGTCATCTGCCCCTGGTACTCCTGGTGCAGCTCCCGCAGCGCGTCCTGGATCAGCCGCCGGTCCAGCGGCGCCATCGCGGCCACCGGGCGGATGTACGCCTGCCAGCGCGTCGTCACGGCGCTGCGCAGCAGATCGGCCAGGCGCCCGTCGCGGCCCGTCACGGTGATGAAGTCCGGGAGCGACAGCCCGAGCACCTCGGCGAGCGCGGCGGACTGGCGGTCGGTGCCCCGCCAGCCGTCGTGCTCCTCCATGCGCAGATAGGCGCGCAGGTCGTGCCCTACGGCACGGGCCACGTCCTCGGGCGCGAGGCCCTGGGCGACGCGGTGCTCGCGCAACGTCCGCGGTCTGCCGAGCAGTTCGCCCGGCGAGCACCACAGGACGCCCGCGAGGGCGGTGAGTTCGGCGTTCTCCGGAGCGACGAGTTCGCGTTCCCACGCGAGGACGAGGTCCCCGGTGACATGGGGGAGGCCGTAGGAGACCCGTATGCCGTAGGCGACGTGCTCGGGCCCCATGTTGAGGCCGGCTCTGAGGCGGCGGGCGGCCGGGGCGTCGAACGGCGGGGTGGGCGGGTTGCGGAGGCTGGAACGGCGGGGCGGCTGGTTCGGCTGAGCTTGCGGTCGGCGCACGGCCCACACCGTAGGACGGCCGGCATACCGTGACTACGGTCTGTTCGGCCAGGATCACGGATCGTACGAAGATACGGCTACCGGCGGGTTCGATCCCTGGAGGGTGACGGTGCCGCCCCCGGTGGGACGCCGCACGGCCGGGACGGGTGCGGCCCCGCTGGTGCCCTCACCCGGCGAACGGCAAGCTCAGGCGGCATATTCGCTCCCGTGTGCGTCCCGGCTCCCGGCGCCGGCACACCCTCGCCGCGCTCGCGCGCACACCCGTAACTCGAAGAGGAGTGCGACCTGCCCGGTGCGGCGGACCGCCCCCGGCACCCGGGGCGGCGGCTCGAATCCGACGCCCGCCCCCGCCCCCTACCCCTTGACCGCCCCGCCCAGCGCGAACCCGCCGCCCAGCCGGCGCGCCACCAGCACGTACAGCAGGATCACCGGGGTCGAATACAGGATCGAGAACGCGGCCAGCTGCCCGTAGACCACCGTGCCCCGGTTGCCGAAGAACTCGTTGATGCTGACCGCCGCCGGCATCTGGTCCGGGGTCAGCAGCAGCATGAACGGGACGAAGAAGTTCCCCCACATCATCACGAACGAGAACACCGTCACCACCGCCACACCCGGCCCCATCAGCGGCAGCACGATCCGCACCAGCGACTGCAGCGACGACGCCCCGTCCGTCCAGGCCGCCTCCTCCAGCTCCTTCGGCACCCCGTCCATGAAGTTCTTCATCAGCCAGACGGCGAACGGCAGTTGGGACGCGGCGAAGAAGAAGATCGTGCCTTCCATGGTGTCGATCAGGTTCACCCGCACGAACAGCGCGTACACCGGCACCATGATCGCGGTGATCGGCAGGCTCGTCGCGAACAGGACCGTCAGCAGGAACGGCCGGTTGAAACGCGACCGGAACCGCGACAGCGGATAGGCGGCCAGCGCCGCGCACGCCACCGTCAGCAGCGTCCCGCCGCCGCACAGCAGCAGGCTGTTCAGCAGCGGGGTGAAGGTGATGTCCGGGGTCATGACGGCGTCGAAGTTGTCCAGGGTCAGGCCGTCCGGGAGCTTCACCCGCAGATCGGCGTGCGGGTCCAGGGCGGACAGCACCACCCAGGCCAGCGGGAGCACGAACGCGGCGGCCACCACCAGCAGTCCGGCGTCGGCGGCCAGCCGGTGCGAGGCCCTGCGGGACGAGAGCGTGCGGGGCATGGCTCAGACCTCCGTTCGCAGCAGACGCAGATAGACCACCGAGAACAGCGAGCCCACCACGAGCAGCAGCAGGGCGACCGCGGTGCCGTAGCCGATCATGCTCTTCTGGAACGCCTCCTCGTACATGAACAGCGGCAGCGTCTGGCTGCGGCCGCCCGGACCGCCCCGGGTCATCACCCAGATCAGCCCGAACACGGACAGCGTCTGCAGGGTGATCAGCATCAGATTGGTGCCGATGGAACGCCGGATCATCGGCAGCGTGATGTGCCACATCCGGCGCCAGCCGCCGGCCCCGTCGACCTCCGCGGCCTCGGTGATCTCCTTCGGGATCTCGTCGAGGGCCGCCGAGTACACCAGCATCGAGAAGGCCGTGCCCCGCCAGACGTTCGCGAAGGACACCGCCAGGATCGGCAGGGTGAACAGCCAGTTCTGGGTGGGCAGATGGAGCCAGTCCAGTACGGCGTTCAGGGTGCCCTCGCGACGGAAGAAGGCGTACAGCAGAAAGCCCGCCACGACCTCCGGCAGCACCCACGCGGTGATGACGATGCCGCCGACCAGCGTGCGCACCGGCTTCGAGGCGCGCCGCATGAGCGCCGCCAGTGCCAGCCCCAGGGTGTTCTGGCCGACCAGGGCCGAGATCACCGTGAAGACGAGGGTGAGCCAGACGGCGTTCAGGAAGGCGTCGTCGCCGAAGGCGGTGGTGAAGTTCTCGAAGCCGACGAACGAGTCCTCGGCCTGCCCGGTGAGCTGGAGATCGGTGAAGGCGATGGAGGCGCAGTACGCGATCGGGCCGGCCAGGAAGAGCAGCAGCAGGACGACCGCCGGGGTCAGCGGGAGGACCCGCAGCAGCGGGACGCGACGGGACCGCGCGGATGGGCGGGGCGGCACGGCGGCCGGACCCGGCCCCTTCGCGAGGCCGGGGTCGGTGGCGGTCTTCATGAGCGGGGGCTCACTTCTCGATCACCTGGCCGTCCGTCGCCGACTTCAGTTCCTCGTCGTACGCCTTCGCCGCGTCCTCCACGGACACGTCACCCGTCGTCACGCCCTCCATCGCCTCCTGGATCGCGGTGGAGACCTTCGGGTACGCCGGGTAGGCGGGCCGGTAGTGCGTGGAGGCCACCAGGTCGGTGAAGAACTTGATGCCGGGCTGCGCGTCGACGTACGCGGGGTCGGCGGCGACGTCCTCGCGCACCGCGATGCCCGAGTTGGCGATGTACCACTTCTGCGCGTTCGCCTTGGTCTGCATGGTCTTCACGAACTCGAAGGCGAGGTCGGGGTTGCCCGCCTTGGCAGGGATCGCCCACGTCCAGCCGCCGGACATGCTCACCTTGCCGGGCGCCTGCCCGTTCTGCGTGGGCATGGGGGCGAGGCCCAGCTTCTCGGACCACTCCGGCCACTCGTGGCCGCTGCCCTCCAGCCAGTCCTGCGGCAGCCAGGAGCCGTCGAGGTCGATGCCGAGCCTGCCCTCGGGCAGCAGCTCACCGCGCACCCGGGTGCCGAAGTTGGGGTCGAGGGCGTCCGAGACGTCCGGTCCCAGCTTCTCCTTGTAGACCGTCTCCACGAACGCGAGGGCGTCACGGAAGCCCTTTCCGCCGGCGATCCACTTCTTGGACGCCTTGTCGTACAGCGGGTCCGAGGCGCCGTCGCCGGTGCCGTACAGCAGCATCTCGAAGCCCTGCATGGTGGCGGCCTCACCGGCGGGCTTGCCGGTGTAGACGTTGAGGGGGGTGACGCCGGGGACCTTCTTCTTGATGGTGCGGGCCGCGTCGAGGACGTCGTCCCAGGTCCTCGGCCGCCAGTCGGACGGGAGCCCCGCCTTGGCGAAGATCCCCTTGTCGAACCACAGGCCCCGGGTGTCGGTGCCGTCGGGGACGCCGTACGTCTTGCCGTCCTCGCCCTTGGCGGCGGCCTTCGCGGTGTCGATGAACTGGTCCCAGTCCCGCCACTTCGCGAGATACGGGTCGAGCGGCTTCAAGTACCCGCTGGTGATGTCCGAGTTGATGAGGAAGGTGTCCTCGTAGACCAGGTCGGGAGCGGTCTTGGGGGAGCGGAGCATCTGCTGCAGCTTGGTGTAGTACTCCGAGTCCGGGGCCTTGATGGGGACGAACTCGACCTTCTTGCCGGGGTTCGCCTTCTCGAACTGCTTCTTGATGTCCGCGAGATAGGTGTCCATCACCTTCACGGAGTTGTCCGTGGACTGCTTGAAGGAGACCTTCACGGTGTCCGGGTCGCTGCCGGAACCGCCGCCGCACGCGGTGAGCGTGGCGGCGGCGAGGGCGGCGGCGAGGAGCGGGGGGAGGGCGGCGGTGGGGCGCACGGGCATGACCTCCTGCGGGCGCACGACGTTGTGGCGCTGGACGGCTGCCCGGTGAACCTAAGAGGAGTGGTCTAGTCAGGTCAATGCATGTGCGGGGGAAAGCGCTTGAGGAGATCGTGAGGGGACGCCCTCAACGGCCCTTGGGACCCGGGACCCACCGGTACACCAGCTCCGGCCGCCCCACCTGCCCGTACACGGGCCTGCGTTCGGCGCGGCCCGCGTCCACCAGGTGCTCCAGATAGCGGCGGGCCGTGATCCGGGAGATCCCCACGGCCTCGGCGACCCCGGCCGCCGTCAGCCCCCCGTCCGCGTCCCGCACCGCGCCGGTCACCCGTTCCAGGGTCGGGGCGCTCAGGCCCTTCGGCAGCGCGGCGGGGCCCGGTGCCCGCAGCGCGGCGAGCGCCCGGTCCACCTCGTCCTGGCCGCTCGCCTCGCCCACGGCCGCGTGGAACTCCGCGTACCGCACCAGCCGGTCCCGCAGCGTCGCGAAGGTGAACGGCTTCAGCACGTACTGCACGACGCCCAGCGACACGCCCTCGCGCACCACCGCCAGATCCCGGGCCGACGTCACCGCGATCACGTCCGCGTGATGCCCGGCCGCCCGCAGCGACCGGGCCAGCTGCAGCCCGTGGACATCCGGCAGATGCAGATCCAGCAGCAGCAGATCCACCGGCGTGCGCTCCAGCGCCCGGCGCGCCTCCGCTCCCGTGCGCGCCTGGCCGACCGCGACGAACCCCGGCACCCGGCCGACGTACATCACATGCGCGTCCGCCGCGACCGGGTCGTCCTCCACCACCAGCACCCGGATCGGCTGCGCGGCATCCGCCGTCATACGTCACCTCTCACGGCCACCGCGTCCTCGGCGGACCCGCCCTGCGCGGGTACGGGCGCCGCGCCGCCGGCGCCGTCCGCCAGGCCGAGCCGCACCTCGAAGACGGCCCCGCCGTCCTCGGCCCGCGTCACCGACAGCTCTCCCTGGTGCCGGTTCACGACCTGCCGGACCAGCGCCAGGCCCAGGCCCCGGCCGCCGGGACCGGACGGCTTCGTGGAGAAGCCGCGCCGGAACACCGCCTCGGCGTGGGCGGGGTCCACCCCGGTGCCGGTGTCCGTCACCCGCAGCACCAGCTCGCCGTCCCCGGCGTACGCCGTCACCGTCACCCGCGCCCCCACACTTCCCTGCGCCGCGTCCACGGCGTTGTCGATCAGATTGCCCAGCACCGTCACCAGGTCCCGGGCGGGCAGCGCGTCGCTCAGCAGCCCGTCGTCGAGCCGGCTGTCCTCCGACACGACGAGTTCCACGCCCCGCTCGTTCGCCTGCGCCGTCTTGCCGAGCAGCAGCGCCGCCAGCACCGGCTCGCTCACCGCCGCGACCACCTGGTCCGTCAGCGCCTGCGCCAGCTCCAGCTCGGCGGTGGCGAACTCCACCGCCTCCTCGGCCCGCCCCAGCTCGATCAGCGACACCACCGTGTGCAGCCGGTTCGCCGCCTCGTGCGCCTGCGAGCGCAGCGCCTGCGTGAAGCCCCGCTCCGAGTCCAGCTCGCCCATCACCGACTGCAGCTCGGTCACATCGCGCAGCGTCACCACGGTGCCGCGCCGCTCACCGCCGGAGACCGGGGAGGTGTTCACCACCAGCACCCGCTCCGCGGTCAGATGCACCTCGTCCACCCGGGGCTCGGACGCGAGCAGCGCCCCCGTCAGCGGCGCCGGCAGCCCCAGCTCCGCGACGGACCGGCCCACCACGTCACCCACCCCCAGCAGCTCCCGGCCCCCGTCGTTGATCAGCGCCACCCGGAACTGCCCGTCCAGCATCAGCAGCCCCTCCCGCACCGCGTGCAGGGCGGCCTGATGGTAGTCGTGCATCCGGCTCAGCTCGGCCGCGTTCATCCCGTGGGTGTGCCGGCGCAGCCGTGCGTTGATCACGTACGTGCCGACCGCGCCCAGCGTCAGCGCGCCCGCCGCCCCGCCGATCAGGGCGGTCAGCTGCTCCTGCACCCGCTTGCTGATCTCCTCGACCCGGATGCCCGCGCTGACCAGGCCCACGATGTGCTCCCGGCCGGTGCCGCCGTCGTAGATCGGCACCACCGCCCGTACCGACGGGCCGAGCGTCCCGGTGTAGGTCTCCGTGAACGGCTCCCCGCGCAGCGCGCGCTCGGTGTGCCCCCGGAAGTGCTGCCCTATCTGCCGCTCGTCGGGGTGGGTCCAGCGGATCCCGCGCGGGTCCATGATCGTGACGAAGTCGACCTCGGCGTCCCGCTGCACCCGCAGCGCGTACGGCTGGAGCGCGGCCGTCGGGTCGTCGGTGCGGATGGCGTCCCGCGTCGACGGGGCGTCGGCGATGGACTGGGCCACCGCCGCGGCCTGCCGGCCCGCCGCGTCCTCGGCCTGGCCGCGGTCGCTGAGGTAGGTGAAGACCGCGTACCCGGAGAACAGCACCGCGATCAGCACGGCCTGCATGGCGAACAGCTGCCCTGCCAGGCTGCGCGGTCGGGGGACGGGGATACGCATGCCGCCCAGTCTGCCCGCACGTTTCCCGGTGAACTAAATGAACGGAAGGGTGACCGCCCTCACAGGGCGGGAGATAGTCGCCGCATCGCTGCACACGACCCCCGTCCCCAGGGGCGCGCCCGTCCACCAGCGAACCCCCACCCCGGACGTGAGCCGCACGCCGGTGACCACCGACGAAGACGTCAAGGAGGGCAGCCGTGGCCGCCGCCAGTTCCCCCGATACGGCACCTGCCGCACCCGTCGCCAGGCGGGACCGCACGCACTACCTCTACATCGCGGTGATCATCGCGGTGGCCCTCGGCATCGCCGTGGGCCTGGCCGCGCCGGACTTCGCCGTGGAGCTGAAGCCCATCGGGACGGGCTTCGTCGCGCTGATCAAGATGATGATCTCGCCGATCATCTTCTGCACGATCGTGCTGGGCATCGGCTCCGTGCGGAAGGCCGCCAAGGTCGGCGCCGTCGGCGGTATCGCGCTCGGCTACTTCCTGGTGATGTCGCTGGTCGCCCTCGCCATCGGGCTCGTCGTCGGCAACATCCTGGAGCCCGGCTCCGGCCTCGCGGTCACCGACGCCGTCAAGGACGTCGGCCAGGCGCAGGTGGACGCCGAGGCGAAGGACACCACCGAGTTCCTGCTCGGCATCATCCCCACCACGATCGTCTCCGCCTTCACCTCCGAGTCGGTCCTGCAGACCCTGCTGGTCGCGCTGCTCGCCGGTTTCGCCCTGCAGGCCATGGGCTCGGCCGGGGAGCCGATCCTGCGCGGGGTGCAGCACATCCAGCGGCTCGTCTTCCGCATCCTCGCCATGGTGATGTGGGCCGCGCCCATCGGTGCCTTCGGCGCCATCGCCGCCGTCACCGGCTCCGCCGGACTGGACGCGCTCAAGAGCCTCGCCGTGCTGATGCTCGGCTTCTACGTGACCTGCTTCCTGTTCGTCTTCCTCGTGCTCGGCGCGCTGCTGCGGATCGTCGCCGGGCTGAACATCTTCACGCTCTGCAAGTACCTGGGCCGTGAGTTCCTGCTGATCCTGTCGACGTCGTCCTCCGAGTCGGCCCTGCCGCGCCTCATCGCCAAGATGGAGCACCTCGGCGTCAGCAAGCCCGTCGTCGGCATCACCGTCCCGACCGGCTACTCCTTCAACCTCGACGGCACCATGATCTACATGACCATGGCGTCCCTGTTCATCGCCGACGCCATGGGCACCCCGATGTCGATCGGCGAGCAGATCCCGCTGCTGCTGTTCCTGCTGGTCGCCTCCAAGGGCGCCGCCGGTGTCACGGGTGCCGGGCTCGCCACCCTGGCGGGCGGTCTGCAGTCGCACAAGCCGGCCCTGGTGGACGGCATCGGCCTGATCGTCGGCATCGACCGCTTCATGAGCGAGGCCCGCGCCCTGACGAACTTCGCGGGCAACGCCGTCGCCACCGTGCTCATCGGCACCTGGACGAAGGAGATCGACCGCGAGCGGGTCGACCAGGTCCTCGCCGGTGAGATCCCCTTCGACGAGGCGACCCTGCTCGACGACCACGGCGCCGAGGGCGAGCCCGCGGCGGCCGCGGCCCCGGGACCGGACGGCGAGAAGGAGCTCGCGAAGGCGTGACCGCCCTGACCGGCCCCTTCGCACCGGACGCCCGGCCCCGCCTGAACCGGGGCCGGGCGTCCGGCCGTGTGCGGCCCTTGCCCTGACGTCGGCGTCAAGGACTACGTTCGAACCCATGCGAATCGGCGAGCTGGCCGCACGGGCCGGGACCACGACGCGCACCCTGCGCTACTACGAGTCGCGCGGGCTGCTGCCCGCACGGCGCGGCGCCAACGGGCACCGGGTGTACGACGAGGGCGATCTCCGGTTGCTGCGGCAGATCAGGACGCTGCAGGACTTCGGGTTCGACCTGGAGGAGACCCGGCCGTTCGTGGAGTGCCTGCGGGCCGGGCATCCGGACGGCGACACCTGTCCGGCCTCGCTCGCGGTGTACCGGCGCAAGCTGGACGAACTGGACGTGCTGATCGGCGAGCTCCAGGCCGTGCGCGCCACGATCGGGCTGCGGCTGGCGCTGGCCGAGGGCGAGGAACCACCGATGTGCGAACTGGGAGGGCGGGACCTGTGATCGACGTGGCGGGCGTGACCGAGGTGACGGACGCGGACTTCGAGGCGGAGGTGATCGGGGCGGAGCTGCCGGTGCTGGTGGAGTTCACCGCCGACTGGTGCCCGCCGTGCCGGCAGATGGGGCCGGTGCTCGGCGCGCTGGCCGCGGAGGAGGGGGAGCGGCTGAAGGTGGTCCAGCTCGACGTGGACACCAATCCGCTGACGACCAACGCCTACAAGGTGCTGTCCATGCCGACCTTCATCGTGTTCCGGGCCGGCGAGCCGGTGAAGGCGATGGTCGGGGCACGGGCCAAGCGGCGGCTGCTGGAGGAGCTGGCCGACGTGCTCTGAGCACCCCGCGCCCACCGCGCCACGCACAGCAGAAATCCCCCGAGGCAATTGCGCCCGGGGGATTTCGTTGCGTATATTGAATGGTTCGCGACTTCGAATGAAGAAGGCGCGGAGAAGTTCAGTGAGCACAGTATATCCGGGCGGGAGCGGAATTGTCAAACACCGAATTCCAAGACGGTGAATTGCGACGCGAGCAGGAATTCATCGACGGCCTGTACGCACGCGTCGACGCCCTGCGCGGCGACACCGAGGCCGGAGTCTCGGACGCGCTCGCCCAGGGCGACAAGCCCATGCAGGCCCGCCTGGAGCGGGACATCCTCGTCGCCGAACGCTCGGGGCTGCTCGCCGCGCTCAACGCAGTGGACGGCTCCCTGTGCTTCGGCCGGATCGACCTCTCCTCGGGCGCGGCCCACCACATCGGCCGGATCGGCCTGCGCGCCGACGACACCGAGCGCACCCCGATCCTCATCGACTGGCGGGCCGACGTCGCCCGCCCCTTCTACCTGGCCACCGGCCACACCCCGATGGGGCTGCGGCGCCGGCGGCACATCACCACCGAGGGGCGGACCGTCACCGCCCTGCACGACGAGATCCTCGACCTCGGCGACCGCGAGCGCACCGGCCACGAGGACCCCACCGGCGACGCCGTCCTGCTCGCCGCCCTCGACGCCGCCCGCACCGGCCGGATGCACGACATCGTGCAGACCATCCAGGCCGAGCAGGACGAGATCATCCGGGCCCCGCACCGCGGCGTCCTCGTCGTCGAGGGCGGCCCCGGCACCGGCAAGACCGCCGTCGCCCTGCACCGCGCCGCCTACCTCCTCTACGAGCACCGCGAGCTGCTCGCCAAGCGGGCCGTCCTGATCGTCGGCCCCAACCCCGCCTTCCTCGGCTACATCGGCGAGGTCCTGCCCTCCCTCGGCGAGACCGGGGTGCTGCTGGCCACCGTCGGCGAACTCTTCCCCGGCGTGAAGGCGACCGCGACAGACACCCGTGAGGCGGCGGCCGTGAAGGGCCGCGCCGACATGGCCGACGTCCTCGCCGAGGTCGTCCGCGACTGGCAGGCGCTGCCCGACCCGGTCATCGCCATCGAGCACGACCGCGAGGTGCTGATGCTCGACGACGGACTGGTGAAGGTGGCCCGCGAGAAGACGCGCGCCGCCCGGCTGCCGCACAACGCGGCGCGCGAGCACTTCGAGGGGCACATCCTCAACACCCTCACCGAGCTGTACGCCGAGCGGGTCGGCACCGACCCCTTCGACGGCACCAGCCTCCTCGACCCCAGCGACATCACCCAGATCCGCGACGAGATCGCCGAGAACCCCGAGGTGTGGGCGGCCATCGACCAGCTCTGGCCGCGGCTCACCCCGCAGCGCCTGGTCGCCGACTTCCTCGCCGACCCCGTCGGCTACCTCCCCGACGAGGACGCGGCCGCGATCCGGCGGCCCGTGACCCGGGCGTGGACCGTGGCGGACGTACCGCTGCTCGACGAGGCCGCCGAACTGCTCGGCGAGGACGACCGTCTCGCCCGGGCCCGGGCGAGACGCGAGCGCGAGACGCAGATCGCCTACGCGCAGGGCGTGCTGGACGTGTCGTACGCGTCCCGGACCTACGAGTTCGACGACAAGGACGAGGAGGACAGCGAGGTCCTCTCCGCGCACGACATCATCGACGCCGAGCGGTTCGCCGAGCGGCACGAGGAGGACGACCACCGCAGCGCCGCCGAGCGCGCGGCGGCCGACCGCACCTGGGCGTTCGGGCACATCATCGTCGACGAGGCGCAGGAGCTGTCCCCGATGGCCTGGCGGCTGCTCATGCGGCGTGTCCCCACCCGGTCGATGACCCTCGTCGGAGACCCGGCGCAGACCGCGGAACCGGCGGGCGTCGGCTCCTGGGAGGACATCCTCCGGCCGTACGTCGAGGACCGCTGGGAGCACACCCGGCTGGGCGTCAACTACCGCACACCCGCCGAGATCATGGAGCTGGCGGCGGCCGTCGTCCGGGCGGAGAACCCGGACTTCGAACCGCCCAGTTCCGTACGGTCCACGGGGGTGCGCCCGTGGGTCCGGGCCACCGACGACCTGCCCGAGGCCGTGGCCTCGGCGGTGAAGGAACTGACCCCCGCGGAGGGGCGGCTCGCCGTCATCGCACCCCGCCATCTGCACCGCAGGCTCGCGGCGCGGCTGGACGGGGTGACGGCGGGCGAGCAGCCCGACCTCACGCGGACGGTCGTCCTGCTCGACCCCCGCCAGGCCAAGGGCCTGGAGTTCGACTCGGTCCTGGTGGTCGAACCGGCCCTGTACGGCACGAGCGACCTGTACGTGGCGCTGACGCGCGCGACCCAGCGGCTGGGCGTCCTGCACACGGGTCGCCTGCCGAAGGCACTGGCCGAGAACTGAGCAACGCCGGACGGGCTGATTTCCAGCCCGTCCGGCGTTTGAGGACGAGGCCCGTCGAGGGCCGAAGCGGGGGTCCGGGGGCGGCAGCCCCCGGGGACGGAAGGGTAGGGGCGGCGGTGGCGAAGAACTAAGCCGGACGCAACCAGACGGTGGCGAGCGGCGGCAGCGTCAGCCGGATGCTCGCCGGGCACCCGTGCCAGCTCTGCGGATCCGGCTTCACCGGCTCGGGGTTGACCACGTCACCGCCCCCGTACCGCGCCGCATCCGTGTTCACCACCTCGTGCCACGCCGGCACCTCCTCCGGCACCCCCACCCGGTACTCGTCCCGCACGACCGGCGACATGTTCGACACGGCCAGCAGCGGCGCGCCCTCGGCGTCGTACCGCAGGAACGCGAACACGTTGTCGTCGGCCGCGTCCCCCACCACCCACCGGAACCCGGACGGATCGGTGTCCCGCTGCCACAGCGCCGGCGTGTGCCGGTACACCGTGTTCAGGTCACGGACCAGATCGCGCACACCCCGGTGGTCCGCCTCCGCCCCGTACGCCGGGTCCAGCAGCCACCAGTCCGGCCCGTGTGCCTCCGACCACTCCGCGCCCTGCGCGAACTCCTGGCCCATGAACAGCAGCTGCTTGCCGGGGTGCGCCCACATGAAGCCCAGATACGCCCGAAGATTCGCCCGCTGCTGCCACCAGTCCCCGGGCATCTTCGACACCAGGGACCGCTTGCCGTGCACCACCTCGTCGTGCGAGATCGGCAGGACGTAGTTCTCGCTGTACGCGTACACCATCGAGAACGTCATCTCGTCGTGGTGGTACCTGCGGTGCACCGGCTCCTTCGTCATGTACTCCAGCGAGTCGTGCATCCAGCCCATGTTCCACTTGAGCCCGAAGCCCAGCCCGCCGAAGCCGCCCGGCCCGGTCACGTGCGTGGGCCGGGTCACCCCGTCCCAGGCGGTCGACTCCTCGGCGATGGTGACGATCCCCGGGTTGCGCCGGTACACGGTCGCGTTCATCTCCTGCAGGAACGCCACCGCGTCCAGGTTCTCCCGGCCGCCGTGCTCGTTCGGCACCCACTGGCCGGGCTCGCGCGAGTAGTCCAGGTAGAGCATCGAGGCGACGGCGTCCACGCGCAGCCCGTCGATGTGGAACTCCTCGCACCAGTACACCGCGTTGGCGACCAGGAAGTTGCGCACCTCGCGCCGACCGAAGTCGAACTCCAGCGTCCCCCAGTCGGGGTGGGCGGAGCGCAGCGGGTCCTCGTGCTCGTACAGCGGACGCCCGTCGAACTCGGCCAGCGCCCAGTCGTCGCGCGGGAAGTGCGCCGGAACCCAGTCCATCAGCACCCCGATGCCGGCCTGGTGCAGCCGGTCCACGAGGTACTTGAAGTCGTCGGGCGTGCCGAGCCGGGCCGTGGGCGCGTAGAACCCGGTGACCTGGTAGCCCCACGAGCCCCCGAACGGATGCTCGGCGACCGGCATCAGCTCCACATGCGTGAAGCCGAGGTCCTTGACGTAGGCGGGCAGCTGCTCGGCGAGCTGCCGGTACGTCAGCCCCGGACGCCAGGACGCCAGATGGACCTCGTACACCGAGAACGGCGCCTCGTGCGGGGCCGGCGTGCCACGCCGCTCCAGCCACTGCGCGTCGCCCCACTCGTACTCCGAGGCGCACACGATGGACGACGTGTTCGGCGGGGCCTCGGTGCGGCGGGCCATCGGGTCGGCGCGCAGCGTCTTCGACCCGTCGGGCCGGGTGATCTCGAACTTGTACAGCTCGCCCTCGCCGACGCCGGGCACGAACAGCTCCCACACCCCTGTGCCGCCGAGCGAGCGCAGCGGGAAGCCGGTGCCGTCCCAGTAGTTGAAGGTGCCGGCGAGGGAGACGCCGCGCGCGTTCGGCGCCCACACGGTGAAGCGGGTGCCGGTGACGCCCTGGTGGGTCATCGGCTGGGCGCCGAGCGCCTTCCACAGCTCCTCGTGCCGGCCCTCGCCGATCAGATGCAGATCGAGCTCGCCGAGCGCGGGCAGGAAGCGGTAGGCGTCCTCGGTCTCGTGCACCGACCCCTCGTACGCCACGAGGAGCCGGTAGTCCTGCGGGACGTCCCGCAGCGGGAGCAGCCCCGTGAAGAACCCGTCGCCGTCGTCGTGGAGTTCGGCCCGTACGGCACCGGCGGCGACCGTCACCGACAGGGCGAACGGCCGGAAGGCGCGGAAGGCGACACCGCCGGGGACGGGATGCGCCCCGAGCACGGAGTGCGGGTCGTGGTGCGTGCCGGAGAGCAGCCGGTCGCGGTCGGCGGCGTCCAGCGCGGCGGAGCCCGCGACCGTCACGGGGGCCGGGGGCTCGGCGGGGGAGCCGGGTCCGGGCGTGCCCTCGGCCGCCTGCTGGGCCGGGATCTTCTTCTGCGCGGCCTGCTGGGCGGGGATCTTCCGGGCCCCGGCCTTCCGGGGGGCCGCGCCCCCGGCCGCCGGGGTCGTGGGGGCGGCCCCCTTGCCCGCGGCGGCCTTGGCGGGCGTCCGCGCGGTGGCCTGCCGGGCCACGGTCTGCTTCGCGGCGGTCTTCCTGGCGGCGGCTTCGGTGGTGGCCGTCTTCTTGGCGACGGTCTTCTCGGTCGCGGCCTTCTTGGCGACGGCCTTCTTCGCGACGGTCTTCTTGGCAGCGGTCTTCTTCGCGACGGCCTTCTTGGCCACGGTCTTCTTGGCCACGGTCTTCTTCGTCAGCGTCTTCTCAGCCACCGTCTTCTCGGCCGGGGCCTTCTTCGCGGCGGCCTTCTTCAGCACGGTCGTCTCGGCGGCCTGGGCCGGAGCCTTCTTGGCCACGGCCTTCTTCGTCACGGCCTTCTCCGCCGCCACCCCCTTCGGGGCCGCCTTCCTCGCGGCCGCCTTGACCGGAGCCCTCTTCGCGGCCGTCTTCTTCGCGGCCGTCTTCTTCGCCGCCGACGCTGCCGGTGCGGCCTTCTTCGCCACCCCCCTCCGCATCGACTCCACGGCCTTCTCGACGGCCTTCGCGGGCCGGGACTTCCCGGCCGGTGCGGCCTTCTTCGCCGTCGTCGCCTTCTTCGCCGTCGCCTTCTTCGCGGCCGGCGTGGACTCGGCCGGCGTGGACTCGGTCGGCGTCCCGGCCGGGTGCTGCGGGTCCGGGCCGCTGGAGGGAGTGGTGCGGGGGGTCACGGGCGGGGCCTCCTCGGCGAAGGGGGGAACACGGGGGTGGAGGGAGGTGCGGGCGGGGCGTCGGCGGCGAGGCGGCGTATCGCCGCCATCGGCACCGGCAGCCAGTCGGGCCGGTGCCGGGCCTCGTAGACGACCTCGTAGATCGCCTTGTCGGTCTCGTACGCCCGCAGCAGCACCGGATCGGTCCGCGGGTCGGCGCCGCCGGCCTCGGCGTACCCGGAGCAGTAGGCGGCCCGGCACGCGTCCGCCCAGCCGGGCGCCGGGTGCTCGGCGGAGTGGGCGGCGTAGTCGAAGGAGCGCAGCATGCCCGCCACGTCCCGGGCCGGCGGCTGCGGCATCCGCCGTTCCGCGAGCGGTTTCGACGGCTCGCCCTCGAAGTCGATCAGCCACCACTGCCCGGCGGGCGAGCGCAGGCACTGCCCGAGGTGCAGATCGCCGTGGACGCGCTGCGCCGTCCAGGTGCGCCCCTCGGCGGCGAGATCGGCCAGCGCGTCGAAGGCCGAGCGCAGGGCGGGGGCGTACGGCCGTAAGGCGGGCACGGCCTGGGCGGCCGCGTCGAGCCGTGCGGCCATGCCCTCGACCTGCTGCCGGACCTGGGAGTGCCCGAGCGTGACCGTCGGCAGGGCGCGGGCGAGCGCCATGTGCACCTCGGCGGTCGCGCGCCCGAGGGCCCGGGCCGCGGAGGCGAACTCCTCGCCCTTGGCGAGTCCGCGCAGTGCCAGGTCCCAGCCGTCCGCCGCGCCCTGCACGAACGGCTGGAGCACCCCCAGCACATACGGCTCACCCGACAGCTCCGCCCGCATCCACGCCGTGGGCGCGGGCACCCGGTCGCAGCCCTCGCGGGCCAGTGCCAGCGGCAGCTCCAGGTCCGGGTTGACGCCGGGAACGACCCGGCGCAGCAGCTTCAGGATGAACGTATCGCCGTATACGACGGACGAGTTGGACTGCTCCGAGGTGACCAGGCGGGGCACGAGGCCCGACCGGATCTCGGCGCCGGGGTCCCGCTCGAAGCGCAGGGCGCCGACGCGCGCCCCGCTGCGCAGGGCCTCCAGCAGGAGTTCGCAGGGGCGTGGGTCGTACAGCGCGTCGTACACGGTGCGCCCCGCCAGGGGGCCCTCGGTGACATGCCCGATCAGCGCGGGTGCCAGCCGGGGCGGCAGCGCCTCACGGTCCCCGACGAGCAACTGGTAGCAGTCGGCGGGCTGTTCGGGCGCCCCCGGCGCCGGTGTGAGCGGCTGATGGGCGCGCACCAGAAGGTGGTACAGGCCGCGCTTGCCTCCGGGCGGCAGCAGCTCCGTCGCCGCGACCAGCGAGAAGCCCGTGACCGGACGTCCCTTGCCGGCGAACCAGCGCTGCCGTGGCAGCCAGTCCCTGAGCAGGGGGTCCAGTGACGCGAGGAGGCCGGGCGGAGTGCTGAGGGTGCTTCGGGTGACGGCTTCCGACATGACGTCGCGTCCTTTCCCCGGACGGTCGGGGTGATACTTCTGCGTGCCCCGCGCGGGGCGGTGGAAACCGCCCCGCGCGGGCTCTCAGGCGGCGTCCTTGCGCAGCCGGAACCAGTAGAAGCCGTGGCCCCCGAGCGTCAGCAAGTACGGCAGATCACCGATGGCCGGGAATCGCACCCCGCCGAACAGCTCGACCGGATGGCGGCCGGTGAACGGACTGAGATCGAGTTCCGTGGGCTGCGCGAACCGCGAGAAGTTGTTCACGCAGAGCACGAGGTCGTCCTCGTACTCCCGCAGGAACGCGATCACCGCCGGGTTCGACGACTGGAGTTCGGTGTACGAGCCGAGTCCGAAGGCCGGGTTCTGCTTGCGGATCTCGATCATGCGCCGGGTCCAGTGCAGCAGCGAGGACGGCGAGGACATCGACGCCTCGACGTTGGTGACCTGGTAGCCGTAGACCGGGTCCATGATCGTCGGCAGGAACAGCCGCCCGGGGTCGCTCGACGAGAAACCGGCGTTGCGGTCCGGCGTCCACTGCATCGGCGTGCGCACGGCGTCGCGGTCGCCGAGCCAGATGTTGTCGCCCATGCCGATCTCGTCGCCGTAGTACAGGATCGGCGAGCCCGGCAGGGACAGCAGCAGCGCGGTGAACAGCTCGATCTGGTTGCGGTCGTTGTCCAGCAGGGGTGCCAGCCTGCGCCGGATGCCGATGTTGGCCCGCATGCGGGGGTCCTTGGCGTACTCGGCCCACATGTAGTCGCGTTCCTCGTCGGTGACCATCTCCAGGGTCAGCTCGTCGTGGTTGCGCAGGAAGATGCCCCACTGGCAGCCGGACGGGATCGCCGGGGTCTTCGCCAGGATCTCGGAGACGGGGTAGCGGGACTCGCGGCGCACCGCCATGAAGATGCGGGGCATGACGGGGAAGTGGAACGCCATGTGGCACTCGTCGCCACCGGAGGAGTAGTCGCCGAAGTAGTCGACCACGTCCTCCGGCCACTGGTTCGCCTCGGCCAGCAGCACCGTGTCCGGGTAGTGCGCGTCGATCTCCTTGCGGACCCGCTTCAGGAACTCATGGGTCGCGGGCAGGTTCTCGCAGTTCGTGCCCTCCTCGGCGTAGAGGTAGGGGACGGCGTCGAGGCGGAAGCCGTCGATGCCGAGGTCGAGCCAGAACTTCAGCGCGGAGAGGATCTCCTCCTGCACGGCCGGGTTCTCGTAGTTGAGGTCGGGCTGGTGGGAGAAGAAGCGGTGGAAGTAGTACTGCTTGCGGACCGGGTCGAAGGTCCAGTTGGACGCCTCGGTGTCCACGAAGATGATGCGGGCGTCGGGGTAGGCCTTGTCGTCGTCGGCCCACATGTAGTAGTCGCCGTAGGGACCGTCGGGGTCCTTGCGGGACTCCTGGAACCACGGGTGCTGATCACTCGTGTGGTTCATGACGAAGTCGATGATGACCCGCATCCCGCGCTGGTGGGCGGCGTCCACGAACTCCACGAAGTCCGCGAGGTCCCCGAACTCGGGGAGCACGGAGGTGTAGTCCGAGACGTCGTAACCGCCGTCGCGCAGCGGAGACTTGAAGAAGGGCGGCAGCCACAGGCAGTCCACGCCCAGCCATTGCAGGTAGTCGAGTTTCGCGGTCAGGCCCTTGAGGTCGCCCACGCCGTCGCCGTTGCTGTCCTGGAAGGAGCGGACCAGGACCTCGTAGAAGACGGCGCGCTTGAACCAGTCGGGATCACGGTCGTTCGCGGGGGTGTCCTCGAAGGTGTCCGGGACGGGCTCGTTGACGATCATGTGGCGGGTGACCCTCCGATCTGCGGGGTGGACGGTCGCAGAGCCTGGTCGTGCGCATCCCGGGGACGCCCCCCGGGCTCCCGGCCGACGACGAGCACATGCGCGCCGCCGGGCAGGAGGCGCACATAGTTCGCTCTGCCCCAGTGATAGGTCTCGCCGGTGAGCTCGTCGCGCACCGGCGCCGACTCGTGCCAGTCCAGGCCGAGTTGCGGCATGTCCAACGAGACCGTGGCCTCCTGGGTGTGGTGAGGGTCGAGGTTGGCGACCACCAGAACCGTGTTCGAACCGCTGCGCTTCGAGTAGGCGATCACCGCCTCCTTGTCCGCGTGGTGGAAGTGCAGGTCACGCAGCTGCTGGAGGGCCGGATTCGCCCGCCGGACCGTGTTCAGCCGGGTGATGAGGGGGGTGATGGTGCGGCCCTCGCGTTCGGCGGTGGCCCAGTCCCGCTGGCGCAGCTGGTACTTCTCGCTGTCGAGGTATTCCTCGCTGCCGTCGCGCAGGGGGGTGTTCTCGCAGAGTTCGTAGCCGCTGTAGACGCCCCAG
>NZ_JBHWJK010000011.1:0-241569 GCF_042731455.1 Streptomyces sp. NPDC059852 | reverse complement strand
ACCTCGCCTATCCGGTGCTGGCGGTGGGTGTGGGGTTGTTTTTTTTTTTCTGCCCCCGGGGGGGCCCCCCCCCCGCCCCGGGGGCCGCCCCCGCCCGGTCCGTGTGCCAGGGGTCAGCGGTGCCGCTTGCGCAGGGCCGCCATGTTGTCGTAGCTGATCTTGGCCTCGCGCAGCGACTGCGCGGGGTCGGTGGCGCTCGGGGAGTTGTCGTCCTCCACCATCGGGTTGCGGTAGTTGCTCAGCCCGACCCGGGAGAAGAACGTCGTGTAGTCGATGTCGCCGGTGCCGAACGGCACCATGTCCCAGCCCATGCCGTTGGTGGTGCTGACGACACCGTCCTTGGCGTGGAAGAGCGGGTAGCGCTTGTTGTACCGGGTGACCAGGGCCGCCGGGTCGAACACGTTCTCGCGGGTGGAGCCGTCGTGGGCGGTGTAGGTGTGGAACTTGTACTGGGCGACGTGCGCCCAGAAGATGTCCATCTCCAGCCAGACCACCTTCGGGTCGGTGATCTTGAGGAAGTACTCCAGCTTCCGGATGCCCGAGCTGCGGGTCGGCCGGCCCTGGTCGTCCAGCGGGCCGCCGTCGAGCAGGAAGCCGTAGGCGCTGTCGTGGTTGTGGGTGTAGAGCTTGATGCCCGCCCGGTGGGCTATCTCACCGAGGGCGTTCCACTTGTCGGCGGCCACGTCCCAGTCGGCCCGGTAGGAGCTGCCGGTGGGGTCGCCGCCGGTGCCCATGTGGTCCATGCCGAGGATGTTGGCGATCTCCAGGTGCTTCTTGAAGGTGTCCTTGTCGGCCGTCGTCAGCGGCCAGGACGACGGGATGAAGCCGTGGTTGCCCTGGGCGCGCAGTCCGTACTCGTCGAGCCAGCGGCGCAGCAGCCGGGCGCCCTCGACCGACTCCAGGCTCGCGCCACCGGGGGCGTTCGCGTGCTGGTTGTACCCGGCGAACTCGACCTGGCGGTAGCCGTGCCGGGCGAGCTGCTTGAACACCTCGCGGAAGCCGGACGGCAGGTCGCTGGCGAGCGGGTCGCGGGCCGTGGCGTCCCGGACGGTGTAGAGGATGATGCCGCGCTTGTGGGGTGGCACGAGCACCTTGCCACGGCCGTGGTCGTGTCCATGGCCGTGGCCGTGGTCTCTGCCCCGGTCCTGGGCGAGGGCCGGCGCGGCGCCGAGGACGGGGGCGGCGACCGCTCCGGCGGCCACGGCGGTGCAGGTGCTCAGGAAGCGGCGCCGGCCCACGCCGAGGCTGCGGCGCAGCGCCTCGTCGGGGGTGTCGGTGAGCGGGACGGCTGGGGTGCTGGGGTCGTTGTACGGGGTCACGGGTGCCCTGCCTTCTGGGTCGTGGCCGGTGCCGGTGGCGCCGGGACCGGCCGTTGTCAGTGCCGTGTGTTTCACTCTCGGTAGTCGGATTTCGGCGGCCGTGCGTGGTGCGGTGTCAGCCGAGTCCGGCGAGCCGGAGCAGGAGTTGCTTGACGTCGGTGGCCGCGACGCGGTCACCGACAGCGCGGGGGGTGGAGCAGATGAGGAGCGGACCGTCGTCGTCGCTCGCGGGGAGGCGGCCGTGGCTGCCGCGAATAGGTGAGGGGTCCAGGGGCACGACCGCCATGCGGTAGCGCATGCCGAGTTTCTTGCGGGCCAGCGCGGTCGCGGCCTTGACCTTGACGTAGGGGTCGAGGGGGTCCATGAAGAGCTCGACCGGGTCGTAGCCGGGTTTGCGATGGATCTCGACGAGCTGCGCGAAGTCGGGCGCGCGGTCGTCGTCGAGCCAGTAGTAGTACGTGAACCAGGCGTCGGGCTCCGCGACGGCGACGAGTTCGCCGGAGCGCGGGTGGTCGAGGTGGTGGGCCTTCTTGCCCTCGTCGTCGAGGAGCTGGTCGATGCCGGGCAGGTCCTGGAGGGCTTCCCTGGTCGCCTCGAGGTCCTCGGGCCGGCGGACGTAGACGTGCGCGATCTGGTGGTCGGCGACGGCGAACGCCCGGGACGCCATCGGGTCCAGGTACTCCATGCCGTCCTGGGTGTGCACCTCGAGGAGTCCGGCGCGGCGCAGGGCCCGGTTGATGTCGACGGGGCGGTCGGCGCGGGTGATGCCGTACTCGGAGAGCGCGACGACGGTACGGCCCTGGGCGCGGGCGTCGTCCAGGAGCGGGGCGAGGGCCGCGTCCAGGTCGGCGGCGGCCTTCAGGGAGCGCGGGTCGTCGGGGCCGAAGCGTTGCAGGTCGTAGTCGAGATGAGGGAGGTAGCACAGGGTCAGGTCGGTGTCGCGGGTGCGCATGACGTGCCGGGTGGCGTCGATGATCCAGCGGCTCGACACGAGGTCCGCGCCGGGGCCCCAGAAGTGGAACAGCGGGAAGGTGCCCAGTTCGTCGGTGAGTTCGTCGTGCAGGGCGGGGGGCCGGGTGTAGCAGTCGGGTTCCTTGCGGCCGTCGGCGTAGTAGACGGGACGGGGGGTGACGGTGATGTCGGTGTCGGCGCCCATGGCGTACCACCAGCAGATATTGGCGACGGTGTAGCCGGGGTGGGCGCGGCGGGCGGCGTCCCACAGCTTGTCGCCGGAGACCAGTCCGTTGTGCTGGCGCCACAGCAGGACGTCGCCGAGCTCGCGGAAGTACCAGCCGTTGCCGACGATGCCGTGCTCGGACGGGTGGGTGCCGGTGAGGAACGTGGACTGGGCGGCGCAGGTGACGGCGGGCAGGACGGTGCCGAGCGGCGCCTGGGAGCCGGACTGGGCGAGCCTCTTCAGGTGGGGCATGTGGTGCAGGAGACGGGGGGTGAGGCCGACGACGTCCAGGACGAGGAGCGGTGTGGGGCGGCCGGTGGCGCCGGAGGGATCGCCGGGCCGGGTGGCCGGGTCGGGTCGCTCGGTCATGGCAGCTCCTTCAGGCCGAGGTCGGTCAGCAGGTCGCGGGCGAGGGTGAGTTCTGCGGCGATGCCGTCGGCGAGCTGATTGCGGGCGCGCGGCCGCAGCTCGGGGGGCAGGGCCTGCCAGGTGTAGGTCTCGACCTCGAGGTGGTGGGTGAGCGGCTTCGGTCCGCCGGCCAGCCGGGTCAGTGCGGACTTCAGGACGGGGAGCGTGGAGGTGAGGGGCGCCGCGGGCGCGGCGTGCAGCGGTACGTGGAAGTGGGCGCGCCACGGCGAGGCGTCGGGCAGGGCGTCACCGGTGAGGGCCTCGCCGAGGTCGTCGGTGCCGCGCAGGCCGGCGGCGGTGGTGACGCGGGTCTGGTGCAGGAAGCGGGGTTCGTCGAAGGCGGCGAGCGCTTCACGGACCTCGGGGAGGTGCGGGTCCTCGGCGTGCAGCGCGGCGGACAGCTGGGACTTGACGACGGGGACGCCGGCCGCGGTGAGGGCGTCCAGGGCGGTGTGCGGGTCTTCGAAGGAGGTGGCGAGGTGGCAGGTGTCGACGCAGACGCCGATGCGGGGGTGGTCGATGGCGGCGAGCGGGGCGAGGGCGTCGCCGGTGGTCTCGACGACGCAGCCGGGTTCGGGTTCGAGGCCGACGCGGATGTCCCGGCCGGTGAGGTCCTGGAGGGCGTCGAGGCGTTCACCGAGGGAGGCGAGGGCCGCGCGGGCGGTTTCGGCGCGCCGGTCGTCGTAGGCGGTCCGCCAGGCCAGGGGCAGCGTGGAGATGGTGCCGCGGGTGACGTCGTCGGGCAGCAGTCCGGCGAGGACGCGGGCGAGGGCGGTGGTGTGCTCCAGGCGTTCGGGGTCGGCCCAGTCCGGCTTGTAGACGCGGTACTTGACCTCCTCGGCGCCGAAGCCCTCGTAGGGGAAGCCGTTGAGGGTGACAACCTCCAGGCCGCGCCGGTCGAGTTCGGTGCGCAGCCCGCGCAGCGCGGACGGGTCGGAGACGAGGGCCCGGGCGGCGTCCCTGGCGAGCCACAGGCCGATGCCGAGGCGGTCGCGTCCGAGGCGCCGACGGACCGGTTCGCAGTGGTCGCGCAGCTGGGCGAGGACACCGTCCAGGGTCTCCGCCGGGTGGACGTTGGTGCAGTAGGCGAGGTGAACGGTGGAGCCGTCGGGGTGCCGGAAGCGCATGGGTCACGCCCCCGGGACCGCGGTCGCCCCGTGCCGGTCCGCCGCCGCGCCGGCCGGTGCCGTACCGGGGTCCTGCGCCGGTGCCATGCCGGGGTCCTGCGCCGGACTCGTGCCGGGGTCCTTCGGTACGCCGCGCAGGATGGAGTTGCCCTCGTGGGTGGCGTCCGGGGTGGGCACGTCGAGGGTGAGGCGGCCGCTGAGCCCGTAGAAGGCGACGGGGTTGCGCCACAGCACCCGGTCCACGTCGTCCTCGCCGAAGCCCTCGGCCAGCATCAGGTCGGCGACCTTGCGGGTCTTCAGCGGGTCGCTGCGGCCCCAGTCGGCCGCGGAGTTCACCAGGACCCGCTCGGGGCCGTAGGCACGCAGGATGGCGACCATCCGTTCCTCGTCCATCTTGGTGTCGGGATAGACGGAGAAACCGAGCCAGCAGCCGCTGTCCTTGGCCTCCTTGACGGTGGTCTCGTTCAGGTGGTCGATCAGGACGTGGTCCATGGGCAGGGCGGACTCGCGGACCACGTCGAGGGTGCGGCGCAGGCCGGCGAGCTTGTCGCGGTGCGGGGTGTGGACCAGCGCGGGCAGCTCATGGGCGGCGGCGAGTTCGAGCTGGGCCGCGAGGGCGGTGTCCTCGGCGGGGGTCATCGAGTCGTAGCCGATCTCGCCGACGGCGACGACCTGGTCCTTGACGAGATACCGGGGAAGCGCGTCGAGGACCGGGACGCAGCGCGGATCGTTCGCCTCCTTGGGGTTGAGCGCGAGGGTGCAGTGGTGGGCGATGCCGTGCTGGGCGGCACGGAACGGCTCCCAGCCGAGGAGGGAGTCGAAGTAGTCGAGGAAGGAGGCGGGAGAGGTGCGGGGCTGGCCGAGCCAGAAGGAGGGTTCGACGACGGCACGGACACCGGCGGCGTACATGGCCTCGTAGTCGTCGGTGGTGCGCGACGTCATGTGGATGTGGGGGTCGAAGAGGCGCATCGGGACTCCTTGCCGTCGGGTGCGCTCAGCCGTGGTCGGCGGCGGGCGCTGAGGGGGTGGCCGGGGGGTCGGTCAAGGTCAGGACGCGGTGCAGGTCGGCGGGGACGGCGCGGCCGGCGGCGGTGCGCTCGGCCGCGTAGTCGGTCAGCATGCGGGCGAGTTCGGTGTCGCGGTGCGCCCGGCGGTCCAGGTCCGCCACGGCGTCGACGGGCACTCCGGTGAACAGGCACTTCAGGACGGCGTGACGCCAGGCGTGGGTGTCGAGGTACCGGGCGGCGTAGGGGCCGACGGCGGCGGTGAGGAGCCGGGTGTCGTTGGTGCGCAGGGCGTCCTCGACGAGCGGCAGTCCCTCACGGCCGGGCACCAGGTGCGGCAGGGCGTACAGGACGGCGCGGCGTTCGGCGCCGGTGCCCTGGTAGTAGACCCGGGCGAGCGCCTCGGCGTCGGCGCGGGCCGCGTGCAGGATGAGGACGCGGGCGGCGTCGGCGTGCACGGGACCGCAGCGTCGGCCGGCCTCGGCGATGCGCAGCTCCCACACCGAGATGGGGCCGTGGGTGCCGGGGTGCGCGGCGGCCTCGTCGAGGGCCCGCCGCAACCAGCCGCGGGCCGGTTCGTCGAGCAGGGCGGTGAGGTGGTCGCGCAGTTCGGCGGGGGTGGCGGTGGCGAGGGTGGCGGTGCCGGGGTGCGCCTCGGTGGTGCCGGCTGCGGGGGCGGCGCCCGCCGAGGCACCGCCGGTCGCCGAACCGCCGGTCGCCGAGCCGGTGGCCGGCGCTCCGGTGGCCGGCGCTCCGGTGGCAGGCGCTCCGGTGGCAGGCGTGACGTCCGCCGTAGTGCCGGTCCCGGGTCTGCCTCCCGTGCCGGTGCCGGGGTCGGTGAGCGGGTCGTCGGCCGTGTCCGCGCCCGGGGTCGCCGGGCTGGTGCGGGGGTGGGTCATGAGGTGCTCCCTTCAGGGGTGGCGGAGGGATCGCCGTGCGACGGGACGGGGAGGGGTGGGGCGAGGGCCGTGGCCTCGGCGCGGCGGAGGAACGGGAGGGACAGCTCGGCGTGGTGGGGTCCGGCGTGGGAGTGGCGGGGCAGTTCGACGACGGTCAGGCCCTGGTAGCCGGTGGCGGCGAGGGCCGCGAGGACGGGCGGGAAGTCGATCTCCCCCTCCCCGAACGGAAGGTGCTCGTGGACACCGCGCCGCATGTCCTCGATCTGCACATGGCGCAACCAGGGTGCGGCGGCGCGCACGCAGTCGGCGGGAGAGGAGGTCTCCAGGCACTGGCAGTGGCCGATGTCGAGGGTGAGCCCGAGCGGGCCGGGGTCGCCCAGGAGGTGGCGCAGCCGGTGGAAGTCGTCGAGGCGGGCCACGAGGTGGCCGGGTTCCGGCTCGACGGCGAGGGGTACGCCGGCGGCTGCGGCGGCGTCCAGGACCGGGGCGAGGCTGTCGGCCAGACGCTTCCACGCCGTGTCCTCGTCCGTGCCGGGTGGGAGGACGCCGCTGAAGCAGTGCACGGCGTGGGCGCCGAGGTCGGCGGCGACCCGGACGGCCCGCAGCAGCAGGTCGACGCGGCGGGCACGGTCGCCGGGCTCCGCGTCCAGGAGGGAGGGGCCGTGTTTGCGGCGGGCGTCGAGCACATAGCGGGCGCCGGTCTCCACGGTGACGCCCAGGCCGAGGTCGGCCAGCCGCCGGGCGAGGCGGCCGGTGCGGGCGGCCAGGTCCGGGGCGTAGGGGTCGAGGTGCATGTGGTCGAGCGTCAGGCCGAGGCCGTCGTAACCGAGGTCGGCGAGGAGGCCGAGGGCGTCGTCGAGCCGGAGGTCGGCGAGACCGTTGGTGCCGTACCCGAAGCGGAGGGGGGTGGGAGGGGCGGTGGCCGCGATGCCAGGGGCGTGGGCCGGGCGGGGCGCGGACAGCGGGGTATCCGGTGCGGACCGCCGGGCCGGGGCGGCGGCCTGCCCGGCGGGCTGCGCGGCGGACCCGGTGCCCTGCCCGGGCCGCCGGGCGGTGGGCTGCGTGGTCGACTCGACGTCCTGCGCGGCGGACCCGGTGCCCTGCACAGGCCGCCCGGCGGTGGGCTGCGCGGTCGACTCGGCCTCCTGCGCAGTCGCCCGGCCAGGGGCGGCGGCTCCCGTGGCGGGCCGGGCCGTGGCCGGCGACGGGGTGGGCCAGGAGCTCATGTGATGCTCACCTTCTTCGCGTACCGCCGCCCGAGTGGGGCGAGCGCGGCGATGGCCAGGGCGGTGAGCCCGGCTCCGGCGCGGGCCGCGAGCGCCGCCTGGAGCGGGATGGTGGCGCGGATCCCGCCACCGACCGCCCGCTGGGTGAGGGGCGGTGAGGGGTTGAGCGCCGCGTGGGTGTACGGGCGTCCGGCGGTGACGGCGTAGGCGGCGGCCAGGCCCGTGCGCAGGGCTTGGCCGGGAGCAGAACCACCCCCCACGGAGCCGTTCCCCAGGGCACCGGTCCTCACGGAGGGGCCAGCCCGCCCCGAAGCCCCAGGAGCCCCCGCCCCTTCCCCGCGCGCCAGCAGCCGCGCCAGGACCGCCGTCGCCCCCAGGGCCGCCAGGGGTGGGAGGGAGGTGCCGCCCCGGGTCTCGCGGCGGGAGACGGCGGTCACCGCGAGGGTGTGGGTGCCGAGCAGGGCCGCGGAGGACAGGGCGGCCCGGGGGCGGCCGGTGGTGGCGGCCGCGCCGAGCAGGTGGTCGAGGCCGCGGGCGGCGGCCATGGCGACGGGCCCGGCGGGGGTGTGCTTGAGGCCGAGGTCGTACGCCCAGACGGTGGCGGCCAGCGGGGCCGCCACCGCCAGGGCGGGGCGGCCGGCCCCGGCGGCCAGGCCGAGGCCGGCGGCGGTCAGGGCGCAGGCCGCCGCGAGGGCGGACGACGGCCGGATACGGCCGGAGGGCAGGGGGCGGTGGGGGCGTTCGGCGGCGTCCTCCGCCCGGTCCGCCCAGTCGTTGAGGGCCATGCCGGCCTCGTAGAGGCAGAGGGAGGAGCCGATGGCGAGCAGGGTGCGGGGGCCGGGCCGGGCCCCGGTGGCGACGGCGCCGCTGAGGGCGTCGCCGGGGACGGTGAACAGGGCTGGCAGACGCAGCAGTTCGGCCCATGCGCGGCGACGGCTCACGGACGCTCCTCCGCGTGACCGGCGTCCGCCGGGCGCAGCCGCTCCCCCAGCTCCAGCAGGGCCCCGTACTGTTCGCCGAGGCTCGCCGGGCCGTCGCCCACGGGGTCCTTGAAGTAGAAGCCGAGCGGGGCGAGCGGGCCGGAGAGGCCGGCCTCGTGGGCGCGGGCGGTGAGGCGGACCAGGTCCAGGACGAGGGGGGCCGCGAGGGCCGAGTCGCAGCCCTGCCAGATGGTCTGCAGGACCATGCGGGTGCCGAGGAAGCCGTCGAAGGCGATGTGGTCCCAGGCGGTCTTCCAGTCGCCGAGGGCCGGGACGTCGTCGATGTGGACCTCGCCCTCGGGGACGGTGCCGAGGGTGTCGGCGAGGACGCGTTCCTTGCCCGCGTTCTTCGCGGCGGCGGCGGCCGGGTCGGCGAGGGCGGCGCCGTCCCCGCCGCCGAGCAGGTTGGTGCCGGACCAGGCGCGGACGGTCAGGGCCCGCTGGGCGAACATCGGGCCCAGCACGGCACGTAGCAGGGTCTGGCCGGTCTTGCCGTCGCGTCCGGCGTGGGGCAGGCCGCTCTCCTCGGCCTCGCGGGCGGCGACGGGGTGGTGCAGGCCCTCGGAGGGCGTGAAGTTGACGTAGGGGCAGCCGGCGCGCAGGGCGGCGAGGGCGTACAGGGTGCTGACGGGCAGGGGTGCGTCCGCGCGGCCCTCGGAGGCGGGTTCGGTGGAGGCGACGTTCACCACGACCGTCCGTCGCAGGGCGTGGCGGCGGGTGAAGTCGCGGATGTCGGCGGCGAACGCGTCGATCAGTTCGGCCTCGGTGCGGGTGTCCCCGCGGGTGGGGCCGCCGGGCCTGATCTCGTGGTCGGCGGCGGCGAGTTCGGAGGCGACGGCGGTGGCGACGCCGGGCGGGAGGACTCCCCCGGCGGTCAGGGTCTCGGCGCGCTTGGGCAGCGGGCAGTCGAGGGTGTCGTGGCCGCCGAAGACAAGGTCGGACAGGGCGGGCAGGCCGCTGCCGGTGAAGGCGGGGGTCTCGGTGACCATGCCGGTCGGCGGGTGCAGTCCGGCGGCGATGGCGGCGCATCCCGTGATGACGGTGGTGGCGACGGAGCCCCGGGCTCCGATCAGCCACACCCCCGTACGCGGGCGGGGCAGGGGCGCGGAAGGGGACGCGGACGCGGACATGGGCAGCCTCCTGGTCGTGCGCGAACACCGGGGGGAGGGCGAGGGACGGCGGGCGGGGGTCCGGCGTCCCCCGCCCGCCGCCGTTCAGTCGCCCTGGACGGGCAGTTCCTTCAGCTGGACGTTGCGGAAGGAGACCTTGTCGTCGGCACCGTGGTTCTGCAGGCCGATGTAGCCGTCGGTCAGGCTCCGCTGGGGGTCCTTGTTGGTGAAGTCGTTGATCTTGACTCCGTTGAGGAACACCTGGAGGCGTTCGCCCTGGACCTTGATCTCGTAGGAGTTCCACTGGCCGGGCGGCCGGAGGACCTGGTCACGGGCCTTGATGTTGGCCGACTTGAACGAGTAGATCGCTCCGGTCGTGCGGTCGGGCGCGTCCGTGGCGTCGATCTGGATCTCGTAGCCCTTGTCGACCGCGGACCAGGGGTCGTCGGAGGCCGGGAAGCCCACGAAGACACCGGAGTTGTCGTCGCCCCGCATCTTCCAGTCGAGCTTGAGGGAGTACGACTTCAGCTCCTTGGCCTGGTACCAGAGCAGGCCCATGCCGCCCTCGGTCTCCATGACCCCGTCGTCCTTGACGACGAACTTGCCGGGGCCGGCCTGCTTCCAGCCGTCCAGCGTCTGGCCGTTGAAGATCTTCCGGTAGCCCTTGCCCGGCTTGCAGTCCGCCTTGACCTGGCCGGTGGCGTACTGGAGGCCGCCGAGCAGATGGGCGCGGAAGGCTTCGTCGGCGTAGGACTCCTTGGTGTGGCCGCCGCCGGTGTAGAAGGAGCGGCCGCCGCCGTAGGTCTGGCACCAGGCGATCGGGTGGTCGCCCTTCATGGTGCCGCCCTGGTAGGTGGTCTCGTCCAGGGTGGCGAGGACCTTGGCCTGCTCACGCGGGTTGGTGCGGTAGTTGTACCACTCGTCGGTGCGCTCCCAGGTGTCGTCCAGGTGCGCGGTGGCGGGGTGGTCGTGGTCCTCGACGCGGACGGTGGCCTTCTGGATGGCCGGGTGCGAGGCGAAGTAGGCGCCGACGAGGCCGCCGTAGAACGCCCAGTCGTACTCGGTGTCGGCCGCGGCGTGGATGCCCATGTAGCCGCCACCGCCGGCCACGTAGTCCTCGAACGCCTTCTGCTGCTCGGCGTTCAGGACGTCACCCGTGGTGGACAGGAACGCCACCGCGTCGTACTTGGCGAGGTTGGTGGTGGTGAACTGCCGGGCCTCCTCGGTCGCGTCGACCGTGATGCCGGCCGGAGCCCCGAGTTCCTTCAGCGCGGCGACGCCGGCCGGGATGGAGTCGTGCCGGAAGCCGGCGGTCTTGGAGAAGACGAGGACCTTCTTGCCGCCCTTGAACGGCTGGGTGGAGAACTCGAAGTCGTCCACGTCGTACAGGGCGCCCTCGCCGCCCTTGAAGACCAGGTAGATCTCGGTGGTCTTCTTGGGCAGGGCGCGCAGCGGCACGTCGACGTTCTGGAACGTCTCCCAGCTGCCGGTCGGCGGGATGTACGCCGAGCCGTGCAGGGGGCCGTCGGGCGAGCCGGTGCGCAGTTCGATGAAGCCGCCGGAGCCGCCGGAGGAGGCCCGTACGGTCATCTTCTTCTGCCCGTCGAACCGGTAGGGGCTGAAGGAGATCCAGTCGCCGTCGTTGATGTCGCCGACGGTCTTGCCCCCGTTGGCTTGCGCCTTGTCGAACGTGTTGACGCCGGACTGGGCGGTGAAGTGCTCGGCCTGGCGGTGCAGCGGCTGGACCACGGCCCGGGCGGTGCCGGTCAGGGCCTCCTGGCCGTTCGCCCCGCCGTCGGTGTAGCTGGCGCCGACCACGCCGTAGATGTTGGCGTTGGGGTCGTGTCCACCGTCACCGGGGGGCGGGTTCAGGGTGCCCTCGCAGCCCATCTCGCTGGTGAGTTCGTGGGCGTGGGAGTCGTGGCCGAGGCTGTAGGCGACCTTGACCTTGGAGCAGTCGACGGTCTCCTCGGGGTCGGTCACCGTCACCTTGAAGGGGACGGGCTTGCCGAACTCGGCGAGCGACCCGTTGCCCGGGACGTCGATGCGGACCTTGGGTTCGGTGTTGCCGACGACGATCCGGACACTGGCGTTGCCCGTGTTGCCCTCGGGGTCCTTGGCGGTGAAGGTGGCGCTGTAGGTGCCGACCTTCTTGTACTGGTGGGTGGGGGTCAGGCCCGCGCCCTTGGTGCCGTCGCCGAAGTCCCAGCTGTAGGTGAGGTCCGTGGAGTCGGCGTCCTTCGCGGAGCCGGTGAACTTGACCTTGAGGCCGGCCGCGCCGGACGTCTTGTCGGCGCTCACCTCGGCGATCGGGGAGAAGCCGTCCTCGGCGTTCTCGATCCGGTACAGCGCCGAGTCCTTGTCCCCCTGGAACCAGGACAGGCCGTAGTCGAGGACGTAGAGCGCGCCGTCGGGGCCGAACTCCATGTCCATGATCTGGGTACCGGTCCACGGGAAGTCGTTGATCTTCGCGACGGAGCCGTCGGAGGTCTGCTCGATCCGCTTGATCCAGCGGCGCCCGAACTCACCCGCGAAGAAGTCGCCGTCGTACTCCTCGGGGAACTTCACCTTGGAGTCGAGGTCCGCGTCGTAGCGGTAGACCGGGCCGCCCATCGGGGACTCGGAGCCGCTGCCGAACTCGGGCACGGAACCGCCGTCGTAGGGGATCCAGGCGGGCTGGGCGGGCGGCAGGTCGGTGAGGCCGGTGTTGTGCGGCGAGGTGTTCTTCGGGGCGTCGCAGTCGAACTTCTCACCGGAGACGCCGGTGCCGAAGTCGTAGGCGTTGTACGCGTCGTTGTCGCCGGTGCAGAACGGCCAGCCGAAGTTCCCGGCCTTGGTGACCTTGGCGAACTCGACCTGTCCGGCGGGCCCGCGGGTGGGGCTGGCGGCGCCGGCGTCGGGGCCGTAGTCACCGACGTAGACGATGCCGGTCTTCTTGTCGACGCTGATCCGGAACGGGTTGCGGAAGCCCATCGCGTAGATCTCGGGGCGGGTCTTCTCGGTGCCCGGGGCGAAGAGGTTGCCCTCCGGAATGGTGTACGAGCCGTCCTCGGCGACCTTGATGCGCAGGATCTTGCCGCGCAGGTCGTTGGTGTTGCCGGCGCTGCGGCGGGCGTCGAAGGCCGGGTTGCGGTTCGGCCGGTCGTCGATCGGGGTGTAGCCGTCGGAGGAGAAGGGGTTGGTGTCGTCGCCGGTCGACAGGTACAGGTTGCCGTCGGCGTCGAAGGCGATGTCGCCGCCGACGTGGCAGCAGGTGCCGCGGGAGGCGGCGACGTCCAGGACCTTCTTCTCGCTGCCGAGGTTCAGGGTCCCGTTGGCGTTGAGGGTGAAGCGGGACAGGCGGTTGACGCCGTCGAACTTCTTGAAGTCCTCGGCGGTGCCGTTCTCCGGGGCGTCGCCCGCGGGGGTGTCCAGCGGCGGGGCGTAGTACAGGTAGATGGCCCGGTTGTTCTTGAAGTCCGGGTCGATGCCGACGCCCTGGAGGCCCTCCTCGTCGTGGTTGTAGACGTCGAGGCGGCCGGCGATCTTGGTGACGCCGCCCTGGTCGGTGAGGCGCAGGGTGCCGTCGCGCGAGGTGTGCAGGACGCTGCGGTCCGGGAGCACGGCGAGCGACATCGGCTCGCCCATCTCGGGTTCGCCCTTGGCGAGCGGCACCTGCTGGAACTGGCCCTCGGCGGCGACCGGTTCGTCGTGCTCGGGGTGGCCGGGGTGGGCGCCGGCGACGGTGGCCGGGGTGCCGACGGCCAGGAGCAGGCCGGTGAAGAGGGCGACGGTGGTGCGCAGTCTGCGACGGCTGGGGGTTCGGGTGTCTCTGAAACCGGTTCTGTGCACGAAGTCCCTCCGGGAACGGGGTGGGGCCGTACGGGTGGGTGCTTTGAGACGTGCGGTGCGGGCGCCGGGGTGCGCCGTCACCCCGGAGATAGGTGTGTCCTGAACACCTCAAGGACGGTAACCGGGTCCGTGCGGGGCGAACACCCCTTGCACCGGATTCGGTTGAACTTTTTCCCATCCGAGGACAAAGCTGGATTCGCGCAGGTCGGAGGGGGGATCGGCACACCTGCCGATCCCCTTCCCCGGCCTGCGGCCGGTCCCCCGGCTCAGCTGTTGAACGCGGCGTCGAAGGACGCGCTGGGCGGCTCGAAGTCGAAGGCCTTCAGGCGGCTCAGCGCCTCGGGGGCGCCCTGCAGCCGGTCCATGCCGGCGTCCTCCCACTCCACGGAGATCGGCCCCTGGTAGTCGATGGACCGCAGCATCCGGAAGACGTCCTCCCAGGGCACGTCCCCGTGTCCGGCCGACACGAAGTCCCAGCCGCGCCGCGGGTCGCCCCACGGCAGATGGGAGCCGAGGCGGCCGTTGCGTCCGTCGAGCCGCCTGCGGGCCTCCTTGCAGTCGACGTGGTAGATCCGGTCGCGGAAGTCCCACAGGAAGCCGACCGGGTCGAGGTCCTGCCACACGAAGTGCGACGGGTCGAAGTTCAGCCCGAACGCGGGCCGGTGGTCGACGGCCTCCAGGGTGCGTACGGTCGTCCAGTAGTCGTAGGCGATCTCGCTCGGGTGGACCTCGTGGGCGAAGCGCACGCCCTCGGCGTCGAAGACGTCCAGGATCGGGTTCCAGCGCTCGGCGAAGTCCTCGTAGCCGCGCTCGATCATCGACTCGGGGGCGGGCGGGAACATGGCGACCAGATGCCAGATGGCGGAGCCCGTGAACCCGATCACCGTGTCCACCCCGAAGGCCGCGGCGGCGCGCGCGGTGTCCTTGACGCGTTCCGCGGCCCGCCGGCGCACCCCCTCCGGGTCGCCGTCGCCCCAGATGTCACCGGGCAGGATCGCCTGGTGGCGTTCGTCGATGATGGCGTCGCAGACGGCCTGGCCCACCAGGTGGTTGGAGATCGCCCAGCACTTCAGGCCGTACTTGTCGAGGAGCTGGTGCCGGGACTCCACGTACCCGGGGTCGCTCAGCGCCTTGTCGACCTCGAAGTGGTCGCCCCAGCAGGCGAGTTCGAGCCCGTCGTAGCCGAAGTCGCGGGCGAGCCGGCAGACCTCCTCCAGGGGCAGGTCGGCCCATTGGCCGGTGAACAGCGTGAACGTGCGCGGCATTCTCGTTGGCCTCCTCAGACGGCGATCGGGGTGAAGACGGAGTTCTTCTCGGCGCTCTCCTCGACCGCCGCCAGGACCCGCTGGACCTGGAGTCCGTCGGCGAACGAGGGCTGTGGCGGGCGCTTCTCGGCCACGGCGTGCACCAGGTCGCGGGCCTGGTGCACGAAGGAGTGCTCGTAGCCGAGTCCGTGCCCCGGCGGCCACCAGGCGTCCAGGTACGGGTGGTCGGGTTCGGTCACGAGGATGCGGCGGAACCCGGCGTGCGTGCCCGGCTCCCGGCCGTCGTGGTACGAGAGCTCGTTGAGCCGTTCCAGGTCGAAGGCGAGCGAGCCGTGCTCGCCGTTCAGCTCGATGCGCAGGGCGTTCTTGCGGCCGGTGGCGTAGCGGGTGGCCTCGAAGGAGGCGAGCGCGCCGGAGGCGAAGCGGCCCGTGAACAGGGCGGCGTCGTCGACCGTGACCGCGCCGGTGGCCTCGCCGGCCTCCACGGCGGACAGGCCGCTCGCCGCTCCGCCGGGCAGCGGGCGCTCCCGGACGAAGGTCTCGGTCAGCGCGGACACCCCGGTCAGCCGCTCCCCCGCGAGGTGCTGCGCGAGGTCCACGATGTGCGCGCCGAGGTCGCCGAGCGAGCCGGAGCCGGCCGACTCCCTGCGCAGCCGCCAGGTCAGCGGGAACTGCGGGTCCACCAGCCAGTCCTGGAGGTAGGTGACCCGTACGTGGCGCAGCCGGCCGAGCCGGCCCTCGGCGACCATGGCGCGGGCCAGCGCGGTGGCCGGCAGCCGGCGGTAGTTGAAGCCGACCATCGCGACCTGGCCGTTCGCCTGCGCCCGCTGGGCCGCCGCGGTCATCGCCTCGGCCTCCTCGACGGTGTTCGCGAGGGGCTTCTCGCACAGGACGTGCTTGCCGGCGTCCAGCGCCGCCAGCGCGATCTCGGCGTGGCTGTCGCCCGGGGTGCAGATGTCGACGAGGTCGATGTCGTCGCGGGCGATCAGGGCCCGCCAGTCGGTCTCCGCCGTCGCCCACCCGTGCCGGTCCGCGGCCGCGCGGACGGCGGTGGCGTCCCGGCCGCAGATCGCGGCGAGCACCGGGGTGCGGGGCAGGTCGAAGACCCGGCCCACGGTGCGCCAGCCCTGCGAGTGGGCCGCGCCCATGAAGGCGTAACCGACCATGCCGACGCGCAGGGGTGGTGCGCCGGACCCGGTGGCCCCTGCCTCCGCCTCGGCCTGGCCGGGCTGCTGCGGCTGTCCCATGCGATGGTCCTCCTCGTCGTCGTGCCGCGGTGGGGGGTAGGGGGGCGTCCCGTGCCCGGCGGTGCCGTCAAACCGGTCCACTCGTGGGTCCGGCGGCCCGGCCGGCGTCGTCGCACGGCCGGGCCGCCGGCGCTCGTGCCGGCCGGTGCAGCCGACGGCCGCCCCCTTCCCTGCCCGACGGACTCCCCGTTCCCGTCGGGCAGGGGGCGCCTCACTGGAAGCCGGTGGACATGTACTGGTCGACGTTGTCCTTGTCGACGACGGCCGAGTACAGGGTGATCGAGGCGGGGATCTCGAACTCGGCCATGCCGCCGACGCCCTTGCCCTGGCCCAGCGCACGGGCCAGGTCGATGGCGGACGCGGCCATCGTCGGCGGGTACAGGACCGTGGCCTTGAGGACCCCGTCGCCCTTCTTGATGGCCTGGAAGGCGGAGAGGGCACCGGCGCCGCCGACCATGAGGAAGTCGTCGCGGCCCGCCTGCTCGATGGCGCGCAGGGCGCCGACGCCCTGGTCGTCGTCGTGGTTCCACAGGGCGTCGAACTTCGACTGCGCCTGCAGGAGCTGGGACATCTTGGACTGCCCGGACTCGACGGTGAACTCGGCGGCCTGGCGGGCCACCTTCTTGATGTTGGGGTAGTTCTTCAGGGCGTCGTCGAAGCCCTGGGTGCGCTGCTTGGTCAGCTCCAGGTTGTCCAGTCCGGCCAGCTCGATGACCTTGGCGTCGGACTTGCCCTTGAGCTTCTCGCCGATGTAGTGCCCGGCGTTGAGGCCCATGCCGTAGTTGTCGCCGCCGATCCAGCAGCGGTACGCCTGCGGGGTGTTGAAGATCCGGTCGAGGTTGATGACCGGGATGCCGGCGCGCATCGCCTTGAGGCCGACCTGGGTGAGCGCCTTGCCGTCGGCGGGCAGGATCACCAGGACGTCGACCTTCTTGTTGATGAGGGTCTCGATCTGGCCGATCTGCTGGGCGGTGTCGTTGGAGCCCTCGGTGATCTCCAGCGTCACGTCGGAGTACTTCTTGGCGCGGCTCTTGGCGTTGTCGTTGATCGCGTTGAGCCAGCCGTGGTCGGCCTGCGGTCCGGCGAAGCCGATGGTGACCTGCTTGCCGGGCTTGTCGTCGGCGGCCGGCTGGTCGTTCGCGGCCGGTTCGTCCTTGGACTCGTTGCTCGTGCAACCCGCGAGGAGGGCTCCGGCGCCCACGGCGGCGGTTCCGAACAGCAGCCCTCTGCGGCTGGTGAACTCTGGCATGGCGGTGAACCCTTTCCTCAGGTCGTGCTCGGGGTACGGCGCTGGACCAGCACGGCGGCGACGATGATCGCGCCCTTGGCGATCTGCTGGACGTCGCTCTGCAGGTTGTTCAGGGCGAAGATGTTGGTGATGGTGGTGAAGATCAGGACGCCGAGCACCGAGCCGACGATGGTGCCGCGGCCGCCGGTGAGCAGCGTGCCGCCGATGATCGCGGCGGCGATGGCGTCGAGTTCGTAGAGGTTGCCGTTGGTGTTCTGACCCGAGCCGGACAGGATGATCAGCAGGAACGCGGCGATGCCGCAGCACAGTCCGGACAGCAGGTAGAGGTAGAGCCGCTGGCGGCGGACGTCGATCCCGGCGAGCCGGGCCGCCTCCGGGTTGCCGCCGACGGCGACCGTGCGGCGCCCGAACGTGGTGCGGTTCAGCACCAGCCAGCCGATGACCGTCACGACCGCGAACACCATGACCAGCGGCGGGATGCCGAGCACATACGCGTCGCGCTCGCCGAGGTCGAGCACCGAGGGGATGGTGACGATCTGCGTCTTGCCGTCGGTGATCTGCAGCGCCAGGCCGCGCGCGGAGGCCAGCATGGCGAGCGTCGCGATGAACGGCACCATCGCGCCGTAGGCGATCAGCACCCCGTTGACCAGCCCGCATCCCACACCGACGAGCACCGCGGTGAAGAGGATGCCGGCGAAGCCGTACTCCTGGGTGGCGACCGTGGTCGCCCACACCGAGGCCAGCGCGACGATCGCGCCGACGGACAGGTCGATGCCGCCGGAGATGATCACGAAGGTCATGCCGACGGTGACGACGCCGATCACGGACGCCTGGGTGAGGACGAGTTGCAGGTTGCGGGTGTCGAGGAACTCGTCCGGCTTGGTGATGCCGCCGATGAGGATCAGCGCGGCGAGGACGCCGAGCAGGGACAGGGTGCGCACGTCGGCGTGGGCCATCAGGCCGCGCCAGGCGGGCGCCGCACCGGACGGGGACACCTTGTCGGTGCTGTCCCGCGGCGGGGAGGCGTGCTGCGTCATGACGCCGGGCTTCCTTCCATGACGAGGTCGAGTACGCGGTGTTCGTCGAGTTCGGGCGCGGGAGCCGTGTGCACGACACGGCCCTCGCGCAGCACCAGGACCCGGTCGGCGAGCCCCAGCACCTCCGGCACTTCGCTGGAGACCAGCAGCACGCCGAGCCCTTCGTCCGCGAGCCGCCGCACGACCGCGTACAGCTCGGCGCGGGCGCCGACGTCGACGCCCCGGGTGGGTTCGTCGAGCAGCAGGACACGGCAGCCGCGCAGCAGCCAGCGGGCCAGGACGGCCTTCTGCTGGTTGCCGCCGGACAGGGTGCGCACCGGCACGGAGGGGTTGTCGGGGCGCAGGGACAGCTCGCGGGTGGCGGCGCGCGCCGCGCCGCGTTCGGCGGTCCGGTCGATCCAGCCGGCGCGTGCGAAGCGGGAGATGGACGACACGGACACGTTCCGGGTGACGGACTCCAGCATCAGCAGGGCCTGCGCCTTGCGCTCCTCGGGGGCGAGCCCCAGCCCGGCGCGTACGGCGGCCCGGACGCTGCCCGGCCTGAGCGGGCGCCCGTCGACGAGGACCTGCCCCGCGCTCGGCCGCCGCGCACCGTAGATCGTCTCCAGGATCTCGGAGCGTCCCGAGCCGACGAGTCCGGCGAGCCCCACGATCTCCCCGGGCCGCACGATCAGGTCGAGGGGCTCGAACTCGCCGTCCCGGGCGAGGCCGCGGACCTCCAGCAGCGGGTCGCCGCCGGTCGCGTCCCGCACGGGCCGCTCGGGGAAGACGTACTCGACGTTGCGTCCCGTCATCATCGCCACGACGTCACGGGTCGGGGTGGACTTCGCGGGCAGTCCGCCGGCCACCGCCCGGCCGTCCTTGAGGACGGTCACCCGGTCGCCGATGCGGCGGATCTCCTCCAGGCGGTGCGAGATGTAGACGACGGCGACGCCCTCGGCGGTGAGATCGCCGACGATCCGGAAGAGGTTGTCGACCTCGTCGGGGTCGAGGGCGGCGGACGGCTCGTCCATCACGATCAGGCGGACGTCGTGGGAGAGGGCGCGGGCCATGGAGACGATCTGCTGCTGGGCGGCCGAGAGGTCGCCGACCAGCCGGCCGGGGTCGATCTCGGGATGCCCGAGCCGCTTGAGGAGCTGGGCCGTCGAGGCCCGCGCGGTCCGGCCGCGCACGATGAAGCCGGCGGTGGTCGGCTCGTGCCCGAGGTGGACGTTCTCGGCGACCGACAGATGCTCCACCAGGTCGAGTTCCTGGTAGATGGTGGCGATGCCGAGGCGCATCGCGGCGATCGGCGAGCGGAGGGTGACCTCCTCGCCGCGCCAGCGGATGATGCCGGTGTCGGGCTGGTGGGCGCCGGCCAGGACCTTGATGAGCGTGGACTTGCCGGCGCCGTTCTGGCCGAGCAGGCAGTGCACTTCACCGGCCTGGACGTCGAGATCGACGCCGTCGAGGGCGCGGACTCCGGGGAACGACTTGGTGATGCCGTTCATGCTGAGCAGCGGTGGTTCTGGTGCCATGAGGTCCCCTTGGCGGGCATGCGGGCCGGATTCAGGGCAGGGCGGGGCAAGGCGGGGCGGAGCGAGGATGGGCGGAGCGGGACGGGGTGGTGCGGCTCTGGCGCTTCCGGTGAGGCCCGGGTGCGCCTCTGGTGAGGCTCGGGTACGGCGAGGTGGCGCGGGTGGTGCGGCTCTGTGTGGCGAGGCGGTGCGGGGGTGGTGCGGGGGTGGTGCGGCGAGGCGGTACGGGGACGTGCGGGTGGAGCCGCCGCCCGGTGGGTGACCGGGCGGGTGGTGCCGGGGCCGGCCCGGGGGCCGGCGCGTGCCTACGCGGGTGAGAACAGATGGTCGCTGATGAGGCGGGCGGCGCCGATGACTCCGGCGGTGGGGCCCAACTCGCCCAGGACGATGGGGAGATTGCCGGTCGCCAGGGGGAGCGACTGGCGGTAGACCTGGGTGCGGATGGCGGCGAGCAGCGTGTGGCCGAGACCGGTCACCCCGCCGCCGATCACCACCAGGCCGGGGTTGAAGAAGCTGACGAGTCCGGCGATGACCTGCCCGACCCGGTTGCCGCCCTCGCGGATCAGGTCGAGCGCGGTGGCGTCGCCGGCGGCGGCGGCCGCGGCCACGTCGACGGCGGTGAGGGTGCCGTTCGCCGCCAGACGGGAGGCGAGTTCCTCCGACAGCCCCTGCTCGGCCGCCTCGACGGCGTCCCGGGCGAGGGCCGCCCCGCTGAAGTGCGCCTCCAGGCAGCCCCGGTTGCCACAGGCGCAGGGGCGTCCGTCGGGCACGGCCTGGATGTGCCCGATGTCGCCCGCGCTGCCGGTGACACCGCGGTGGACGTCACCGCCCGCGACGATGCCGCAGCCGATGCCCGTGCCGATCTTGACGCAGAGGAAGTCGCCCACGGAACGGGCGACGCCCGCGTGCTGCTCCCCCATCGCCATGAGGTTCACGTCGTTGTCGACCATGACCGGGCAGCCGAGTTCCTGGCTGAGCGCCTCCCGCACGGGGAAGCCGTCCCAGCCCGGCATGATCGGCGGCGCCACGGGGACGCCCTCGGGGAATCGGACGGGGCCGGGGACGCCGATGCCGGCGCCGTCGAACCCCTCGGCGAGCCCGGACGCCTTCAACTTGGCCGCCATGGACAGGACTTGCTCGAAGACCGCGACAGGGCCCTCGCGGACGTCCATGGGCTGGTTGAGGTGTCCGAGGATCTCCAGTTCGGCGTTGGTGACGGCGACGTCGACCGAGGTCGCGCCGATGTCGACGCCGAGGAAACGCAGACCGGGGTTGAGCCGGATGTTGTGGGAGCGCCGGCCGCCGCGCGAGGCGGCGAGTCCGTCGGCCACGACGAGGTCCGTCTCCAGCAGGCGGTCCACCTCGACGGCCAGCTTGGACCGGGAGAGGTCGATCTGGTCGCCGAGCTGGGCCCGGGAGTTGGGCCCTCCGTCACGCAACAGCTTGAGCAGCCTGGCCTGGTGGGCGTTAGCGGGTCGCGCCGTCATGCGTCTCACGTGCCCCTCCCCGCCTCGTTCGGCCTGAGTGCCGGAATCCGGCCACCGCGGTGGCCTTGCTTTCGAGGGGAACGTAGCAGTGGCCGCCGGGACTGGGAAGAACTTGCGCAGAGATTGCCGCCAACTTTCTCCACTCACAGGACAAAGACGGACCCCCGTGACGACACAGGGGCCGTCACGGGGGTCCGTGAGCGTGTGCTTGCCGCAGCCGCGGATGCCGACCGCCTGGCCCGCTACCGGGCCCGCTGGTGGTACGACCGCCGGGTGTGCTCGGTGTGTTCGCGCATCAGCTGGGTCGCGCGGGCCTCGTCCCGGTCGGTGATGGCGGCGATCAGCCCGCGGTGCTCGACCCACGACTGACGGCCGCGCCGGCGGGCGATCGGCGTGTAGTACCAGCGGACCCGCCGGTCGACCTGGGCGGCGAGTTCGGCGAGGACGGCGTTCCCGGCCAGCTCCATGATCTTGGTGTGGAAGCGGGCGTTGAGCGCCACGGCGGTGTCCACCTCGTCGGCGGCGACGGCCTGCTCGCCCTGGGCGCACAGCTCCTCCAGGGCGGCGATCCCGGCGCTGTCCGCGTGGGCGGCGGCCAGCCGGGCGGCCTCGGCCTCCAGGAGCGTGCGGACGGTGAGGAGCTGGTCGGCCTCCTCCTCCGTCGGCTCGTGCACGAACGCGCCCTGCGCGGGCCGCAGATCGACCCACCCCTCGGTGTTCAGCCGCTGCAGGGCCTCGCGCACCGGCTGCCGTGACACGCCGAGGTGGCCCGCCAGTTCGCTCTCGACCAGGTGCTGGCCGGGCTGGAGGGCGCGGGTGGTGATGAGTTCGAGCAGCGCCTCGTAGACGCGGTCGCGCAGCGGGCCGGGCCGTTCGAGCTTGGGCACCGCACCCTGCGGCAGTCCTGTCGACAACATCGGTTCCCCTCCTGGGTGAACACCGGGCGACTGCGCCCCCGTGGCCGGCCGTCACCGCGAGCCCGTATGGATTGTCTTTCGTCTACAGTCTACGGCGTACGTAGGTCGGGAGAACTGAGGAGTCGGCCACATCCGGCCGCCGCTTCGGGCCCCGGACGCCACCGTCACGGGCAGCGGACGACCTGTCCCGCGTACGACAGGTTGCCGCCGAAGCCGAAGAGCAGCACCGGGTCGCCAGTGGTGATCCGCCCCTGCTCCACCAGCTTCGAGAACGCGAGCGGGATGCTCGCCGCCGAGGTGTTGCCGGACTCGGTGACATCGCGCGCGACGACCGCGTTGACGGCGCCCAGCTTCTCGGCGAGGGGTTCGATGATGCGCAGGTTGGCCTGGTGCAGGACGACACCGGCGAGGTCCTCGGGGGCGTACCCCGCGCGCTCGCAGGCGCCGCGGGCGATGGCCGGCAGCCGGGTGGTCGCCCAGCGGTAGACGCTCTGCCCCTCCTGCGCGAACCGGGCGGGCTGGCCCTCGATGCGCACCGCGTGTCCCATCTCGGGCACCGATCCCCACAGCACCGGGCCGACGCCCGGCTCGGCGGACGCCTCCACGACGGCGGCGCCCGCCCCGTCCCCGACCAGCACACAGGTCGTCCGGTCGGTCCAGTCGGTGACGTCGGACATCTTGTCGGCGCCGATGACCAGGGCGCGCGCCGAGGCGCCCGCCCGCACCGCGTGGTCGGCCGTGGCCAGCGCGTGGGTGAAGCCGGCGCAGACCACGTTGAGGTCCATCGCGGCCGGTGAGGGGATGCCGAGCCGGGCCGCCACCCGGGCGGCCATGTTCGGCGACCGGTCGACGGCGGTGGAGGTCGCGACCAGGACGAGGTCGATGTCGCCGGGCGCGAGGCCGGCCGACGCGAGCGCCTTGGCTGCGGCGTGCGCGGCGAGTTCGTCGACCGGCTCGTCGGGCCCGGCGATGTGGCGCGTGCGGATGCCGACCCGGGACGTGATCCACTCGTCACTGGTGTCGACCATGCCCGCCAGGTCCTCGTTGGTGAGGACCCGGGCGGGCTGGTAGTGGCCGACGGCGACGATGCGCGAGCCGTTCATCAGTGGTGATCCCCCTCGAACCTCGGGTAGCGGGATGCACCAGTCTGATCAGTGACTCACCGGTACGACGGCAGGTGATGCCACAGGAAACGGACGCCCGTGTTGTCGGCTTCTTGCAGACTCCGGACGTTCGCCGGACGTCCGGTCGTCCGCCGGGCACCTACCCGGTGAAGAGCTGCGTCGCCTTGCGGACGAGTTCGTAGAGCCCGTACGCGAGCGGTGCCCCCACCCACACCCAGGCGAAGGCGATCAGGGCACGCCGGGCGGGCGGGCTGGCGTCACCGGACATCGCTGGCCTCCTTCTCCTTGGGCCGCGTGGCCGGTTCATGGTGGCGGGGGTGGACGGGCCGGACGAGTTCGTTGGCGACGAAGCCGACGGCGAGCAGTCCGATCATGATGAACAGGGACAGGGTGTAGAGAGACGAGCCGTCCTTGCCCGCCTCCTCCTGCCGGTCGGCGATCCAGTTCACGATGAGGGGTCCGAGGACACCGGCCGTGGACCAGGCGGTGAGCAGCCGCCCGTGGATGGCGCCGACCTGGTAGGTGCCGAAGAGGTCCTTGAGATAGGCGGGGACGGTGGCGAAGCCGCCGCCGTAGAAGGAGAGGATGACCAGCGCGCACAGGACGAACAGCGGCTTGGAGGAGTCGCCGGCCAGCGCGATCAGGGCGTACATCAGGGCGCCGACGCCGAGGTAGACGCGGTAGATGTTCTTCCGCCCGATCAGGTCCGAGGTGGACGACCAGCCGATGCGGCCCGCCATGTTGGCGGCGGACAGCAGGGCGACGAAGCCGGCCGCGGCCGACACCGACACCGGTGTGGAGGAGTCCGCGAAGAAGTCCGTGATCATCGGCGCGGCCTTCTCCAGGATGCCGATGCCGGCGGTGACGTTCATGCAGAGCACGATCCACAGGCACCAGAACTGCGGGGTGCGCACGGCGCTGCGGGCGGAGACCTGGGGCCCGTCGAGGGCGGCGGGACCGTCACCGGCCGCCTTCACCGGACGCGGCACCCGCACGAGCAGGACGCCGAGCAGCATGAACACGGCGTACGTCAGGCCGTGCACCAGGAACGCCATGGCGATCCCGGAGCTGTCGGTGCCGAAGGACTCCAGCATCTGCGCCGACCACGGGGAGGCGATGAGGGCGCCGCCGCCGAAGCCCATGATGGCGATGCCAGTGGCCATGCCGGGCCGGTCGGGGAACCATTTGATCAGGGTGGACACCGGCGAGATGTAGCCGATGCCGAGGCCGATCCCGCCCAGGAAGCCGTAGCCGAGGACGATCAGCCAGTACTGCTCGACGGCGGCGCCGAGAGCGGCGACCAGGAAGCCGGAGGAGAAGCAGACCAGGGCGACCGTCATCGCCCAGCGGGGCCCGTTGCGCTCCACCAGCGTGCCGCCGAACGCGGCGGACAGGCCGAGCATGACGATGCCGAGCTGGAAGGGCAGCGCGCTCTGCGTGCCGCTGAGGCCGAGGGCCGACTCCAGTGGGGGTTTGAACACGCTCCAGGCGTAGGCCTGGCCGATGGACAGATGGACCGAGAGTGCGGCGGGCGGAACCAGCCAGCGGCTCCATCCCGCGGGTGCCATGGGGGGACTCATGATCCCGCACGGTAGGCACCACCTGGGTGGTTGAGAAGTCAACGGGTCGACCGTATGCGGTGAACGGTATCCGGGACGCGACGAACGGTCGGTCGGTCGCGCGCCGTCGATGACGAAGGGCGTGCGCGCACTCTTGCTGACCCCTTATCCATACTGTAGACAATATTCAGTCTACGAGTTGCCGAGCCTTCGGCACAGCCACCTCCGCGGTACTCCCTCGACCGAACGGAGCGTTCCGAAGTGAAAGTTGCAGTCCTCGGCGCCGGTGCCATCGGCGCCTACGTCGGAGCCGCGCTGCATCGCGCGGGTGCCGACGTGCACCTGATCGCCCGTGGACCGCACCTCGCGGCCATGAGGCAGCACGGGGTGCGGGTGCTCAGCCCGCGCGGCGACTTCACCGCCCGCGCCCACGCCACCGACGATCCGGCCGACGTCGGCCCGGTCGACTACGTCTTCCTGGGCCTGAAGGCCAACGCGTACGCGGCGTGCGGGCCGCTGATCGCGCCGCTGCTGCACGAGCGCACGGCGGTCGTGGCCGCCCAGAACGGCATCCCCTGGTGGTACTTCCACCGGCACGGCGGCCCCTACGACGGGCACCGCCTCGAGAGCGTGGACCCGGGCGGCGCGGTCAGTGCGGTGCTCGCGCCCGAACGGGCCGTCGGCTGCGTCGTGTACGCCGCCACCGAACTCGAAGGGCCGGGCGTCGTACGGCACTTGGAGGGCACCCGGTTCTCCGTCGGCGAGCCCGACCGCGGTCTGTCCCGGCGCTGTCTCGCCTTCAGCGAGGCCATGGTCGCCGGCGGCCTGAAGTGCCCGGTCGAAACCGACCTGCGCAACGACATCTGGCTCAAGCTGCTCGGCAACATCTCCTTCAACCCGATCAGCGCGCTCGCCCGCGCCACCATGCGGCAGATGTGCCTGCACGGCGGCACCCGCAAGGTCATCGAGATCATGATGACCGAGACGCTGGCCGTCGCCACGGCCCTGGGCTGCGAGGTCGGCGTCTCCATCGAACGGCGGCTCGCGGGCGCCGAGAAGGTCGGCGACCACCGCACCTCCACGCTCCAGGACCTGGAGCGCGGCAAACCGCTCGAACTCGACGTCCTCCTCGCGGCGGTCGTCGAACTGGCGGAGATCACCGGCGTGCAGGTGCCCACCCTGCGCACCGTGCACGCCATCTCGGACCTGCTCGCGCTGAGGAGCGCCGCATGAGCGAACGCCGTAAGAAGGACCGGGGACGCAGGAACTACACCCGGCTGACCCACCCCCTGGTGCGTGACTCCCGGGACGAGCCGTTCCGGCGGGCGACCTGGGACGAGGCCCTCGACCGGACGGCCCGGGGCATCGAGCGCAACCGCGGCGCGTTCGGCATGTTCTCCTGCGCCCGCGCCACGAACGAGATGAACTACGTGGCACAGAAGTTCGCCCGTGTCGTGATGGGCACCAACAACGTCGACTCCTGCAACCGCACCTGCCACGCGCCCAGCGTCGCGGGCCTGTCGGCGGCCTTCGGGTCGGGCGGCGGCACGTCCTCCTACGAGGAGATCGAGCACACCGACGTCATCGTGATGTGGGGCTCCAACGCCCGCTTCGCGCACCCGATCTTCTTCCAGCACGTACTGAAGGGCATCCGCAACGGCGCCCGGATGTACGCGCTCGACCCGCGCCGCACCTCCACCGCCGAGTGGGCGGAGAGCTGGCTCGGCCTGAACGTCGGCACCGACATCCCCATGGCCCACGCGATCGGCCGCGAGATCATCCACGCGGGCCTGGCCAACGAGGCGTTCATCGCCCGGGCGACGACCGGTTTCGAGGAGTACAAGGCGCTCGTCGAACCGTGGACGCTCTCCCTCGCCGAGAAGGTGACGGGCGTTCCGGCCGCCGCCATCCGGCAGGTCGCGCACGCCTACGCCCGCGCCGAACGCGCCCAGCTCTGCTGGACCCTCGGCATCACCGAGCACCACAACGGCACCGACAACGTCCGCGCCCTGATCAACCTGTCCCTGCTGACGGGCCACGTCGGCCGCTACGGCAGCGGGCTCCAGCCGCTGCGCGGGCAGAACAACGTGCAGGGCGGCGGCGACATGGGCGCCATCCCCAACCGGCTGCCCGGCTTCCAGGACATCCTCGACCCGGGCACCCGCGCGAAGTTCGAGTCCGCCTGGGACACCGTGATCCAGCCCCACTACGGCCTGAACCTCACCGAGATGTTCGAGGCGATGGAGGACGGCGACCTGCGGGCCGTCTACTGCGTCGGCGAGAACCCGGCCCAGTCCGAGGCCGACAGCGAGCAGGCCGTACGGCGGCTCCAGCAGCTGGACTTCCTCGTCGTGCAGGACATCTTCCTGACGAGGACGGCCGAGCTGGCGGACGTCGTCCTCCCCGCCACCGCCGGGTGGGCCGAGACCGAGGGCACCACCACCAACAGCGAGCGCCGCGTCCAGCGGGTGCGCCGGGCCGTCACCCCGCCCGGGGAGGCACGCGAGGACATCGACATCATCTGCGACCTCGCGGGCCGGCTCGGCCACGACTGGAAGTACGCCGACGCCGAGGCCGTGTGGAACGAGCTGCGGTCCGTGTCGCCGGACCACCACGGGATGACGTACCGGCGGCTGGAGGAGCACCAGGGCATCCAGTGGCCCTGCCCCAGCACCGACGGGCTCGAACCTCCCTATCTGCACGCCCGGTTGTGGGACGACGACCCGGCGAGGCGTGGGGCGCCGGCGCCGTTCGGGATCGTCCAGCACGATCCGCCGGTCGACCTGACCGACGAGCGGTACCCGATCCGGCTCACCACCGGGCGCCGGCTCGACTCCTACAACACCGGGGTGCAGAGCGGCAGTTTCGCCTCCCCGCTGCGGCGCGGCGAGTTCGTGGAGATCAGCCCCGAGGACGCCGAGCGGTACGGGGTCGTCGTCGGTGAGAAGGTCCAGGTGACCTCGCGGCGCGGCAGCGTCGTCGCGCCGGTGTGGGTGGACACCGCGCTGCGGCCCGGCCTGGCCTTCATGACCATGCACTTCCCCGACGAGGTGGACACCAACCAGCTGACGATCGAGGCGAACTGCCCGATCGCGGGGACGGCGGAGTTCAAGGCGTCGGCGATCCGGATCGACAAGCTCCCCGTCGCGACCATCGTGAGGTGACGCAGTGGACCTGCACTTCGGCGACAGCAAACCGACGGACGACGAACGGGCGGCCGTCGACGCCCTGCTCGGGCCGCCCGAGTCGTCCTGGGAGGGTGCGGACCGTTCCGACGCCGACCTGAGGTGGGCCCGCGGCGGCCGCGCCGCACGGGACCGCCGCGACCTGCTGCTGCCGGGGCTGCACGCGATCAACGACCGGATCGGCTGGATCAGCGAGGGCGCCCTCGACTATCTGTGCCGGCGGCTGACGGTGCCGCCCGCGGAGGCGTACGGCGTCGCCACCTTCTACGCCCTGTTCTCCGTCAGGCCGCGCCCCGCGACCGTGCTGCACGTGTGCACGGACCTGGCGTGCGCGGCGGCCGGCGCGGGCGGGCTGTGCGCCGGGATCGAGGGGCGCCTGGGCCCGGGCAGCGGCGTGAGCGTGCAGCGCAGCCCCTGCCTCGGCCTGTGCGAACGGGCCCCCGCCGCCCTCGCGGTGAGGGCCGGCGATCCGGTGCGTACGGCGGTGTCGGCGCCGGCGACCGTGGAGAAGGCCGTGCTCGCCGCGAGCGCGCCGGACTCCGCGCCCGGTGAGCCGCCCGCTGCCATGGCGGTCCCGCAGGCCGGGGACCCCTCGCTGACGCTGCTGCGGCGCGTCGGCGTCGTCGATCCGTCCTCGCTGGACGACTACCGGGTCCACGGCGGGTACACCGCGCTGCGCCGGGCCTTCGAGCTCGGCCCCGCCGGGGTGATCCGCGAGGTCACCGACTCCGGCCTGGTCGGGCGCGGCGGGGCCGCCTTCCCCACCGGCCGCAAATGGCAGGCCACGGCGTCCCAGCCCGACCATCCGCACTACCTGGTGTGCAACGCCGACGAGTCGGAGCCCGGCACCTTCAAGGACCGGGTGCTCATGGAGGGCGACCCGTACGCGCTGGTCGAGGCCATGACGATCGCCGGGTACGCGACCGGCGCCCACCGCGGCTATCTGTATCTGCGGGGCGAGTACCCGCGCGCCCTGCGCCGCCTGGAGCACGCGATCGCGCAGGCCCGGGCACGCGGCTTCCTCGGTGAGGACGTCCTCGGCCAGGGGTACGCCTTCGACATCGAGATCCGGCGGGGCGCGGGCGCCTACATCTGCGGCGAGGAGACCGCGCTGTTCAACTCCATCGAGGGCTACCGGGGCGAGCCGCGCTCCAAGCCGCCGTTCCCCGTGGAGAAGGGGCTGTTCGGCAAGCCGACGGTGGAGAACAACGTGGAGACGCTGGTCAACGTCCTGCCGATCCTGACGATGGGGGCGCCGGCGTACGCGGCCGTCGGCACGGCGCGGTCCACCGGGCCCAAGCTGTACTGCGTGTCCGGCAGCGTGGAGCGTCCCGGCGTCTACGAGCTCCCCTTCGGCGCGACCCTCGGCGAGCTGCTTCAGCTGGCGGGCGTCCGGGACGGGCTGCGGGCGGTGCTGCTCGGCGGTGCGGCGGGCGGTTTCGTCCGGGCCGACGAGATGGACATCCCGCTCACCTTCGAGGGCACGCGCGAGGCCGGCACCACGCTCGGCTCGGGGGTGGTCCTGGCCTTCGACGGCACCGTGCCGCTGCCCCGGCTGCTGCTGCGCATCGCCGAGTTCTTCCGTGACGAGTCGTGCGGGCAGTGCGTGCCCTGCCGGGTCGGGACGGTCCGGCAGGAGGAGGCGCTGCACCGGATCGCCGAGCGCACGGGCGCGGCGGCCGCCGACGACATCGCCCTGCTCCGGGAGGTCGGCCGCGCCATGCGGGACGCCTCCATCTGCGGTCTGGGGCAGACCGCGTGGAACGCCGTGGAATCCGCGATCGACCGACTGGGGGCCTACGCATGACCGCGATACCGCTGGGAGTGCCACGCCGGCTGGTGGAGTTCACCCTCGACGGGCAGGAGGCCCGGGTTCCGGAGGGCTCGACGATCCTCGACGCCTGCCGGGCCGCCGGCAAGGACATCCCGACCCTGTGCGAGGGCGACACGCTGCGGCCCAAGAACGCCTGCCGGGTGTGCGTGGTGGAGGTCGAGGGGGCGAGGACGCTGGTGCCCGCCTGCTCCCGCAAGGCCGAGGCGGGCATGGAGGTGCGCACCGGCACCGAGCGCGCCCGGCACAGCCGCAAGGTGGTCCTGGAGCTGCTCGCCTCGTCCGTGGACCTGTCGACCACACCGCGCGTCGCCGGATGGCTGAAGGAGTACGAGGCGAAACCGGACCGGTTCGGCCCGGACGCCGCCCGGCTGAACGAGGAGCCGAGGGTCGACAACGAGCTCTACGTGCGCGACTACGACAAATGCATCCTCTGCTACAAGTGCGTGGACGCCTGCGGCGACCAGTGGCAGAACACCTTCGCGATCTCCGTCGCCGGACGCGGCTTCGACGCGCGGATCGCCGTCGAGCACGACGCCCCGCTCACCGACTCGGCGTGCGTGTACTGCGGCAACTGCGTCGAGGTGTGCCCGACGGGTGCCCTGTCGTTCAAGTCGGAGTTCGACATGCGTGCGGCGGGTACCTGGGACGAGTCGGCTCAGACCGAGACGACCACCGTGTGCGCGTACTGCGGTGTGGGCTGCAACCTCACGCTCCATGTGCAGGACAATGAGATCGTGAAGGTCACCTCGCCGCACGACAACCCGGTGACCCACGGCAACCTGTGCATCAAGGGCCGCTTCGGCTACCAGCACGTCCAGAACCGGGACTGACGGGACTGATCGAGACATGGGACGAGTCACGGAACGACGCAAGGTGATCCGGATCAGGGACGGGGCGGTCTCCACCCGGCCGGACACCCTCGTCGCGGAGGAGCCGCTGGAGATCCGGCTGAACGGCAAGCCGCTCGCCATCACCATGCGCACCCCGGGCGACGACTTCGCGCTCGCCGCCGGGTTCCTGGTGAGCGAGGGCGTCCTCGCCGGGCAGGCGGACCTGCGGAACATCGTCTACTGCGCGGGCGCGACCGCCGACGGGTCCAACACGTACAACGTGGTGGACGTGCAGACCGCGCCGGACGTGACCGTCCCCGACATCACCCTCGAACGGAACGTCTACACCACCTCGTCCTGCGGGCTGTGCGGCAAGGCGAGCCTGGACGCGGTCCGTACGACGGCCCGCTGGCCCATCGCCGACACTCCCCCGGTCCGCGTCGACCCCGAGCTGCTCGCGGGCCTCCCCGACCGGCTCCGCGCGGCCCAGCGGGTCTTCGACCGGACCGGGGGTCTGCACGCGGCGGCCCTGTTCTCCGAGGAGGGCGAACTGCTCGACGTCCGCGAGGACGTGGGCCGCCACAACGCGGTCGACAAGCTCGTCGGCCGGGCCCTGCAGAACGGGGACCTGCCGCTGTCCCGGGCGATCCTGCTGGTGTCCGGGCGGGCCAGCTTCGAGCTGGCGCAGAAGGCCGTGATGGCGGGCATCCCCGTCCTCGCGGCGGTATCGGCGCCGTCGTCCCTCGCGGTCGATCTGGCCGCCGAGACCGGGCTGACCCTGGTGGGCTTCCTGCGGGGCAGCTCGATGAACGTGTACGCGGGGGACCACCGGCTCGCCCTGCGGACCGCGGCCGCCCGAGGCTGACCGGCCCCCGCGACACGGCGGCGGGGCCCCGGCCGGCGGGGAGCGCCCCCTGCGCCGTCCCCGGGGCCCCACTGTTCGTCCCACCGCCCCATGGACCGGGGAGGCCCCGGCCACTACTCGCAGGTCCCTCCCGAGCCGCGCCGCCGCGTCAACCGGCTGGAGCCGGCCGACGCGGCGGCCCAGCTCAGCCGTGGCGTGGCCCGGTACCGACCGCGGTTCGTGAAGCTGCGGCTGACCCCCGCCCGCTGACCGGGCCGGCGTCGCCGGACTCGTCCTCGGCCTCCGGGTCGTGGGAGCGGCGCTTGGCGATGACCGCGCACACCATGAGCTGCATCTGGTGGAAGAGCATCAGCGGCAGCACGGCCAGGGAGGCGTGCGCGCCGAACAGGACGCTGGCCATGGGCAGTCCGGAGGCCAGGGACTTCTTGGAGCCGGCGAACTGGATGGCGATCCGGTCCGCGCGGCCGAACCCCAGCGCCTTGGCGCCGTACCAGGTCAGCGCGAGCATCACGGCCAGCAGCACGGCCTCGACGGCGAGCAGCCCGGCCAGCCGGCCGGGGCTGACCTGGTGCCAGATGCCCTGGACCATGCCCTCGCTGAACGCGGTGTAGACGACGAGCAGGATCGAGCCGCGGTCGACGAGCCCGAGGACCTTGCGGTGCCGGGCGACGAAACCGCCGATCCAGCGGCGCAGCAGCTGTCCGGCGACGAACGGCACGAGCAGCTGGAGCACGATCTTGACCACCGAGTCGGCGGAGAAGCCGCCGCCGCTGCCGCCGAGCACGGCCGCCGCGAGCAGCGGGGTGACGACGATGCCCACCAGGGAGGAGAAGGAGCCCGCGCAGATCGCCGCCGGGACGTTGCCGCGGGCCATGGAGGTGAAGGCGATGGACGACTGGATGGTGGACGGGACCAGGGTGAGGAAGAGCAGTCCCTGGTAGAGCGGGTCGGTGAGGATCACCGGGACGAGTCCGCGGGCCGCGAGACCCAGCACCGGGAAGACCACGAAGGTGCAGGCGAGGACGGTGACGTGGAGCCGCCAGTGCTTGAGGCCGTCGAGGGCCTCACGGGTGGACAGCCGGGCGCCGTAGAGGAAGAACAGGAAGGCGATGGCGGCCGTGGAGGCGCCCGAGGCCACGTCCGCGGCCGTCCCGCGCGCCGGGAGCAGGGCGGCGATGCCGACCGTCCCGAGCAGCAGCAGGATGTACGGGTCGATCGGCATCCACCGCGGCCAGTGCAGGCGTTTCACTGTGCTCCACTACTTCGCTCGTCGCTTCGCCGTACGTCGTGTACGTCGTGTTCCCGGCACGGACGTGCCCTCTCCATCGTCCTCCGGGGCGCTGCGATCGGGAATCCGGTATACCACTCTGACTGTCATCACGATCCGCGATGACCGGCTAGGCTGGCTGCCGTGTACGACCCCTCCCAGCTGCGCACCTTCCTGGCGGTGGCGCAGACGCTGAGTTTCACGCGGGCGGCCCGCCGGCTCGGGGTGCGCCAGTCGACCGTCAGCCAGCACGTACGCCGGCTGGAGGCCGCGACGGGACGGCCGCTGTTCGTCCGGGACACGCACTCGGTGGAGCTGACCGAGGACGGCGAGGCGATGCTCGGGTTCGCGCGGCGCATCCTCGCGGTCCACGAGCAGGCGACGGCGTTCTTCACCGGGACCCGGCTGCGCGGGCGGCTGCGCTTCGGGGCGTCCGAGGACTTCGTCCTGACCCGGCTGCCGGAGATCCTGGAGGGCTTCCGCTACGAGCACCCCGAGGTCGATCTGGAGCTGACGGTCGAGCTCTCCGGGACGCTGCACGAGCAGCTGGCCGCGGGGAAGCTGGACCTGGTGCTGGCCAAGCGCCGCCCGGAGGGCCCGCGCGGCGAGCCCGTCCGGCACGACCGGCTGGTGTGGATCGGCGCGGAGCGGCTGCGGCTGGAGCCGGACCGGCCGGTGCCGCTGATCGTGTACCCGCCGCCCGGGATCAGCCGGGCGATGGCGCTGGAGGCTCTGGAGCGGCAGGGCCGGCAGTGGCGGATCGTCTGCACGAGCGGCAGCCTCAACGGCCTGATCGCGGCGGCCCGGGCCGGGCTCGGGGTGATGGCGCACTCCCGGGGCCTGATCCCGCCGGGTCTGGTGCGGGTGCCCGAACGGGCGGGTCTGCCCGAGCTGGGCGGGGTCGACTTCGTCCTGATGCACGGGCCGCGGCGGACGGCGGCCCAGTCGGCGGCGGACGCCCTGGCGGGCGCGATCCTGGCGGGCGGGGACCGGCTGCACCGGCGGTGAGCGCCGCGTGGGGGTGACAGGTTCGGGGCCGTGTGCGCTGAGGGGAGAGAGGACGGTCCGGCCGGGCACCGACTGAAGATCGACTGGGTCTTCGCCCGGTAAGCGAGTCGGTCGGATTTGGTGGAGATTACGGGCCCGGAACTTACTCAACCGTCAGTTTTGTGTCCGTCACTGTCCGATGTGAGCGCATTTTCCGTCGCTGACCTCTGCAAACCTGAGCGCCCGTCGATTTTCGGCCCCCTCCCGCCCGCATGACGGGTGGGGTAGCTTTCACGCCCTGTGCTGAGCGTCAGCCGATGCATTCGGAGCTTGGAGCGGGGTTTGCGCGAGTTCACCAACCCTCCGTTGGCGTTGGCACCGCCGGTGGGCGGCCTGGCCGACGTCGTCTTCGAGCATGCCCAGGAGGATCCCCTGTACGTGGTCCTCGGCCGCAAGGACGAGGACGGTCGGTGGCAGGACGTCACCGCCGCCGACTTCCGTGACGAGGTGCTGGCCCTCGCCAAGGGGCTGCTCGCCCGCGGCATCCGGTTCGGCGACCGGGTCGCGATCATGTCCCGCACCCGGTACGAGTGGACCCTGTTCGACTTCGCGCTGTGGACCATCGGCGCCCAGGTCGTCCCGATCTACCCGACCTCCTCGGCCGAGCAGTGCTTCTGGATGCTCTACGACGCCGAGTGCTCGGCGGCGATCGTGGAGCACGAGGACCACGCGATGACGATCGCCACCGTCATCGACCGCCTCCCCCGGCTGCACGAGATGTGGCAGCTCGACGCGGGCGCCGTGCAGGAGCTGTACGACGCGGGCGCCCACCTCGACGACGAGGTCGTGCACCGGCACCGGCAGGCGGTCACCCCCGAGTCCATCGCGACGGTCATCTACACGTCCGGCACGACGGGCCGCCCCAAGGGCTGTGTCATCTCGCACGGGAACCTGATGTACGAGGCCGACACGGTCATCGAGCGCTGGGAGCCGGTGTTCCACTCGAAGAAGGGCGACGAGGCGGCGACCCTGCTGTTCCTGCCGCTCGCGCACGTCTTCGGGCGGATGGTGGAGGTCGCCGCGATCCGCGGCAGGGTGCGGTTCGGGCACCAGCCGCAGATGCACGCGGCGGCGCTGCTGCCCGACCTCGCCGCGTTCCGGCCCACGTTCTTCCTCGCCGTGCCGTACATCTTCGAGAAGGTCTTCAACGCCGCCCGGCGCAAGGCCGAGAAGGAGGGCAAGGCCGGCGCCTTCGAGAAGGCCGTCGACGTGGCCGTGAAGTACGCGGACGCCGTCGAGGCGAAGGCGTGGGGCATCGGGCCGGGTCCGTCGGCGGGCCTGCGCGTGCAGCACCAGCTGTTCGACAAGCTCGTGTACTCCAAGATGCGCGCGGCGATGGGCGGACGCATCCGGCACGCCATGTCGGGCGGCTCGGCCATGGACCGGCGGCTCGGGCTGTTCTTCGCGGGCGCGGGCGTCCAGATCTACGAGGGCTACGGCCTCACCGAGTCCACGGCGGCCGCCACGGCCAACCCGCCCGGACGCACCCGGTACGGCACGGTGGGCCAGCCCATTCCGGGCGTCACCGTCCACATCGCCGACGACGGCGAGATCTGGCTGAACGGCGGCAACGTTTTCCTCGGCTACCTGAACAACCAGAAGGCCACCGACCAGACGCTCCACGACGGCTGGCTCGCCACCGGTGACCTGGGCACCCTCGACGAGGACGGCTACCTCACCATCACCGGCCGCAAGAAGGAGATCCTGGTGACCTCCGGCGGCAAGAGCGTCTCGCCGGGCGTCCTGGAGGAACGGGTGCGCGACCATCCGCTGGTCGCGCAGTGCATCGTCGTCGGCAACGACCGCCCGTACGTCGCCGCCCTGGTCACCCTCGACCAGGAGGCCGTCGAGCACTGGCTGACGATGCGCGGCAAGCGCCCGATGGCACCGGCGGAGCTGGTCCGCGACCCGGATCTGGAGACCGAGGTGCGGCGCGCGGTCGTCGCCGCGAACACGCTGGTCTCACAGGCCGAGTCGATCCGCACCTTCCGGATACTGGCCCAGCCGTTCACGGAGGAGCACGGGCTGCTCACCCCGTCGCTGAAGCTGAAGCGCAAGGCGATCGAGAGCGCCTACGTCAACGAGGTGGAGGCGCTGTACCAGGCGTGAGCGCCGGGTTTTTCTCCGGTCAGGAATGCGTGACGGCCCGTGATCGTTGACGATGGGAGTCCAACCTGTCGGCAACCGTAAGGATCAAGAGCTCGTGAGCAGCAAGGTCCCCCCGATCATCCTCAACAACGGCGTCGAGATGCCCCAGCTGGGCTTCGGCGTCTGGCAGGTGCCGGACGACGAGGCCGAGCGGGCGGTCGCGGCCGCGCTGGAGGCCGGGTACCGCAGCATCGACACAGCGGCGATCTACGGCAACGAAACGGGCACCGGCAAGGCCGTCGCCGCCTCAGGCGTCCCCCGTGAGGACGTCTTCGTCACCACCAAGGTATGGAACAGCGACCACGGCTACGACGCCACGCTCCGCGCCTTCGACGCGTCGCTGCAGAAGCTGGGCCTGGAGTACGTCGACCTCTACCTCATCCACTGGCCCACGCCGGCGCGCGGGACGTACGTGGACACCTACAAGGCGTTCGAGAAGCTGCTCGCCGACCAGCGGGTCCGCGCCATCGGCGTGTCCAACTTCCTCCCGGAGCACCTGGAGCGGCTGATCGAGGAGACCTCGGTCGTCCCGGCGGTCAACCAGATCGAACTGCACCCGCACCTGCAGCAGCACGCCGCGCGCGAGTTCCACGCCGAGCAGGGCATCGCCACGGAGGCGTGGTCGCCGCTCGGCTCGGGCAAGGGGCTGCTGGAGGTCCCGGCGATCGTCGCGATCGCGCAGAAGCACGGCCGGACCCCGGCCCAGGTCGTGCTGCGCTGGCATCTGCAGCTCGGCAACGTGGTGATCCCGAAGTCCGTGACGCCGTCGCGGATCAAGGAGAACATCGAGGTGTTCGACTTCAGCCTCGACGACGAGGACCTGGCCGCGATCAGCGCGCTCAACGAGGACCGGCGGCTCGGCCCCGACCCGGCCGAGTTCAACGCCGGCTGAGGCGTTCACCGCCTGAGGCTTCACCGTGGACGGCCCGGGGGCCGCTCGCCCGTCGCGAGCGGCCGCCGGGCCGTTCCGCGTCGCCCGCCGGGTCAGTTGGGCTGCCCCAGCGGCCGTACGACGACGGTGTTGACGTCCACGCCCTCGGGCTGCCGGACGGCCCACACCACCGAGTCCGCGATCTGGTCGGCGGTCAGCAGGTTCCCCGGCGGCAGGCTGCCGAGGCCGTCCCAGAACGGCGTCTCGACGCGCCCCGGCGCGACGAGCGTGACGCCGACCCCCCATTCGGTGACCTCGCGCCGGGTGTTCTCGGCGAGCCCGGTCACCGCCCACTTCGTCGCGCCGTAGAGATTGCCGGCCGTCGGCACGAACCCGGCGACACTGCCGACCAGCACGATCCGGCCGCGGCTCTCCTTGAGGGCGTCGATCGAGGCGCGGATCAGCAGGGCCGGGCCGAGGACGTTGGTCAGCACCATCTCGGGCCAGCCGGCCGGGTCTCCCTGGGCGACCGAGTCGTGCGTGGCGAAACCGGCGTTGGCGACGACCGTGTCCAGCCGGCCGAACGCCTTGAGCGTGGCGTCCACCGCGGCCTGGACGTCCTCGTAGCGGGCGGAGTCGCCCACGAGGGTCAGCAGTTGCCCGGGCCGCCCCACCTCGTCGGCGAACCGCCGCAGGCGCTCCTCGCCGCGTCCGGTGACGGCGACCCGGTGGCCGGCGTCCAGCAGCCGGCGTGCGACGGCGGCGCCGATGCCGCTGCCGCCGCCTGTGATCAGTGCGGCCGGAGAGTCGGTCATGGTGGTCCCCCTGGGAGTCGGTGCGTGGACGAGGGGGAGTCCATCACTTGAAGCGCTCTCGAAGTCAAGTCGCCTCTCGTGGATGGGACTTCATCGCGCGCGGACAGCCGTGAACACGGTCTGCGCCGCCAGTACGAACACGTCGGGGCGGTGGTGGACGCTCGCCTCGTCGCCGGGGTCGAGGAGCCGGTCGAGGGTGGCGCGGTCGTCGGCGTCCAGCCGGTCGCCCAGGACCTCGCGGGTGCGGGTGAGGGTGGCGACGGCGTACGCGCGGGCGCGGTCCGTGGTCGGGGCGGGCAGGTCCAGCAGGAAGGTGCGGGTGCCGCTGGGGCGCAGTCCGGCGGCGGCCAGCAGCGCGGTCCAGTCCTCCGTCTCGGCGACGGAACCGGGCAGCTCGGCCCGCATCCGCGCGAACCACTCCGCCTCCACCACGTCGAGGCGTACCTGGAGCCCGGGGCGCCCGAATCCGATGTCGCGCGGCAGGAACCGGGTGGGCAGACCGCCCTCCTGCAGGGCCAGGGTGCCGCCGAAGGAGAGCCGCTCGGCGAAGGCGGCCAGCGCGGCCCGCTGATCGCCGAGATGGTGCAGGCTGCGCCCCGCCCACAGCAGATCGGCCGGATAGTCCAAGTCACCCAGGACTCCGGGCAGTTCACCGGTCAGCGTGTCGAAGCGATCGGCGGCCCCGAGCCGCCCGGCCCGTTCCCGGGCCCGGTCCAGCAGGGGCCGCGAGGCGTCGACCGCGACGATGCGGGCCCCCGGGAAGGTGTCGGCCAGCAGACAGGACACGACCCCCGGCCCGCTGCCCGCGTCGACGACCAGCCCCGGCTCGGTCTGCCGCTTGGCGAGCCACGCCAGCGCGTGCTCGTACAGGGGCGTGAACAACTCGGCCTGGGCCTCCAGCCGCGGCCCCATCTCGCCCCAGTCGATCTCGGTGTGCTCGTGATGATGCGCCATGCCCTCAGCGTCCCTCGTCCACCCCCGGGAGCACGCGCGGACGCACCGGGGGCGCGCACGGCAGTGCGCGCCCCTGTCGCTCCTAGAGCTTCCACTCCCCGACCTGCTGGGCGAAGCCGGAGTCCATGGCGAAGGTGACGGTGGCCGTCTTGGACGCCTTCGGCACCTCGAACACGATCCAGCCGAGGGCCTTGGCTCCCGGCTTCAGCCGGACGTCGGAGGACATCGAAGGACCCGCGGTGATCTCGGCGATGACGGACGGGAACTGCTGGCCCTGGTCGTCGACGATCTGCGCCCCGTTGGACGGGCTGTCGGAGTAGGCCTTGGAGCCGGTGTTCACGAGCTCGAACTGCACGCCGACCCAGCGCTTGCCGGACTCGGGGGTGAAGAACTCGTCGCTGGACTTGGCGTCGTCGACGACCTTCTTCACGGTCACGTCGAGTCCGCTGCCGCTGTCCATGCCCTTGAGGGCGAGCGTGTCGCCGACCTTGGCGACGCCGGAGCCCTTGCCCTCGTCCTTGGCGTCCTCCTTCCCGCCCTTCTCCTCGTTCTTCTCTTGGCCCTTGCCGGCGGCGGACGCCTTGGTCTTCGGCTTGTCGACGATCTCGTCGTCGGCTCCGGCGCCACAGGCCGTCAGGCCGACCGCGGCGACGACGACGGCGGCCGCGGTGGCGGCGAGGCGGATGCGCGTGTGCTGGAACATGTTCTCCCCAGGATTCGGTGATACGCATGTAAACGACACGTGAAGAACCGGTATGGTTGCACTGGCCATCGAAATTTTTTCCAGCTCCGAGGCAACCGGCCCCCCGGTTCTGGCATCCGCCCCTGAGGCGCTACGGTGATCTGCCTGAACCAGGATCAACCGGGGGAAAACATGCGTACCCATGTCATCACCGCTGCCCTGCTCTGCGCCGCTCTGGGAGCGGTGACCGCATGCGGACCGGACGCCGGCACGTCGTCCGGCGCCACGCCCACGACCGCCCCGCCGACCACGGCGGCACCGGCCACGTCCGAGCCGGTGAGGGACGACAAGCCGACCGCGGCGGAGAAGGCCACCGTCCCGGACTTCGTCGGGATGGGCCTGCAGTCCGCGCAGGACAAGGCCCAGGAGCTGGGCTTCTTCGGGCTCGACTCGCACGACGCGCTCGGCCGCGACCGGATGCAGGCGTTCGACCGCAACTGGAAGGTCTGCAACCAGAACGTGAAGGCCGGCATCTCGGCGGCGACGGACACGCGACTGGACTTCGGAGCCGTCAAGCTCGACGAGACCTGCCCCGCGAAGGAGGAGAAGGCACCGTCGGCGGCCGAGGGCAAAATGCCGGACTTCCGGGGCAAGTCGGTGAAGGCGGCCCGCTCGGCGCTGGACTCCGGCACGTCGATCACGGTCGACGACGCGAGCGGCGACGGGCGTTGGGTCCTGGTGGAGTCCAACTGGCAGGTCTGCACCCAGTCACCGCGCGCCGGGACGGCCGTCGAGGGCCGTCCCGTCACCCTCACGGCCGTCAAGTTCGGCGAGAGCTGCCCCTAGGTAGTGTCACTCCGGTTTGCGGAACGCCATGAGCGTGAAGACCGGGTCCGGGCGGGGGCGGTCCTGGTCGGGGAGAGCGGAGAGGCGGGCGGCGAAGGTCTCGGAGAGGGGGGCGCCGGGTGGGAGGGTGGCGAACCAGCCGCGGCGCAGGTCGGCCACCGTGCGGCGGGGGCTGCGGCCCTGGCCGTGGCCGGTGAAGGGGGACCGCCCGGCGGGGATCAGGCCGTGGTCGTGGGCGTGGGAGCGCACCCGGTCGGCCGCGTCCATGGCCGGGCGGTGGGGGCGGGCGGCGAGGACGGCGTCGATGTCGCTGCCCACGTTGTGCGCGGCGGCCTTGTCGACGGTGGTGACGTACACCCCGCCGGGCCGCAGGACGCGGGCGCACTCGCCGACCAGGATGCGGACGTCCCCGGGGGTCGCCGCCAGGTGTAACAGCCACACACTGCTGACGGCGTCGAAGGCGCCGTCCCGGAACGGCAGCCGGCGGGCGTCGGCGAGGAGTATCGAGCCGGGCAGCCGGGCCGCGGCCCGCCGGGCCATGGCGAGGGTCAGGTCGACCCCGGTCACCGCGAGGCCCTCCGCGGCCGCGAGCCGCCGGGTGACGATGCCGGTGCCGCAGGCCACGTCGAGCAGCCGCCGGGTGCCCTCGGGGAGGAGGCCCAGCACCGCTTCGGCCGCCGCGGCGGCCCGGGCCTCACCGCCGCGCGAGGCGTCGTAGCGCTCCGCTTCCTTGTCGTAGTCGAGCACGGCCGTCACTGCGCGCCGTGGACCGGGGCCAGGGCCTCGATCCGGCGGGCGAGCGCGAAGTCCTTCTCGGTCACACCGCCGACGGTGTGGGTGTTCACGGTGAGCGACACCGTGTTGTAGCCGAGGGTGAGGTCGGAGTGGTGGTCGAGCTCCTCCTGCACCTGGGCGATGTGCACGACCATCGCGGTGGCGGCGAAGTGCGAGGCCAGCCGGTAGGACCGGGCGATGCGGTCGCCGTCCCGGGACCAGCTAGGCAGCTCGGAGAGCCGGTCCTCGATCTCCTTCTGCGACAGCGGTTCGGCAGCCATGGCCTCGCTCCTTCCAGCGCACGGGAGGGTTCGCCCTCAGCCTGCCACAGCGCGGGGGGCCCGGTCCTGGTCACCGACGCGCCCGCCTCGGCTACGGTCGTCCCATGACCACCCTCCCGTCCGGCCCGGCCGCCGGCACCGACCGGGGCGTGGGCCCCCTGCTGCGGGCCTGGCGCGAGCAGCGCCGGGTCAGCCAGCTGGACTTGGCGCTGCGCGCCGGCTCCTCGGCACGGCACATCAGCTTCGTGGAGACGGGCCGCTCCCGGCCCAGCGAGGAGATGGTGCTGCGGCTCGCCGAGCACCTGGACGTGCCGGTGCGCGAGCGCAACGCGCTGCTGCTGGCCGCCGGCTACGCCCCCCGCTACCCGGAGACCCCGCTGGACGACCCGGCCCTGGACGCGCTGCGCGCCGGCATGGAGCGCCTGATCCAGGGCTACGAGCCCTACCCGGCGCTCGTGGTGGACGCGCTGTACGACGTGCACGCGGCCAACCGGGGGGTGCTGATGCTCCTCGACGGCATCCCCGGGCATCTGCTGGAGCCCCCTCTCAACGCGATGCGGCTGACCCTGCACCCCGAGGGTCTGGCGCCGCGCATCGTCAATCTGCCCGAGTGGCGGGGGCATCTCCTCGCGCAGATGGAGCGGCAGATCGCGCTGCGCCGCTCCGAGGCGCTGCGCCGCCTCTACGAGGAGGTCGCCGCCTATCCGGTGCCCGAGGGGGTGCCGGGGGACGCGGCTGCGGAGGACCCGGTCGCGTACTTCGCGCTGCCGATGCGCATCGAGCACGAGGGGCGTGTGCTGTCGTTCACGTCCTCCATCGCCACCTTCAACACCCCGATGGACGTGACGGTCGCCGAGCTGGCCATCGAGACGCTGCTCCCGGCCGACCCGGCGACGGTCAAGTACCTTCAGTCGCTGTCCTCCTGACGGAGCCTCAGTGCCGTGTACTGCAGCGCGGCGAACCCGGCGACGACGGCCGCCTGCAGGACGGTCCACACGGCGCCCGCGGTGGTCGGCGTCAGCCACAGCGCGAGGGCGACGACGCTGAGCACCGCCCAGGCGAGGTTGGTCTCGACGACGGCCCGGACGCCGAGCGCGGCCGGGCGGGCCCGCGCCGCGAGCAGCGCCACCCCGCCCGCGTACACCGTGAGGAGGGCGCCGAGAGCGAGCAGCAGCCCCTGGCCGACGCCGAGGAGACGGCCGAGGGGGCCGGAGGCCACGAGGTAGGCGAGCCCGTTCGCGCCGGTCACCACGGCGTCCAGGGCCAGGAAGCGGCGCAGCGCGGTCTGCGGGTGGGAGGTCCGGGCGAGCGCGGTGAGCGAGGTGGCGGACATGACGAGATCACCCTCCGTCGGGTCGAGTGGCACTGCGGGGTCCGGGTCCCGGGCCGGAGTGCGCCGGCCCGGAACCTGGTGCCCCTACGGTCCCGCGCGACGCCCGGCCCGTCGATTACCTGCCGGGTCATGGCGTCCCGGCGGCCGTACCCCCGCGCCGCGCCCGCTCGTGGCAGACTGCACCCGTTGATTCCGGCGCGTGGGGAGGCGTGGCGTGAGTGAGCGGCGTCCCGCTCCGACCGTGGGCCAGGTGGTGCTCGGCAAACGCCTTCAGGAGCTGCGGGAGGCGGCCGGACTCGGCCGTGACGAGGCGGCGCGTTCCCTGCGGGTGGCGGCGGCGACCGTCCGGCGGATGGAGACGGCCGAGGTCGCGCTGAAGATCCCGTACGTGCAGGTGCTGCTGGAGACGTACGGCGTGCCGGAGGACGAGGCCGCCGCGTTCCTGTCGCTGGCCGAGGAGGCCAACGAGCCCGGCTGGTGGCAGCGGTTCCACGACGTGCTGCCGGACTGGTTCAGCCTGTACGTGAGCCTGGAGGGCGCCGCCCGCATCATCCGCTCGTACGAGCCGCACTTCGTGCCGGGGCTGCTGCAGACCGAGGCGTACGCACGCGACGTGATGACGAACGGGACGATCGCGCAGAAGGGCCCCGAGGCGATCGAGCGGCATGTGTCGCTGCGGATGGAGCGGCAGCGGCTGCTGGAGCGCCCCGACCCGCCCCACCTGTGGGTGATCATGGACGAGACGGTGCTGCAACGGCCGGTGGGCGACACCTCCGAGGTCATGCGCGACCAGGTCGACAAGCTGCTGGAGTTCGCCGAGCGCGACCGGGTGACCCTGCAGATCGCCGAGTTCGCGTCGGGCCCGCACCCGGGGACGTACGCGCCGTTCTCGCTGTTCCGCTTCGCCGAGCCGGAGCTGCCGGACATGGTCACCACCGAGTACCTGTCCGGCGCGCTCTACCTGGACTCACGGGAAGAGGTCGCCGCGCACCTGGAGGTCCTGGACCACATGTCCACGGTCGCCGCGTCGGCCGAGCGCACCAAGAAGCTCCTGCGGAACTTCCGCGAGGAGTACTGAGAGACAGAGGTCGTCTTCCCCGTCCGTCGAGCGTCCGAGGAGAGCACCGCATGTCCGCATCCGAGTCCGCGCCCACCCGCGTCGACACCAGCCGGCCGCATCCGGCCCGCGTCTACGACTGGTGGCTGGGCGGCAAGGACAACTACCCGGTCGACGAGGAACTGGCCCGCCGGATCCTCGCCGTGGACCCCACGGTCGTCCGGGGCGCCCGCGCCAACCGCCGCTTCATGCACCGGGCGGTGCGCACGGTCGCGGAGGCCGGGGTGCGCCAGTTCCTGGACATCGGCACCGGCATACCGACCGAGCCGAACCTGCACCAGGTGGCGCAGGGCGTGGCGCCCGAGTCCCGGGTGGTGTACGCGGACAACGACCCGATCGTGCTGCGGCACGCCGAGGCGCTGCTGCACGGCTCGCCGCAGGGCACCACGGCCTACGTCCACGCGGACGTCCGTGACGTCGACGCCCTGCTGACCCGCGCGGGCGAGACGCTGGACCTGACCGCTCCGGTCGCGCTGTCGCTGGTCGCGCTCACCCACTACCTGGACGACGACCTGGCGGGCGACGACGTGTACGGCCTGCTGGAGCGGTACGTCGCCGCGCTCGCCCCCGGCAGCCATCTGATCCTGTCCCAGGTCACCCCGGATCTCAGCCCGAAGGCCGTCGAGCAGGCGGCGGAGACCTTCCGGCGCGGCGGCCAGCCCTTCCACCCGCGCCCCCTCGCCGCGTTCCTCCGTTTCTTCGACGGCCTGGAGCTGCTCGGCCCCGGCGTCATCCCCGTCCACGGCTGGCGTCCCGAGCCGCAGGACGTGGCCGCGCAGGCGGAGGGCATCGTGCCGGTGTACGCGGGGGTCGCCCGCAAGCCCTGACCCGTACGGGCGCCGTGAACGGGTGCGCTCCCCCGCCCCGCCCTAGGTTCGTACACCAGGGCAAGCAAGGGAGCGCCTGTGACCGACACCGCGATATCGCCCGCGCCGTCCGAGGCGCCGGGCCCGGCGCCGCCGCCGGACGGCCGGCTCCGGGACCCGCAGGTGCGCGGCGTGCTCCTGGAGCAGTACCGGGAGGCCAGGCGCCGCCTGCGGGATCCGGTGCTGGCCTGGGCGGACGTCCAGGGCGACCCGGAGCGCCGCCGCCGGTACCAGCGGGCGCGCGGCACGGGCGGGCTGGTGCGGGTGGAGTGGGACGAGGCCGTCGAACTGGTCGCGGCGGCGTACGTCCACACCCTCGGGGCGTACGGCCCCGACCGGATCGCCGGGCTGTTCCCGGCCGACGCGCCGGGCGCCCGCCTCCACACGCTGATCGGCGCCCCGGTGCTGGTGTCCGAGGCACCCGCGCGGGGGGACGACTGGGCGGACGCGGCGTATCTGCTGGTGTGGGGCGGAGACCTGCCGGTGACCCGCTCCGGGGACGCGTGGAGGCTGGCGCGGGCCCGCTACCGGGGCCAGAAGGTCGTGGCCGTCGGCCCCGGCGCGCGGGCGGGCGGCACGCGGCCGGCCGACGAGGTGTTGCATCCGCACTCCGGCACGGACGGGGCGCTGGCCCTGGCGATGGGCCATGTCGTCCTCAAGGAGTTCTTCGTCGACCGCGAGTCGGCGTTCTTCGCGGAGCACGCCCGCCGGTCCACGGATCTGCCGTTCCTGGTCAGGCTGGAGGAGCGGGGCGAGGGGACGTACGCGCCCGGCACCTTCCTGCGCGCGGCGGACCTGGGGCGCCGGGGCGAGCACGCCGCGTGCCGGGCGGTCGTGCTGGACGAGGCGACCGGCCGCGCGGCGGTCCCGGAACCGGGGGTCACCGTCCCGGTGCTGAGCCTGTACGGCCGCGAGGTGTCGGCCGGGGCGGAGGTCCTGCTCCCCCACTTCGACGCCGCCGGCCGAGCGGGGGTCGTCCGCCGAGGTGTCCCGGTGACGCGGCTCGGCGGTGCGAGCGGGCCGCTGGTGACGACCGTGTTCGACCTTCTCCTGGCCCGCTACGGGGTGGTCCGCCCCGAACTGCCGGGCCGCTGGCCGCAGTCGTACGCCGACGCGGACACCCCGGGCACGCCCGCCTGGCAGGAGACGCAGACCTCGGTCCCGGCCGCCACCTGTGCACGGATCGCCCGCGAGTTCGCGCGCACGGCGGAGCGGTCGGGGGGCCGCTGCGTGATCCTGACGGGTGACGGCACCCGCCGGCCGTTCCACGCGGACACCCTCCACCGCGCGCTCCTCGCCCTGCTCGCGCTCACCGGCTGCCCGGACGGCTCACCGGCGCCCACGGAGGGGTCGCTGCCGGTGCGCCGGACGGACCCGGCGGCGTACTGGTACCTGCACACCGGCCGCTGGCGGCACGAGTCCAGCCCGGCCGACGTCCTCGCCTCTCCGCTCGGCCGGGGGCGGCTCGCGGGTCTGACGGGCGTGGACTGCCTGGCGCTGGCCGCGCGGACGGGCTGGGCACCGGTGTACCCGGCCTTCGACCGCAACCCGCTGGACCTCGGCGGCACGTTCGGCGACGCGGTGGCCCGAGCGGTCGCCGACCTGCGCGCCGGCACCCTGGGCATCGCCTGCGAGAACCCGGACGCACCGGAGAACTGGCCGCGGCTGCTGACGCTGGACAGCGCGGAGGCGCTCGGCCCGATCGGCGAGGACGGCCTCCGGAGCCTGCTCGGGACAGCGTCCCCCGGGCAGGCCCCCGACGGGATACGCCCGCATGACGTGCCCCGGCGCGAGCCTGCGCCCGAGGGCACGCTCGAGGCCCTCACCCCGGTCGGCGGGGACGGCATCCGGGACCTGCTGCGCACCCGGGACCTGCGGGGCCCCGCGTCCCCCACACGCCCGCCCCACGGGACACCGCCGCGTGACGTGACCCGGCGCGCGCCCGGACCGCAGGGCAAGCCCGAGGCGGCCGGCCCGGTCGGCGGGGACGGCGGCCGGGGCACCGCGGCCCCCGCGCGGGCCCCCGACGGGATACGCCCGCGTGACGTCATCTGGCACGAGCCCGCACCGGAGGGCAAGCTCGACCTGTTGCTGTCCCTGGACGGCGGCGAGAGCGCGGCCTGCTGCCTGGCGGACGTCGTGCTGCCCATCGCCGGCGGGCGACCGGGCCGGGGCCGCACCGAGTTCGACACGTTCACGGCGCTGGCCGAGCGGATCGGCGCCCTGGCCGCCGGGCACCTGGGCGTCCGCGAGGACCTGGTGGCGACCCCGCTCCCGCACGGCGACCCCGGCACCACCACGCCGCCCGGGACCGTCCTGGACTGGCGGCACGGCGCCTGCACGCCGGTGCCGGGGCGGACCATGCCCCAACTGACCGTCGTGGTACGGGACTACACGGCGGTCGGCACCGCGTTCGCAGCGCCCGCACCCGAGAGCGAGCCCTCCCGCATCGGCCTGCGGCACCTCTTCCTGGACCACGACTGGGCCCATGAGCTGGGCGAGGCCCTGCCCGTGTACCGGCCTCCCCTGGACGTGCACGGGCTGCTCGGGACCGCGCGGTCCGGTCCCGGCGGGCAGCCGGAGGTGCCGGTCCGCCGTCTCACGCCGCACGAGCTGTGGTCCGTCCACTCCGCCCACCCGGACGACCTGTTCCTGCCGGCCCTGGTGAGCGGCGACGGATACCTGTGGCTGTCCCCCGAGGACGCCGAGGCGATCGGCGTCGCCGACGGAGACCTCGTGGAGGCCGCCGGCCCCGACGGGGTGACCGTGGCGCGAGCGGCCGTCTCGTCCCGGATGCCGGCCGGGACCGTCTACACGCGCCGCGCGCCACACGCCGACGCCCCAGGGAGCAGGGCGGCTGCCGGCCCCCTCCTCAAGCCGACCCGCCTCCTCGCCGGCCACGGCGGCCTCGCGGGAGGGACCGGCGACGAGGTGACCGTCGTCCGCCGCCCGGGCCGGGAGGTCGAGTAGCGATGCGCCCCATGGCAAGGATCGCGACGGTCATCAACCTCGACACCTGTCCCGGCTGCCCCGCCTGCGCGGCGTCCCACCCGCCCGTGGAGGCCGTCCGGCACGGCGGCTGGGAGCTGACCCGGCGCGGCAGGCTGCGGCTGCGGAACGGCGGCGGACGGCTGCGCGGACTCACCGGCGTCTTCCCCCGCCCCGCCGAACTCCCGCCTCGCCGACGCCCCGACCGGTCGCGGACGTACGGCGACCACCCGGCGGCCATGGCACGCCTCGCGTTCGAGCAGACGTTCCGGGCCTCTCTGCGCCCGTCCTGCGCGGACTGCCTCAATCCGCCCTGCGGCGAGGTGTGTTCGCCGGACGGGACCGGATGCGCGTACGCCTCGGAGACCTGCGTGGGCGGAGTGCCGTACCGCGGGGTGATGCTGTACGACGCCGACAAGGTGCGGGCCGCGGCATCGACGGCTCGCGAACGGGATTTGTACCAGGCGCAGTTGGGCGTGTTCCTCGATCCGGAGGACGCACGGGTGCGCGGGGCCTGCGAGCGGGCCGGGATCACGTCCGACTGGCTGGAGGCGGCGCGCCGCTCCCCCGTACGCGCGTTGATCAGCACCTACCGGGTGGCGCTGCCGCCGCACCCGGAGGACCGGACGCTGCCGATGGTCTGGTACGTCCCACCGCTGTCGCCCGTCGTCGACGCCCTCACGGAGAGCGGCCCGGACGGCGGCGGGGCGCGGAGCCCCTTCGGTGCCGTCGACGCGCTGCGCATCCCCCTGGAGCAGCTGGCGGACGTGTTCACCGCCGGTGACGTGGGCCCCGTCCGGTCGGCGCTACGGCGGCTCACCGCGATGCGGTTGCACATGCGCGCGGTCGGCCCGGGGGAGGAACCGGACCCGTCGGTGCCGGCCGCCGTGGGCCTGGGCGCCTACGCGCTGGAGGAGCTGTACCGGCTGCTGGCGACCGCCACGGACGACGAACGGACCGTGGTACCGGGGGCGCAGTCCCCCGCCGTCATCCGCACGACCCGCACACCCGAGGCCGAGGAGATCTGATGTCCTCCTACGAGGTGCTGTACCAGGCGGCCGCGCTCTGCCTGACCTACCCGGACGACGACTTCCGGGCCCGACTGCCCCTGTTGCGTGAGGCCGCCCCGCAGTTGCGCGCGTTCACCGACCACGCGGCGCTCACCCCGCCACGGGAACTGGCCGCGCACTACGTCGAGGTCTTCGACCTGGAGCACGGGCACAGCCTCTATCTGACATGGTGGCGCGACGGGGACGCCCGGCGGCGCGGCATCTCGCTGGAGCGCCTGAAGGAGCTCTACCACGCCAACGGGCTGGAGTTCACCGGCGAGGAGCTGCCGGACTTCCTGCCCGCCGTCCTGGAGTTCTCGTCCCGCACCGGCACCGACGACCTCCTGCGGGAGCACCGGGACTGCCTGGAGCGGCTGCGCGCCCGTCTCACCGAGGCCGGCACGCCGTACGCGACCGTCCTGGACGCGGTCTGCGCCACCCTGCCGACCGCGCCCACCGCCGGCCGTCCTTAGGACGTGTCCTTTGCGTCCCTGTCGTCGTCGACGATCTCCGCGTCCACCACCCCGTCGTCGTCCTGCGGCGGGCTCTGGTCCGCACCGGGGCCCGGGGTGCCGTCGGCGGACGTCTGCGCGCTCTGGGCGTACATCGCCTGGCCCATCTTCTGGCTGACCGTGGCGAGTCTCTCGACGCCGGTGCGCAGGGCGTTCGTCTCGGCGTTCCGTTCCAGCAGCTCCTTGACCTCGGTGATGGCCGGTTCGACCTCCGCGCGGATCTCGGCGGGGATCCGGTCCTCGTTCTCACGGAGGAACTTCTCGGTCTGGTAGACGAGTTGCTCGGCCTGGTTCCTGGTCTCGGCCGCCTCCCGGCGTTTGCGGTCCTCCTCCGCGTACTGCTCGGCCTCCCGCATCATCCGGTCGATGTCGTCCTTGGGCAGGGCCGAGCCGCCGGTCACGGTCATCTTCTGTTCGCGGCCCGTCGCCAGGTCCTTGGCAAAGACGTGCATGATGCCGTTGGCGTCGATGTCGAAGGCGACCTCGATCTGCGGCACCCCGCGCGGGGCCGGGGGCAGCCCGGTGAGGTCGAAGACGCCGAGCTTCTTGTTGTAGGCGGCGATCTCGCGTTCGCCCTGGTAGACCTGGATGCCGACGGAGGGCTGGTTGTCGGCGGCGGTGGTGAAGATCTCCGAACGCCGGGTCGGGATCGTCGTGTTGCGTTCGATGAGCTTCGTCATGATGCCGCCCTTGGTCTCGATGCCCAGGGACAGCGGGGTGACGTCGAGCAGCAGGACGTCCTTGACGTCGCCGCGGATGACGCCGGCCTGGAGGGCCGCCCCGACGGCGACGACCTCGTCGGGGTTGACGCCCTTGTGCGGGTCCTTGCCGGTGAGTTCCCTGACCAGGTCGGTGACGGCCGGCATCCGGGTCGAGCCCCCGACGAGGATGACGTGGTCGACGGCGGACAGCTTGATGCCGGCGTCCTTGACCGCCTGGTGGAAGGGGGTCTTGCAGCGGTCGAGGAGGTCCGCGGTGAGCTCCTGGAACTGGGCGCGGGTCAGCTTCTCGTCGAGGTGCAGGGGGCCTTCGGCGGACGCGGTGACGTACGGCAGGTTGATCGTCGTCTCGGTGGAGCTGGACAGTTCGATCTTGGCCTTCTCGGCGCCCTCGCGCAGCCGCTGGACGGCCATCTTGTCGCCGCCGAGGTCGATGCCGTTCTCGCTCTTGAACTTCTTCACCAGGTACTCGACGATCCGCTGGTCCCAGTCGTCGCCGCCGAGGTGGGTGTCGCCGTTGGTGGCCTTGACCTCGATGACGCCGTCGCCGATCTCCAGCAGGGAGACGTCGAAGGTGCCGCCGCCGAGGTCGAAGACCAGGACGGTCTGCTCCTCGCCCCGGTCGAGGCCGTAGGCGAGGGCGGCGGCCGTGGGCTCGTTGATGATCCTCAGGACGTTCAGGCCGGCGATCTCCCCGGCCTCCTTGGTGGCCTGCCGCTGGGAGTCGTCGAAGTAGGCGGGCACGGTGATCACCGCGTCGGTGACGTCCTCGCCGAGGTAGGACTCGGCGTCCCGCTTCAGTTTCTGCAGGACGCGGGCGGACAGCTCCTGCGCCCGGTACCGGGTGCCGTCGATGTCGCCGTGCTCGGGGAAGCGCCAGGCGGTGTCGCCCATGTGCCGCTTCACGGAGCGGGCGGTGCGGTCGACGTTGGTCACCGCCTGCCGTTTGGCCACCTCGCCGACGAGCACGTCGCCGTTCTTGGCGAAGGCGACGACCGAGGGAGTGGTCCGGGCCCCCTCGGCATTGGCGACGACCGTGGGTTCGCCGCCCTCCAGGACGGCGACCACCGAGTTCGTGGTCCCGAGATCGATCCCGACCGCGCGTGCCATCGCTGTCCCCTTCCGCCCGGGAGCCCCTGAACTCCAGCACAAGACGCGAGCGGGTCCTTGTCAATGGGACGGGGACCCGGACGGAAGGGCGCCGCGCAGCACTGAGCGGGCGCTCAGCGCGGGGTCAGGCGAGCTTCGCGGACAGCGTGATCGTCGTGCCGGTCAGCGCCTGGCTGACGGGGCAGTTGGCCTTGGCGTCCTCGGCGGCGGCGACGAAGGCGTCGTTGTCGATGCCCGGCACGGTGCCCTCGACGGTGAGGTGGATGCCCTTGATGCCCTCACCCGGCTGGAAGCTGACGTCCGCCGAGGTGACGAGCTTGGTGGGCGGGGTGCCGGCACCGTTCAGGGCGTGCGAGAGGGCCATCGAGAAGCAGCTGGAGTGAGCGGCGGCGATCAGCTCCTCCGGGCTGGTCTTGCCGTTCGCGTCCTGCGAGCGGGAGGCCCACGTGACCGGCTGCGCCGCGATGGCACCGGAGGAGTCGAAGTTGACGACACCGCTGCCCTCGGTCAGGTTGCCTTCCCAGACGGTGTGTGCGGAGCGCGTGGTAGCCACGGTTCTTCCTTTCGCGTGTGGGCCCGTTCTCGCAGGGCCCGTGTCCCCCATCCGATCACACTCCGGCTCAACTCACCCGGAAGACCGGCCCACGTGGGGTGAACGGCAGCCGCCGCCCGGGCGGGATCAGGTACGCGTGCTCGCGCCGCACCCGCAGCACGTCGCAGTCGGCGTCGGTGATGACGAGCACGGGGGCGCCGGGCGGGAAGTCGTCGGCGCGCTCCAGCAGGTCGACGCCGGGTTGCAGGACCGTGCCGCCCCGGCCGCGCACCCGGACCCGTCCCGCGATGTCGGTCACCGCCAGGTAGCCGGCGTCGTACGGACCGGCGTCGCAGAACACGACCCGTGCCGCGGGGACGTCCCGCGCCTCGGCGTACGACGCGATGGCGCCCAGCGCCTTGCCGAGCAGTCCGGCGCTCATGGAGCCGGAGGTGTCGAGGACGACGCCGAAGGTGCAGCGGGCGACCTCCTCGGGCGGGAACCAGCGTCCGGCGCGCGGGATGTCCGGGGTGGACGCCTGCCGGCGGGCGGGGCGTGCGTAGCTGCGCAGCGGCTCCGGGCGGGGCACGAACTCGTCGAACCAGCGGGCGAGCCGGGCGTCCCAGGGCAGCGGCGGGTGGCTGAGGGCGCGGATCTCCTGCACGAGGTCGCCGGGCAGGAAGCCGCGCTCCTGGCGCTGGTGCAGGTCGAGGCCCTGGGCGAGGCCCCTGCGGTAGAACTCGTCGAGGTCGCAGTACGCCCCGGGCGGGCCGAGCGGGGTGCCGAGCACATCGCCGGCGCCCTTGCCGCGCAGGGTGGCCAGCCGGCGCATCCGGCGCGGGTCGCCGGCGATCAGGTCGTACACCTCCTCGGCGGACAGGCCGTTGAACCGGGCGTCGTACAGCAGCCCTTCGGGCATCTGCCCGACCTGCATGTCCCGCAGCCAGCCGTTGACGACGTAGTCGCAGGCGACGTTGAACAGGTACGGGTCGCGGGGGCCGCACCGCTCGCCGTGGCGCAGGGCGGCGTGCAGCATCTCGTGGGCGAGGATGAACCGCCACTCCTCGTCCTCGAACGTCCGCAGCGGATTGAGGTAGATCTCGCCGGCCTCCGCGTTGACGGCGGCGACGGAGATGCCGTGCGCGCGGGCGAGTTCGGCGTCGGCGACCAGTTCGATGCCTGCCGCGAGACCGCCGAGCAGCGGGTAGGAGCTGATGAACCACTCCAGGGCCCACTGCCAGGGCCGCTTCTTCGCGGGTTCGCCGTCCATGGAGTCGCGGCGGCCGCCCGCCATGTCCATCGCGGTGGACACGGTCCGGGTCAGGGCGGTCGCGAAGGCGAGCTGGTGGTCGGGGGGCGAGCCGAACCAGCCCCGCCACTCCAGGAGCGTCAGATCGGGGTCGGGGCCCGCCGTGCCGCAGCGTTCGAAGGCGGGCGGGACGCCGTCGCGGCGCCAGCGGGCGGCCAGCCGCTCCTCGTCGCCGTCGGGGTAGGCCGCCGGAAGGTGGTCGGGCGCGGTGCCGACGGGGAAGGTGAGCAGGAACCGGTTGACGACGACGCAGCGGGCGGCCAGGTCGGCGCGGTCGGGCTGCACCGGTGGTCCCGTCCTCGACGGGACGTGCCCGAAGCCGAGGTGCAGGACGGCGTGCGCGATCGCCCAGGCCCAGGCGGCGGGTTCGGCGAGCCGGTCCGGGTGGGCGTGCAGGTCGCCGGCGGAGTCGACGCGGACGAGGCCGTCCCGGGGTGCCAGCTCGCACTTCTCCTGACGGCACACGGCGAACTGGACGGCGGCGAGCGCGGGGTTGGCCCGCACCAGGCGCAGGCCCTCGGTGAACGCCTCGGCGGCGAGGTCCCGCTTCTTCTTCTCCTTCCGCTTGTCCTGGGGGGGGCTCATCGCCGCGCCTCCACGAGCCGGGGCATGTCGCGGGCGGCCTCCACGAGGAACCAGGACGGCAGGCCGGGGTTGCCGTCGGCGTCGGAGGCGATGACGCTCTGGGCGACCTCGACGGAGATCTCCGCGAGCTGCACCAGCAGCGCCTTGGCGCGGTAGGCGGTCTGGCGCCCGGCGGCCGACATGTGGTCCTTGCCGGCGGGCAGTTCCTTGATCAGCCGGCCACGGAACGACTCGGCGAGGTAGTAGAGCAGGTCGCGGTCCTGCATCCGGTGCGGCCAGCGGGCGTCGCCCTTGATGATGGCCTCGATGCCGTACTGGCTGCGCACGATCTTGACGTACCCGCAGAACGCGGTGGCGTGCGCCGGTGTCAGGGTGCCGTGCGCGAGGACCTTCAGGGTCTCCTCGTCGAGGTCCCGGCCGAAGGAGTGCAGGGCGTCGGAGAGCATGTGCCAGGAGCGCGGCGTGGAGAACGGCTCCTCGGTCTTCGGCGGCTTCGACCACAGGTGGTCGGGGCGGTCGGTGAGGTGGTCGAGGATCCACGGGTGGATGCCGTTGCCCGCGGCCCAGGCCAGCCAGTCCTTCGCGGACGCCTCCAGATGCACATGGGTGAGCCGGTTGACCAGGGCCGATGCGATCGGCCGGGCGAGCGCGTTGTCCGTGGCCCGGTTGCCGGCGCCGATGACGATGGACCCGGCGGGCAGCTCGTAGTCGCCGATACGGCGGTCCAGGATCAGCGAGTAGAACGCCTTCTGCACATCCGGGGTGGCCGCGTTCAGCTCGTCCAGGAACAGGCAGTACGGCTCGTCGCGGGCGATCGCCTCGGGCGGGCAGAACACCGAGCGCCCGTCTCGGATCTGCGGCACGCCGATCAGGTCCTCCGGCGCGAGCTGGGTGCCCAGCAGGCTCACGCACTCCAGGCCGAGGGACTCGGCGAACTCCCTGACCAGGGAGGACTTTCCGATGCCGGGGGCGCCCCAGAGGAAGACGGGTCGCACCGTGGCGAGGCCGAGGAGGAGGTCCGGGATACGGGAGGGTGTGACGGTGACGGCTGCCTGCAAGGCAGGGGCTCCTGGGGTGTTCGAGGGATGCGACTCGAACAGTGTGTGGCCGGGCGCCGCCGTACGCAGCCGGTTTTTCAGGCGGCCCGCTCCTGCGGCCGGGTCGCCACCGGCACCTGCGGTCCGTCCGCCTCGCGCAGCCAGCGCCGCAGCACCCGGTGCACGGACTCGGCGCCGACCAGGTCCGTGCCGTCCTCGGCGGGCGGGGAGAAGGCGAGCGGCGACAGCAGGAACGGCTCGCCCTGCGCGCCGCCGAGCCCGCCGTGCGAGCCGATCTGCTCCTCGAACGCGAGAACCTCCCCGTCGGCCGGGTCGTAGGCCGAGTTGACCATGATGTCCGCGGTGTTCGGGAAGGAGTGCGTGCGGCGCACGGCGTCGGCGGCGTGCGGTCCGAAGACCTCCAGCGGGCCGGGGTCCTCGTCCAGCCGGTCCAGGGGGATCTCGGCGCCGTACGCGCCGAGCACGACCCCGCCGTGCCGCTCGCTGCGCACCAGCAGGAAGCCGATGCCCGGGTGGTTGGCGAGCGTGGTCAGCAGCGCCGGGTGGCGGGCGTCGATCTCCTCCTTGGTCATGCGGTGCGGCACGTCCGGGAAGGAGACCAGGCCGAGGTTGCCGGAGGCCAGCACGATCGGTTCGGAGCGGCGCGGCGGGCGGTGCTGCCCGGCGCCCTCCTCGACGGGCCGGCGCAGCGCGGCGCGCACGGCGGCGCGGGCCTCGGCGCCGCTGTGGGTGCGCCGGGCGCGGCGTGGCACGGGCAGCCCGCAGCCGGCCCGCACGAGGTCGGCGAGGCCCAGTCCGTACCGGGAGCGGAAGGTCTCGCCGGGGCTCTGCCCGTGGTCGGAGAGGACGACGATCCGGTACGGCCGGGGGGCGTGCTCGGCGACGTTCTCGAGGAGGGCGAGGGAGCGGTCGAGGCGGGCGAGGACCTTCTCGGCGTCGCCGCTGTGCGGTCCGGAGTGGTGGGCGACCTCGTCGTAGGCGACGAGGTCGGCGTAGACGGCGGTGCGGCCGGCGAGCATGTCGCCCATCACCGCGGCGACGACGACGTCCCGTTCGACGACGGTCGCGAAGGCGCGGATGAGCGGGTAGAGGCCACCGCGGCCGACGCGCGGGCGGACCTTGCGGGCGCGGGACCGGGTGGACTGCCCGATCTCGCGGACGACCTCGGCGACGAAGGACAGGGCGGTGCGCACGGCGTTGGCCGGGTCGGAGAAGTACGCGAAGTAGCCGGAGCGGGAGCGGTTCTCACGGCTGCGGCGGCGGGTGGCGATGGACAGCACGAGGGCCTGTTCGCCGGCGCCGCCGCTGAAGAGGTTGCCGCGGCTGGCGCCGTCGGCGGCGAGCAGGCCGGGGTCGCCGGTGCGGTCGACGGCGCGGCGCTGCAGTTCGGCGGCGCTGGTGGGGCGGTTGCAGACCATGACCTCGCGGCCGGCCTTCTCGTACCAGCGGAAGGCGGGGACGTCGTAGGTGCTGCCGTGCAGGATGCCGAGCTGGCTGGCGCCGGTCTGGCTGGACCAGTCGGTGTGCCAGGGGGTGAGACGGTGGGAGGTGTGCGCGCCGCCCAGCCAGCGGGCGACGGTGGGCATCAGGCCCTTGTCGACGGCGGTGCGCAGCACGTCGTGGCCGACCCCGTCCAGCTGCACGAAGACGGTGCCGGGGCTGGAGGGGCCGGGCGGCAGGGTGCGTCTGCGGCGGTCGGCCAGCCGGTACAGGCGCCGCCGGTAGGCGTCGTCGTCCCGGACGGCCAGGGCGGCGCCGGTCGCGGAGGCCACCGCGGACATGACGGCGGCGACGATGACGGCGGTCTCGGGGGCGGCCTCGCTGTCGCCGGAGGGCACCAGGCGCAGGGCGACGCTCAGCAGGACGCCGTTGAGGGCGAAGACCAGCAGGCCGAGCACGAGGGCGGGCACGAGCAGCAGGAGGCGGACGAGGAGCGGCCAGAACACGGCCGACAGGACACCGAAGGCGCCCGCGCCGAGGGCCGCGGTGACCGCGATGTCGGTGGCGCTGTCACCGTCGGGCGACTGGAGCTGGAAGTCGGGCAGAATGCCGGCGAGCACGAGCATGGTGACGGTGGAGACCGCCCACACGGCGACGCTTCGCCCGATCTGACTGGCGATCCGCCGCCAGCGCCCACCACGCACGTCCGCTCCACCTCATGTCCGGCCCGCCCTGGGCCCCAGCCTGACACAACGGCCGTACGGCCTCGGGAGTTCCCAGGTCAGCGCCGGTACGCGGGCTCAGCGCCCGTCGTAGCCGGCCGTCGGCATGGACAGTCTGCGGTGCACCCGGGCCTTCATCTGGGCGTCGTACGACGGCTCCGCGCCGCCCACCGTCTCCACCCGGACCCCGCGGCGGGCGCACTCGGCGGTGAACTCCTCGACGGAGGACAGGGCGCTCTCCAGGACGCGGCGGCTGGGTGCCACGAACAGGTCGAGGCCGGGGCGCACGCCCTCCCACAGGACGCTGTGGTCGGTGCGCAGCCGGCGGACCAGCAGCTCGCGAGCGACGACGTAGCCGTGCCGGGCGGCCCAGTGGGCGCACATGGCGTGCTGGCTGCGGGAGTCCACCAGGAAGGGGTCGGCGTCCAGCTCCTCGAGTGGCGTCAGACTGGCGATCGCCGTGACCCGCACCGCGGTCGACCCCATGGGCGTCCCCCCTCACCTCCGGATTTCGCCGCCGACCCTACTCCAGCCCGTACGCTTCGGGGAGGCGCACGAAGGAGGCAAAGAGGTGCCGGTGGAGATCACGTGGTGGGGGCACGCCACCTGCACGGTCGAGGACGCGAACATACGTGTGCTGACCGACCCTCTGTTCGCACGCCGGCTCGCGCATCTGCGCAGGCGCCGGGGCGCGCTGCCGCCGCCGGGCGCCTGGCACGCGGACGTCGCGCTGGTCTCCCATCTGCACGCCGACCACCTCCATCTGCCGTCGCTGGCCCGGCTGGCGCCCGGCACCCGGCTGCTCGTGCCCCGAGGTGCGCCCCGTGCGGTGCCCGGTCTGCGCCGGCTGCGGCATCTGCGGCTGACCGAGATGGCGCCCGGAGACGTGACGGGCGTCGGTGACCTGGCCGTACGGGCGGTGTCCGCACGGCACGACGGGCGGCGGCTGCCGGTCGGCCCGCACCGCTCGCCCGCCCTCGGCTATGTCGTCGAGGGTGAGGCGCGGACGTACTTCGCCGGGGACACCGGGCTGTTCGAGACGATGGCGAAGGAGGTCGGCCCGGTCGACGTGGCGCTGCTGCCGGTCGGCGGCTGGGGGCCGTTCCTGGGGGACGGGCATCTGGACGCCGGGCGCGCGGCCGAGGCGCTGGCGCTGCTCGGTCCGCGCAGCGCGGTCCCGGTGCACTACGGCACGTACTGGCCGATCGGCATGGACGCCGTGCGCCCCCATGAGTTCCATACGCCGGGGGACGAGTTCGCGCGGCTCGCGGCGGAGCGCGCGCCCGGCGTGTCGGTGCACCGGCCGGCGCACGGCGAGAGCGTGCGCCCGGAGGTGTTCCGGTGACGTTCCTGGGCGCTGTCACGACGACCGTGGCACCCGGCTCGGCGCAGCAGGCGCTGGGCTATCCCTCGCTGTTCCTGCTCGTGCTGGTCGGGGCGCTGGTGCCGGTCGTGCCGACGGGGGCGCTGGTGAGTTCGGCGGCGGTGGTGGCGTTCCACCAGGCGTCGCCGGTGTCGCTGGCCCTGGTGTTCGTGACGGCGTCGACGGCGGCGTTCCTCGGGGACGCGACGCTGTACTGGCTGGGGCGGCGCGGCATGGGCTCGAAGAACGGCTCGCGCTGGCTGGAGGCGATCCGTTCGCGGGCTCCCGAGGACCGGCTGGAGCAGTCCCAGCGCAAGCTCGCCGAGCACGACGTGGCGGTGCTGGTGCTGTCCCGGCTGGTGCCGGCAGGCCGGCTGCCGGTGATGCTGGCGTGCCTGCTCGCCGAGTGGCCGATCCGGCGGTTCGCCCGGGGCAACCTCCCGGCGTGCGTCGCCTGGGCGGTGACGTACCAGCTCATCGGGATCCTCGGGGGTTCGCTGTTCCCCGAGCCGTGGGAGGGCGTGGTCGCGGCGGTCGCGCTGACCCTGCTGATCAGCGCGGCGCCCAGCGTCTGGAAGCGGCTGCGATCGGCCGGCTGAGGTCCGGCCGACGGCTCGGGTCACGTCATCCGCGGGCCTCCCCGCGCGCCTCGGTCGTACGCCCGGCGGGCTGCCGCTCCAGTACGCGCGAGCCTCCCACCGGCAGGTCCCACAGGTCCGCCCGGTCCCGGCCGGCCCGCTCCCACGCGGCACGCACACGCGTGAGCGGCTCCAGGACGGGCTCCGCCGACAGGACGAACGTGCCCCAATGCATCGGCGCCATCCTGCGGGCGCCCAGGTCCTCGGCGGCGCGGACCGCCTCCTCGGGGTCGCAGTGGACGTCGCTCAGCCACCAGCGCGGCTCGTACGCGCCGATCGGCAGGAGGGCCAGGTCGATGCCGGGGTAGCGCTCGCCGATGCGGGAGAACCAGTGCCCGTAGCCGGTGTCCCCGGCGAAGTACACACGCTGCCCGTCGGGCGCGGTGAGCACCCAGCCGCCCCACAGGCTGCGGCAGGTGTCGAGCAGGGTCCGCTTGGACCAGTGGTGGGCGGGCACGAAGTCGACGCGGACACCGGACAGTTCGGCCGCCTCCCACCAGTCCAGCTCGGTGACCCGGGTGAATCGGCGGCGCCGGAACCAGGGGCCGAGGCCGGCCGGTACGAACACGGGGGTGTCGCGCGGGAGTCGGCGCAGGGTGGGGGCGTCCAGATGGTCGTAGTGGTTGTGGCTGATGACGACCGCGTCGACGCGCGGAAGCGTGTCCCAGGGGATGCCGACGGGGGTGACGCGGGCCGGGGTGCCGAGGATGCGGCGCGACCAGACCGGGTCGGTCAGGACGGTCAGGCCGCCGATCCGCACGACCCAACTGGCGTGCCCCGCCCAGGAGACGGCGACCGTGCGGGCGTCGACGCGGGGCAGCGGGGCCGGGGCGAAGGGCAGCCGGGGCACGTCGGCGAGGCCGTCCCGTCCGGGCCGGATCGCGCCCTCGCGGGCGAACCGGGCGAAGGCCCGCAGGCCGGGCAGCGGGGCGGTGAGCCGGTCGTGGAAGGTGCGGGGCCACACCCGGCGCTCGGCGAGCGGGCGGGGCGCGGCCGGTTGCGGGAAAGGGGAGGCGGCGGGGGAGACTTGGGCAGCGGGCGGGGCCGGGGCGGTGGACTGCTTCAGGGGCGTGCGCGAGGGGGCGGGTGTGGCCGAGTCGGACTGCTGCGTCATCGAGGGGTCTCCCATCGCTCGGCGTCGTCACGGAGTTCGTCGAAGACCGACTTCAGGTGGGTCAACGCGCGTCGCACGTGCGGCAGTTCCAACGGCGCGGGGGACGTGAGGCATTCCGCGCGCTCGTCGTCGGTGCCGTCGAGGAGCGCTCCGGTGGACAGCCGGACGCGCAGTTCGCCGAGGTCGTCGCCGAAGCGGTGGCCGCCGGGTGCGGGCATGCCGAGCCGGCCGGCGAGGAAGTCCTCCAGGTCCTGCGCGTCCCCCACGTCGTGGCCGGACAGCCCGGCGCGCAGCGGTCCGAGGTCGACGTAGAGGTGCCGTCCGGCCTGCGGGGGGCGGGCGAGGGCTCCGGCGTCCACGGCCGCCGCGTACGCGGCGGCGGCGAGCCGCGCGTGCAGCTGGACGGTCGCGGTGATGCGGGCGGTGACCGGCTCGGGCTCGGCCAGGGCGTACCCGGCGGCGAGCGTGACCGGGGCCGCAACGCGGGCGCCGAGGGCGGTGAGCACGTCGAGTACGCGCGCGTGCAGGCCGTCCCCGGCGGCGCCGGCCGGGAACCGGGCGACGGCCGCCGGCCAGCCGGTGGGGAGGTGGGCGCCGGCCAGGTCGGTGACGACGGTGACCTGCTCGGGGAGCATCTCGGCGGGGCTGAGCAGCACGGTCTCCTGGGGGGCGTGCACGGTGTCGCGCCAGGTCTCGTCGCTGATCAGGTGCAGCCCCTCGGCGGCGGCGGCCTCCAGGGTCTCGTGCAGCACCTCGGGCGGGGCCACGGTGGCGGCCGGGTCGTCGGCGGGCGACAGCACCAGCAGCCGGGGGTCCCCGCCCTCCGCGCGGACCCGGCGGACGGTCTCCAGGAGGGCGTACGGGTCGGGGACACCGCCGGACTCGGCGGGGGTCGGCACGTGGAAGACGGGGCGGCCCAGCAGGCGGGCGTACGGCGCCCACCAGGCCGCGCAGGGCCGGGGCACCAGGACGTCACCGCCGAGCGCGGCCGTCAGTGCCAGCAGCAGGGCGGGGGCGCCGGGGGCGGCGACCGCCCGCTCCGGCGTGGTCGGCAGGCCTCGCCGGTCCCAGTAGCCGCACGCGGCCTCCAGGAGCGCGGCACCGCCGCCGACGGGCTCGCTCGCGGTCCGGCCGGCGGCGGCTGCGAGCACACCGGCCAGTTCGGGCAGGACGGGCAGTCCGTCGTCGGGCAGGGGTGGCCCGAAGCGCACGGGGCCGCGGCCCTCGAGGTCCGTCCGGCGCATCCGTACCTCCGTGCTGTGCCAGCCGCCGTATGAGCCGCACGGTGTGTCGTGTACCCGTCGCGCTCTGCGTACCCATCGTCATCCGTTCCATGACCGCCGGCGGGCGTCGCGCCTGTCACACGGGCGCGGTCGCCTCGGGCGGGCGGGGCCCGGTCGCCGCCGGGTCACGCCCGCCGCCCGCGTGCGGGGGGACGGTGGCCGCCGGGTCACGGCCGCCTCCGGCCTGCGGAGCCCGATCGCCGCCGGGTCACGGCCGCCGCCCGCGTGCGGGGGCCCGGTCGCCGCCGGGTCACGCCCGCCGTCCGTCCGGTGTCCTGCGGCGCAGCCGGTACACCGCGCCGCCCGCCGCTGCGGCGATGAGGACGCCGCCACCGACCAGGGCGGGCACGGAGTCGGTGAAGACACCGCCCTGCCCGGCCTTCACACCGCCCGGGACGGCCGGGTCGACGGGGACGGCGGACGTCTCACAGGGCGAGGGCTCGGGGGGCCGGGTCCTGCCGCCCTTGTCGCCCTTCCACTCGCCGGAAGCCTCGGGCCGTGGCCGGCTCTGTGACGCCCCACCGTCCCCCCACTGCCCGGAGCCGCCACCCCAGGACGGCTCGGTGCACCCGCCGTCGCCCTTGCCGCCCTCCCCCGGCGCGGTGAGCGTGGAAGCGGCGGCGTCCTCCTCCCCCGCACCGACACTGCCGGCCATCAGGGTGTCGGCCTCGGACCCGGTGGCCACGGTGAGGGGCGCGCTCCACTCGGCCCCTTCGGTCCCGGCCGCCGCCGGGCAGGTGCCGTCGACGGTCCAGCCGGACCCGGGCCCGGCCGCGTCCGGGTCGTCCTCGAAGTTCTCGGCCGGGGAGATCTGCGCGGCCCCCCGGTAGACGGGCCCGGCGTCCGACCCCTCGTCCTGGCTGACCCGCTGAAGCTGCACGGTGCCGTCCTCGAACGCCTGTGACACGGCGTCGAGCGTGGCGGGCGCGGCGCCGTCGACCGGATCGCAGGTGACCGTCACGGTGACGGACTCGCCGGGCGTGACGGAGGCCGGCCCGACCTCCGCCGTCGGATCGGCGACGGCGGCCTGGGCGCCGGCGCCCAGAGCGGCACCGGCCAGGGCGGCGACGGACAGGGCGCGGACGGTGCGGCGCATGGGGTGGACTCCTTCGGCCGACGGCTGCGGGCTACGGGCACGCGTGCCCCTCAGCCATGACAGCCCGCCCCCCACACGAGCGCGCGCGGCCGGACCCCATTCGCGGGACGGGGGGCGGCCGAGCGGGTGATGTGACGGGAAGGGGACTGGGGAGGGGGTAGGGCGGTCCGCGGCGGAGAACGCCTGTCACGGCCGGGACCGTCTCAGGGCGCCTGCCGTGTCGTCGCGTGGGCGAGAGGCACGCCAGCCCGGTCGGAGGAGTCCGGTCCGCCGGGCTGTGTGCCGGTCACGTCAGGAGTCGTCGTCGTTCAGGACCTGGTCGCGGACGCGGGAGCAGCAGCGGGTGATCAGGCGGGAGACGTGCATCTGGGAGATGCCGAGTTGTTCGGCGATGCGGCTCTGGGTCATGTCGCCGAAGAAGCGCATGTAGAGGATCGCCCGTTCCCGCTCGGGCAGGGCGGCCAGGCGCGGGGCGACGGCCTCGCGGTCCACGACGGTGTCGAGGGCGGGGTCGACGGAGCCCAGCGCGTCGCTCAGGGAGTAGCCGTCGTCGCTGCCGGGCAGTTCGGCGTCCAGGGACAGCGCGGTGAAGCTCTCCAGCGCCTCCAGGCCGGCGCGGACGTCGGCCTCGCTCAGGTCGGCGTGCGCGGCGATCTCGGCGACGCTCGGGCGGTGGCCGGAGACGGTCTGCAGGTCCTGTACGGCGAACCGGACGCGGTTGCGCAGGTCCTGCACGCGGCGCGGCACGTGCAGGGTCCACATGTGGTCGCGGAAGTGCCGCTTGATCTCACCGGTGATGGTGGGCACGGCGTAGCTCTCGAAGGCGTTGCCGAGCTCGGGGTCGTACCGGTCGACGGCCTTGACCAGGCCGAGCGCGGCGACCTGGCGCAGGTCGTCCAGGCTCTCGCCGCGGCTGCGGAAGCGACCGGCGAGCCGGTCGGCCATGGGCAGCCACGCCTCGACGATGCGCCCGCGCAGCGCGTCGCGCTCCGGGCCGTCGGGCAGCGCGGCGAGCGTGCGGAAGTCGGCGGCGGTGTCGGGCGCGTCGTCGTGCGGATGCTTCCTGGATGTCACTGGAGTGGGCATGATGCCTGGCAACTCCCTCGGTCACGTGCTCGGGTGGGGCGGTCACCGCGGGAAAACGCCGAGCGCTCCGGTACCGGGCACACCCGTCCGGGACGCACCGGCCCCACGGACGTGCCTCCTGTCCGAAGCACTGTCTGTCCGCCTGCCCCCGAGTGGGGTACCCAAACACCGGGCGCGGGTTTTCCGCCGGGGTTCGCGGTCACACGTAGCGGTGCCGCCCGTCCCCGGAGTCCCCGGAATCCCCTGGAGGTCCCGCATGAGCACCACGGTCGCCGACCACATCCTGGAACGTCTGCGTGCCTGGGGGGTGGAGCATGTCTTCGGCTACCCCGGCGACGGCATCAACGGCCTGCTCGCCGCCTGGGGCCGCGCGGAGAACCGGCCGCGGTTCGTGCAGTCCCGGCACGAGGAGATGTCCGCGTTCCAGGCGGTCGGCTACGCCAAGTTCAGCGGCCGGGTCGGTGTCTGCGCGGCGACCTCCGGGCCGGGCGCGATCCATCTCCTGAACGGCCTGTACGACGCCAAGCTGGACCATGTGCCGGTGGTGGCCATCGTCGGCCAGACGCATCGCACGGCGATGGGCGGGTCGTACCAGCAGGAGGTCGACCTGCACACGCTGTTCAAGGACGTCGCCTCGGACTTCGTGGAGACGGTGACGGTCCCCGAGCAGCTGCCGAACGTCCTTGACCGGGCGATCCGCACGGCGTACGCGCGTCGCGCCCCCACCGCCGTCATCGTCCCCGGGGATGTCCAGGAGCTCGAATACTCCGCTCCGACACACGAGTTCAAGATGGTGCCGTCCAGCCTCGAGTCCGGTTCCTGGACGACGGTCCCCTCCGAGGACTCCGTCCGGCAGGCGGCCGAGATCCTCAACTCCGGTGACAAGGTGGCCATCCTGGTCGGCCAGGGCGCGGCGGGCGCGCGGGCCGAGGTGGAGCGGATGGCCGAACTGCTGGGCGCCGGCGTCGCGAAGGCGCTGCTCGGCAAGGACGTCCTGAGCGACGAACTGCCGTACGTCACCGGCTCGATCGGCCTGCTGGGCACCCGCCCGTCGTACGAGCTGATGCGGGACTGCGACACGCTGCTGACGATCGGTTCGTCCTTCCCGTACTCGCAGTTCCTGCCGGACTTCGGCAAGGCGCGGGGCGTGCAGATCGACATCGACCCGCACATGGTCGGGATGCGCTACCCGTACGAGGTGAACCTGATCGGTGACGCGAAGGCCACGCTGGAGCGGCTGATCCCGCTGATCCGGTCGCAGGAGCGCGGCCGGGAGTGGTTCGAGACGGTGTGCGACAACGTGGCGCGCTGGCACGAGGTGATGGAGCGGCGGGCCGCGCTGTCGGCCGACCCGGTCAACCCGGAGTACGTCACCCGCGCCCTGGACCCACTGCTGCCCGCCGACGCGATCGTCACCTCGGACTCGGGCTCGATGTCCAACTGGTACGCCCGGCACCTGACGTTCCGTGCGGAGATGCGGGGTTCGCTGTCGGGGACGCTGGCGACGATGGGCTGCGGGGTGCCGTACGCGATCGGCGCCAAGTTCGCCCACCCGGACCGCCCGGCGATCGCGCTGGTCGGGGACGGGGCGATGCAGATGAACGGGCTGGCGGAGCTGATCACGGCGGCGAAGTACCGGGACCTGTGGGAGGACCCGCGGCTGGTGGTGGCCGTCTACAACAACCGGGACCTGAACCAGGTGACCTGGGAGATGCGCGCCATGGGCGGCGCCCCGTCCTTCCTCCCGTCCCAGGAGCTGCCAGACGTGCGGTACGCCGACTTCGCGCGCTCCCTCGGCCTGACGGGCATCCGCGTGGAGAGCCCGGAGGACGTCGAGCCGGCGTGGCGTGCCGCGCTGGCCGCGGACGGCCCCGCGGTCGTGGAGTTCGTGACGGACCCGGCCGTCCCGCCGATCCCGCCGCACGCCACATGGGAACAGATGGAGGCGACGGCGTCGGCGATCCTCAAGGGCGACGCGGACCGCGGCGCGATGGTCAAGCAGGGCTTCAAGGCGAAGCTGCAGGAGTTCCTGCCGGGGCGGGAACGCGAGGACAAGGGCGACTGACGGATCGGCCGGGCGGTCAGTCCCCCGGGACGGCCGCCCGTTCCGTGACCAGGCCCCGGGCCTTGGACGGGACCGGTTCGGGGTCTTCCGGCAGGAGGAGGTCCTCGTAGCGCCCGAGCGCCAGCATCACGCAGAGCATCAGGATCGGCAGCAGCACGGCGAGCAGTGCCATGACAGGGTCCTTCCCCAGAACGTCGCGCGGGGGGTGACTCGGGGGGTGAGAGGTCCGGGTCACCCCGGTTCCGGTCCGCAAACCCCTGTGTCGGCCTCCGGTGGACGGGTACGCGGTGCGCAGCCCCGAAGGATGTGGAGGGAGTCATGCAGCGAGGCAGCGACCGGCTGAGCGTTCACCGTGACGACGAGATGAAGCACGAACTACAGGGGCTGCTGCGGTCCGGGCACCCCACCCGGGCCGAGGAGTGGCACGACCCGGAGCCGTCCGCCGAGGACGATCCGCTGGTCGCGGGCGGCCCGGTGACCCCGGGGTCGCCGGCGGCGTCCCTGGAGACCGTCCGGCTGGAACTGGCGCGGATCCTCGGCCGGCATTCCTTCCCGGCCGGCCCGCGTGAGCTGGCGGGCGAGCTGCGGCGCTCCCACGCGCCGGACGCCCTGGCCGACCCCGTGGCGCGCCTGCCGCACTCCGAGCGGTTCGCCAACGTGCAGGAACTGGCCGAGGCGCTGACAGGCGGCGGGCGGCGCTGAGATCCGGCCGTACGGCCGGGTGCCGCGGCGGGTCGTGACGACACCGCCGCGGCGCCTCCGGCCGGCCGTGCCGAGGGAGGGACAGCCATGACCGCGCTGGTGAAGGACGTCATGACCGCGGGTGTCGTCGCCGTCCGTCCGGACGCCTCGCTCGCCGAGGCGGCCCGGTCGATGCGGACGCACGACATCGGTGACGTGGTGGTCGCGGACGGTCAGGACGTGGTCGGTGTGCTCACCGACCGGGACATCGTGGTCCGGGCGGTCGCCGAGGGCATGGATCCGTCGGCCGTGGCCGCGGGGGCCGTGTGCACGCCGCGTCCGGTGGTCGTGGGGCCGCACGAGCGGCTGTCCACGGCCGTCGCGCTGATGCGCGAGCACGCGGTACGGCGGCTGCCGGTCGTCGAGGACGGGCTGCCGGTCGGCGTGCTGAGCCTCGGGGACCTGGCCGAGGACCGCGACCCGCGCTCGGCGCTCGCCGACATCGGCAGAGCCGCCCCGAACGAGTGAACGACATACGAGAACGTGGAGACATCATGCGTATCGCATTCCTGACCGCGCCCGAGGGCGTCGAGCAGGTCGAACTGACCGAACCCTGGCAGGCCGCGAAGGACGCCGGTCACGAGCCGGTGCTCGTGTCGACGCAGTCCGGGGAGGTCCAGGCGTTCGACCACCTCGACAAGGCGGACACCTTCCCCGTGCAGGAGGTCGTCGGGGAGACGTCGGCCGGGGACTTCGGCGGGCTGGTCCTGCCCGGCGGGGTCGCGAACCCGGACTTCCTGCGGATGGACGAGAAGGCCGTCGCCTTCGTCAAGGACTTCTTCGACCGGGGTCTGCCGGTCGCGGCGATCTGTCACGCCCCGTGGACGCTGGTGGAGGCGGACGTCGTGCGCGGCCGCGTCCTGACGTCGTGGCCGAGTCTGCGGACGGACATCCGCAACGCGGGCGGGACCTGGGTCGACGAGCAGGTGCAGGTCTGCGACCACGCGCCGAGCAAGCTGGTCACGAGCCGGAAGCCGGACGACCTGAAGGCGTTCTGCCAGACGTACCTCGAGGTGTTCGCCACCGAGGCGAAGCAGGCCGCCTGACGGGCGCGCGCTGCACCGGCGGACGCGCCGGGCCGGGACCACACGTCCTGGCCCGGCGCGTCCGTGTGCTCAGCCGCCCTCGGGGGCGCCGGACGCCTCCGGCGGGCTGCCGCCGGCGTCGCGGTCGCGGGCGCCCTCGCGGGTCCGGCCGGCCGCCACGAGACGGCCGGGATTGCGGCGGAGGTACTCGCCCTCCAGCTGTGCCATGCGTTCGTTGTGGGCCCGCAGCGCGTCGTTCGAGCCGTACAGCAGCGTGTCGTGGCGCGTCCGGTGGATGTTCTCCAGCTCCTTCATGAGCTGCTGATCGTCCAGCCGGCCGGGGTCGACTCCGGTCATCGTGGTGCCCCGCTCGTCGTGTTCAACCATGCCGTCCGGGTACCCGCCCGCTGAGCACACAGCCCCCGAGAGGCGCACGGGAGACAGTCATGGACCTCGCCTTTCTGCATCCACTGTACGAACACCCCGGCCCCTGGGCCTCCGTGTACGTCGGCACGTCCCGGCATACGGAGGACACGCCGCACGAACGCCGGCTGACGGCGCAGGCCATGGCCGCCGCGCTGGAGGAGCAGGGCTGCGACGCCGCGACCTGCGCGGCCGTGCGCGGTGCGCTGGAAGCGCTGGAGCACTCGTCGGAGCCGAACGGCCGGGCGGTCTTCGCCCATGCGGGTGAGGTGGTGCTGCAACCGTCGCTGGCCCGGCCGCCGCAGCGCGACAGCGCCCACTGGGCGCCGCTGCCGCACACCGCTCCGCTGCTGGAGCTGGCCGGCGAGGACCCGGTCTGCGTGATCGCCTACGTCGACCGCAAGGGCGCGGACTTCGAGCTGCGGGACGCCCTGGGCGGGCGGGACGCCGGCTCGGTGACGGGCCGCGAGCACCCCGTCCACCGGACCGCGTCGTCCGACTGGTCCGAGCGGCACTTCCAGCTGAAGGTGGAGAACACCTGGGAGCACAACGCGGCCGAGGTCGCCGACGCGCTCTCCGTCTGCCAGGAGGAGACCGGCGCCGACCTGGTGATCCTGGTCGGCGACGACCGGGAGCGGCGGGCCGTGCACGAGCGGATGCCGCAGCGGCTGCGGGACGCGGTCGTCGAGGCCCCGCACGGTTCCGGCAGCAGGCTGCTGCGGGAGGACGTGGAGCGGATCCGCCAGGAGCACGTGCGCGGCCGGGCGGAGACCGAGATGGACCGCTTCCTGGCGGCCCGCACCCCGGACGGCGAGGGCCGCGCCGGGGCGGTGGAGGGCGTGCCCGCGCTGGTCGAGGCCGCCCGCGAGCACCGGATCGACGAACTGCTGATCCGCCCGGACGGACCGGACGCGCACCGTGAGGTGTGGATCGGCGAGGACCCCGACCAGGTGGCGGTGCGCCGCACGGATCTGAGGATCCTCGGCGAGCAGAACTCCTGGCCGGCCCGCGCCGACGACGCGCTGATCCGGTCCGCGGTCGCCACGGGCGCCGCCGCCGTGTCGGTCGCGCCGGCCGACGGCGCCGCGCGGGAGGAGGCCCCGGCGGGCGGCCTGGGCGCCCTGCTCCGCTGGGCCTGACCGGCCCCTCCTCCACTAGCGGGCCCGCTCCACGCGGCGCTCGTCCCAGACCGGTTCCGGTGTCTCGCGGACGCGTCCGTCGCTGCCGAAGACCAGGTAGCGGTCGAAGGAGCGGGCGAACCAGCGGTCGTGGGTGACCGCCAGCACGGTGCCCTCGAACGCCTCCAGCCCTTCCTGGAGCGCCTCGGCAGACTCGAGGTCGAGGTTGTCGGTGGGCTCGTCGAGCAGCAGGGCCGTGACGCCCTCCAGTTCCAGCAGCAGGATCTGGAAACGCGCCTGCTGTCCGCCGGAGAGCCGGTCGAAGGTCTGCTCGGCCTGCTGGGTCAGCTCGTAGCGGCGCAGCCGGGACATGGCGGCGCCCCGGTCCTGGGCATGCTCCTTCCACAGGATGTCGAGCAGGGTGCGGCCCATCAGCTCGGGGTGGGCGTGGGTCTGGGCGAAGTGCCCGGGGACCACGCGCGCGCCGAGCTTCCAGCTTCCGGTGTGGGCGACCCGCTCCCCCGCCAGCAGGCGCAGGAAGTGCGACTTGCCGGAGCCGTTGGAGCCGAGGACGGCGACGCGTTCGCCGTAGAACACCTCCAGCGAGAACGGCTTCATCAGGCCGGTCAGTTCCAGGTCCTCGCAGGTGACGGCACGGACTCCGGTGCGGCCGCCCTTGAGCCGCATCCGGATGTCCTGTTCGCGGGGCGGCTCGGGCGGCGGCCCGGCCTCCTCGAACTTGCGCAGCCGGGTCTGGGCCGCCCGGTAGCGGGACGCCATGTCGGGGCTGTTCTCGGCGGCCTGACGGAGCGTCAGCACCAGCTTCTTCAGCTGGGCGTGCTTCTCGTCCCACCGCTTGCGCAGCTCCTCGAAACGGGCGAAGCGCTGACGGCGGGCCTCGTGGTAGGTCGCGAAGCCGCCGCCGTGCACCCAGGCGTCCGCGCCGGCCGGGGAGGGCTCCACCGAGACGATCTTCTCGGCGGCGCGGGCGAGGAGTTCGCGGTCGTGGGAGACGAACAGGACCGTCTTGCGGGTCTCCTTGAGCCGCTCCTCCAGCCAGCGCTTGCCGGGCACGTCGAGGTAGTTGTCCGGCTCGTCCAGCAGCAGGACCTCGTCGGTGCCGCGCAGCAGCGCCTCCAGCACCAGCCGCTTCTGCTCACCGCCGGACAGGGTCCGCACCTGCCGCCACTGCGCCTTCTCGTACGGCACGCCGAGCGCGGCCATGGTGCACATGTCCCACAGGGTCTCGGCCTCGTAGCCACGGGCCTCCGCCCAGTCGGCGAGCGCCTGGGCGTACCGCAGCTGGGCGGCCTCGTCGTCGACCGTCATGATCGCGTGCTCGGCCGCGTCGACGGCCCGCGCGGCCTCCCGGATGCGGGGCGGCGCCACCGAGACCAGCAGGTCGCGCACGGTCGTCTCGTCGCGTACGGAGCCGACGAACTGGCGCATCACGCCGAGCCCGCCGCTCACGGTGACGGTGCCCCCGTGCGGTTTCAGCTCGCCGGAGATCAGCCGGAGCAGGGTGGTCTTGCCGGCGCCGTTCGGCCCGACCAGCGCTACGGCGGCGCCCTCCCCCACCCGGAACGAGACATCGCCGAGCAGCGTCCTCCCGTCGGGGAGGTGGTACTCGAGGTGCGCGGCTTCCAGATGTCCCATGAGGCCGCATTCTGCGGGGCGGCCGGGATCCCGGGCAAACGCTTATCGCGCGGGCCGGCGCCGGGACCCCTACGCCTCCTCGTCGACGGGACGGCCCGTGGGTCCGCCCTCGCCGGCCGGAACCACGACCGCGCCCGCCCAGGACAGCGCCTTCCAGCCCTCACCGGGTGTGCCCTCGAGGATCACGACGCCGGTGTTCTGCAGCGGGTGGGCCGCGGCGAAGGCGACGTCGACGTTGGCGGCGCGGGCCGCGATCCACATGCGGATGGCGGCGCCGTGGCTGACCATGGCGACCGTCCGGGCCCCGCTCCGCGCGGCCTCGGCGACCACCGCGTCGTAGCGCCCCAGCGCCTCGTCGCCGCTCTCGCCGCCCGGCATCCGCAGGGACGTCTCCCCGGCGGCCCAGGCGAACACGGTCCGCATGTACGGCTCGGCCCGCTCGTCGTGGCCGGGCAGCAGTTCCAGGTCGCCGGCGAAGACCTCGCGGATGCCGTCGCGCACCTTGACCTCGAGGCCCCGGGCGGCGGCGAGCGGCGCGGCGGTGTCCTGCGTGCGGATCAGGGTGGAGGCGTAGACCGCCTCGATGTCCTCGTCGGCCAGCGCGTCGGGCAGGGCGGCCGCCTGCTGTTCGCCGAGCGCCGTCAGCGGCGCTCCCGGGGGTGCCGTGTCGAGCAGGTAGTCCACATTGGCGGTGGTCTGGCCGTGGCGGACGAGCAGCAGGCGCATGGAGGGGTTCCTTCGTGTGTCGGTCCGCGTGGGCCGGACAGCCTGGGGCCGGTTCAGGGTACCCAGGGCTGTATGAGCCCAGACGTCGACCTCACCGTCCCCCTGCCCGGCCGGCACGCGCTGCGCGACCGGTTCCTCGCGCTCGATTCCCGGCTGTTCGAGTTCGCGGCCGAGCGGAACTGGCCGTTCGCCGAGCCCGTCCTGCCGAGACTGAGCCGGAGCGCCAACCACGGGGTGCTCTGGTTCGCCGCGGCCGCCGCCCTCGCCGCCTCCCGCTCGCCCCGGGGCCGCCGGGCGGCGGCGCGTGGACTGGCCTCGCTGGGCCTGGCGTCGCTGACCATCAACACGCTCGGCAAGCGGTCGGTGCGCCGGCCCAGGCCGAAGCTGGACGCGGTGCCGCGGGTGCGGCAGCTGAAGCGGCAGCCGATCACCACGTCGTTCCCGTCGGGCCACGCGGCGTCGGCGGCCGCGTTCGCGACCGGGGTCGCCCTGGAGTCGCCGAAGTGGGGTCTGGTGGTGGCGCCGGTCGCCTGGTCGGTGGCGCTGTCCCGGGTCTACACGGGGGTGCACTTCCCGAGCGACGTGCTGGTGGGCGCGGCGCTCGGGGCGGGCGCCGCGTTCGCCGTACGGGGGCTGGTGCCGACCCGCGAGCCCCGGGTCCCGCCGGCCCGGCCGCACGCGGACGTGCCCGCGCTGGTGGAGGGGGACGGCCTGGTGATGGTCGTCAACAAGGGCTCGGGCACCCCGGACCGGGTGCGCGCCCTGGAGGACCTGCTGCCGCGCGCCGAGATCGTCGCGTGCGAACCCTCCGACATCGGCGCCGCATTGGAGCGGGCCGCCGGGCACGCCCGGGTGCTCGGGGTGTGCGGGGGCGACGGGTCGGTGAACACGGCGGCCGAGGTGGCGCTGCGGCACGGGCTGCCGCTGGCGGTGCTGCCCGGCGGCACCCTGAACCACTTCGCGCTGGACCTGGGCGTGGAGGACGAGGCCGATCTGAGCCGGGCCGTGCTGCGCGGCGAGGCGGTGCGCGTGGACGTGGGCCGGTTCCGGACACCGGGGCGGCAGGGCGTGTTCCTCAACACGTGCAGCCTGGGCGTGTATCCGGAACTGGTGCGGGAGCGGGACCGGTTCGCGCCCACCGTCGGCGACTGGCCCGCCGGGGTGCTCGCGGCGGCCCGTGTGCTGCGCCGGGACCGGCACCCGCTGCGGGCACGGGCCGCGGGCCGCGCCCACCCGTTGTGGCTGCTGTTCGCCGGGAACGGCACCTACCACCGGGTGGGGCTCGCGCCCGCGCGCCGGATGGACCTGGCGGACGGCGTCCTGGACGTCCGGGTCGTGCACGGCGGGCGCCGCCCGGCGCTGCGGCTGCTCGCCGCCGCCGTCGCCGGCCCGCTGAGCCGCTCCCCCGTCCACGCGGCCGTCCAGGTGGGCCGGCTGCGGCTGTCGGACGTGGAGCCGGGGACCCTGCTGGCGTACGACGGTGAAGTCGCCGAGGTGGAGGGCGAGCTGACGCTGGAGAAGCTGCCGGAGGCGCTGACGGTGTACCGCCCGCTGCCGGGCTCCTGAACACCTGCCTCGTCCCGCATGGTGATACATGGATATCACCATGCGGGACGACGGCGTACGGTGACGCGTATCGCCCGGCGCGGCGGTGCGCCGCCCCGGTACGTCGACACGAGGGGATCAGCCATGCCCGAGAGCCCGTCGCGGACGCGGGAGACCGCCGTCTACACCCATGGACATCACGAGTCCGTCCTGCGCTCGCACACCTGGCGCACCGCCGCCAACTCGGCGGCCTATCTGCTCGGGCACCTGAAGCCCCACATGCGGATCCTGGACATCGGCTGCGGTCCGGGCACCATCACCGCCGACCTGGCGGCCCTGGTCCCGCAGGGGCGGGTCACGGGGGTCGACCGGGAGCCGGGCGTCCTGGAGCAGGCGCGCGCCACCGCCGCCGGACGGGGCCTGAAGAACGTGGACTTCACGGTCGGTGACGTGCACGCCCTGGACTTCCCGGACGACACGTTCTGCGTGGTCCACGCGCACCAGGTGCTCCAGCACGTCGGCGACCCGGTGGCAGCCCTGCGCGAGATGCGGCGGGTCACCCGGCCGAACGGTCTCATCGCGGTACGGGACTCCGACTACGCGGCGATGACCTGGTATCCGGCGTCCGCCGGCATGGACGCCTGGCTGGACCTGTACCGCAGGGTCGCCCGCGCCAACGGCGGCGAGCCCGACGCCGGGCGCCGGCTGAAGGCCTGGGCGCGGGCGGCCGGGCTCACGGACGTCACCTGCACCTCGGCCACGTGGACGTTCGCCACGCCCGAGGAGCGGGCCTGGTGGAGCGGGCTGTGGGCGGACCGCACGGTGGCCTCCGCCTACGCGGACCGGGCCACGGGGGGCGGGCACGCCACGGCGGACGAGCTGCGGGAGGTGGCGGAGGCCTGGCGGGAGTGGGGGCGTCAGGAGGACGGCTGGTTCGGCGTCCTGCACGGGGAGGTCCTGTGCAGGAAGGACGCCTGAAGTCCGCCTGAGCCGGCCGGATCACCAACGGGCCCCGCCCTGGATCACCGCCGGGCCGCGCTCACTCCCGGGGCAGCAGGGGGCCCAGCGGCCCGAGGTCCAGGTTCAGGTCCTCGGGCCGCAGGCCGTAGCGGTCCCGCAGCTCGGCCATGCGGTCCTCGAGGAGCATCAGCGTCAGGCCGATGCGCTCCTCCTGCTCCTCGCTGAGGCCGCCCTCGTCGAAGCGGCGCACCGCCTGCCGCTCCATCAGCTGGCGCAGCAACTCCACGACGGTCAGGACGAGTTTGACCAGGTCCCGTTCGACGGTGTCGGGTTCGAGGTCGAGCCGGTTGCGTCGTTCGGTCATGGCGAGTCCCCCCAGGGCGACGGGACCTGCTCGTTGACGGAGCTGATCAGCGCGTTCAGGTCGATGCGGACGAGGTCGACGTCGGCGATGCGCAGCGTGATGTCCCCCTTGACGACCACACCTCCGGCGAGGAGCCGGTCGAGCAGGTCCACGAGGGCGATCTCCCGCCGTTCGACGACGGTCACGACTCCACCCCCGGATCGTCCGAGAACTCGCCGGCGAAGGAGTAGGCCGCCCAGGGTCCGGTGAGTTCGACCCGGATGCCGGGCACGTCGTCCTTCTCCCGGTCCACCAGCTCCACGAACTCCTCCGACTCGGCGCGCGACACCAGATAGGCGGCGTTGAGCACGTTCTGGCCGGTGGCGCCGGACAGCGCGGAGTTCTGCGGGGCGTGCATCCGGGAGTCCTCGGCGAAGGCCGAGAGGGTCGCGTGCAGCCGGTCGGAGAACTCCGAGGCGCGCTGCCACACGTCGTCCTGCGCGCGGGTCCGGTCGCGGCGGCGGCGCAGATAGTCGCGCCCCGACACGGCCTTCGCCGCGGGCCGGCCGGCCTCGGTGTCGTCGGAGGACTCGGGCGGCTTCTCGACGTACACCTTCACGCCCCACTCCACCCGGCCCGACAGCCGGTCCAGGACCCGTCGCAGCTCCTCCTCGCGGGCCTCGATCATGCTGCGGACGCCGCTGTCGTCACGGAAGACGGTCGCCAGGCGCAGCGGCAGCGGGCTGGTGACGGCCGTGAGGGCGTCGATGACCTGCTGGTGCGCGCGGGCGGTCGCCGTGAGCCAGTCGAGGTCCTCCAGGTTGGCGCGCAGCGCCTCCTCGGTGAACTCGTGCTCGGGCACGGTGCTGACGACGGCGACCAGCCCGTGATGGGTGAGCCGCTTCGGCGGAGCCCCCGAGACCCCCGACAGCTGGCGCTGCAGGGGGGACTCGTAGGGGTGGCAGACGGCGTAGACATAGCGCAGACCGCTCATGGGGCCTCCTCCCGCTGGGGCCTGGCCGGCTCCAGCTGGGCAAGTCGCTCACGCAACTCGGCGTTCTCTCGGGCGAGTTCGTTGTGCCGGGCGCGGGAGGACAGCGCGGGGTCGTCCTCCCACCAGTCGATGCCCATCTCCTTCGCCTTGTCGACGGAGGCGACGATCAGCCGCAGCTTGATCGTGAGCAGCTCGATGTCGAGCAGGTTGATCCGGATGTCGCCCGCGATCACCACACCCTTGTCGAGCACCCGCTCGAGGATGTCCGCGAGGTTGGCTCCGCCGCCCTGGCCGTACGGATCGGGGAGCCTGCTCGGCGTGGTCATCGCCGGCTCCTGCCGCCCGCAGGCTCTTCCTCAGGCTCTTCCTCGCCCTCGGGCTCTTCCTCGTCCTCGGGCTCAGCCTCGGGCTCGGCCTCGTCCTCGGGCTCGGCCTCCTCGTCGTACTCGGCCTCCGGCTCCTCCTCGTCCTCGTAGCCCTCCTCGGGTTCGCCCTCGTCCTCGTAGGCGTCCTCGGGCTCGTCCTCCTCGTCCTCGGGCTCGGCCTCCTCGTCGTACTCGGCCTCCGGCTCCTCCTCGTCGGCCGGCTCGTCGCCGTCCTCGGAGTCCTCGTCGTACGCCTCGGGCTCGTCGCCGTCGCCCTCGGTCTCGTCGCGGGCCTCGTCGTCCTCGCGCTCCTGCTCCTCCTCCTCGACCGCGTCCTCATGGCTGCGGACGACCTCGCCGTCGCGGATCTCACCGCGCCAGCCGTCCTCCGCCTCGCCCTTGAGGGTGATGAAGCGGACGTAGTTCTTGAGGTCGAGCCGGACCCGGCGGCCCTGGGCGCGCCAGATGTTGCCGGTCTTCTCGAAGAACCCGGAGGGGTAGTACTCGATCACCAGCAGGACCCGGGTGAGGTCCTCGCCGAGCTCGTGGAAGGAGACGACACCCTTGGTGGTGCCCTTCGCGCCCTCCGAGCTCCAGGAGATCTTCTGGTCCGGCACCTGCTCGGTGGTCTGCGCCTTCCAGCTGCGGCTGGACCACCAGATCTTCGCCTGCCAGTCGGAGGTGGTGTCGTCGGCGCGGTTCGCGCTCTTGACGCCCTTCGCGAAGGTGCTGAAGTCCTGGTACTGGGTCCACTGGTCGTACGCGGTCCGCAGCGGCACGCCGACGTCGACGTACTCGATGATGACGGTGGGCTTGTTGCCGGCCTTCTTGCCCTTGCCCTTGCCGCCCTTGCCGCCGAGGTTCTTGAAGGCGCCGACCACACTGTCCTTGGCCCGGCCCGCGCCGAGCTCCAGCGCGCTGCGGACGGGACCCTTGCCCTCGGCGAGCTTCTTGCCGCCGTCCAGGGCCAGCTTGGCGAAGCCGGGGCTGTTGCCCTCGGCGATGTCGTTGAGCTTGCCGGTGGCCTCGCCGAGCTTGCGGCCGGTGCCGACGAGCAGGCGCTGGGCCTGGGCGGCGAGGTAGTCCTGCACCTCGCTCTTGAGCCGGTCGGCCGCCTCGCTGTGCGCGAGGTCGGACAGCGGCTGCTTCTTCGCCGCCCCGCCGGCCGCGGAGCCCGCGGAGCCGAGTGTCTCGGTCATGCTCCGTCACCACCCTGGGACCGTCGCGAGCCGCCCGTCGCCCTGCGGGACGCGGACCGGGCGGAGCCGGTCTTCTTCGCCGCCGCCTTCTTCGCGGGGGCGGTCTTCTTGGCCGCCGTCTTCTTGGCGGGAGCCTTCTTCGCCGTCTTCTTCGCCGGAGCCTTCTTGGCGGCCCTCTTGGCCGGGGCCCGCTGCTCGCGCTCCCCGTCGCCGGAGTCCTCGGCGTCGTCGTCGGCGCGCGGCTCGTCGTCCTCGGGCGCCTCGTCCTCGTCGTAGGCGTCCTCGTCACGGTCGTCGTCGGAGCCGCCGCCCGCCAGCTGCTCGCGCACCTCGGCGGTACGGCCGTGCAGCCGGTCGGCGAGCGCTGCGATCTGCCGCTCGACGAGAGCCCCGGAGGCGGCCTTGCCGACCCCGCTCAGATCCTGCCGCAGCTGGTCGCCGAGCTCCTTGAACTGCGGGTTGCCCGCGAGCTGCGTGGTGACCAGCTCGGCCAGCGCCTTCGGGGTGAGGTTCAGTTTCTTGCCGGCGACGAGACTGCCCACCGCCAAGGCCATCTTGGCTTTCTTCGTCCGTCCGAGGACGTATCCGGCCCCTATCGCGAGGCCCAGTCCAACTCGGTTCATCATGCCGTCCTGTCACCGTTCCCGTAGCCTGCGCGCAGTCCCGTGTCGAGCCGGTCGAGCAGTTCGTCCTCGCGGCGGTCGAACTCCTCCTCGTCGATCTCGCCCGCGGTCAACTGCTCCTCCAGCCGTGCCAGTTCGGCGCGCACGGCACTGGGGTCGTAGTAGAGGCGCTCGGCCTCCTCCAGCACCTTCTTGATGACCCAGCCGCTGCCGCGCGCCGGGGCGAACGGCAGCAGCAGGATCTCTCCGAGCAGTCCCATGACTCACTCCCTGGCGACCTCGCCGGCCGTGCCGCTGCCGGCGGTCTCCGCGAGACCGGAGTCGCCCGGACCCGGCTCGACGAAGCTGTACGGCGGCAGCGGGCCGTTGAGCCGCACCTCGAGGTGCGGGTGCCCCTTGCGCAGCTGCTCGACGGCGGCCAGGAACGCGTCCGCCTCGTCCCGGGCGACCAGGAACGACACGTTGGCGAGCCAGCCCGAGGAGTCGGGGCCCACGCTGATGTCGGCGGCGGCCGGCTCCAGCGTGTGCCGGACGTCGGTGGCGTCCTGGGCCTCCTGCGCCTTGACGGCAGCGGCGACCATCTCGCCGAGCCGCAGCCGGTCGTCGTAGCTGCCGCCGCCGGCCTGCCGGTTGGCCTCCGTCATGGCCCGCAGCTCGGGGTTCTCCGACAGGACGCGGTGCAGGACCGCGTCCTCCACGTGGTTGGCCTTGACGTTGTACTCGTCCTTGCCCTCCAGGGCCGCCAGCCGCTCCGCGTAGTGGTCGGCGCGTTCGGCGAGCACGGAGAGGACCGTCTCGTCGTCGGGCGAGACGCTGCCGAACCGCATGGGCAGCACACACCCCGCGGCGCCCGCCTCGGCGAGCACGTTGGAGTGCGCGAGCAGCTCCCGGCGCTTGGGCCGCAGCCCTTCCGGGGCGTCGCTGACCAGGGCGGCGATACGGCCCTGGGTCAGGACCCGCACGGGCCGCGCCGGGTCGCCGACACCGCCCATGTCCTCGGGGAGGGCGGGGTGCGAGCTCGCGGTGATGCCGTACACGTACGTGCTCACTCCTGCTCCTCCTTCCGGCGCGACGAGGCCGTGGACTTACGGGTGCGCCGCGGGCGCTCCTCGCCGCTCTCCTCCCGCGCCTGCTTGAAGGCGTCGGAGATGGTCTCGGCGGCTCCGGAGAGCGCGCCCTTGGACTTGCCCCGCGCGCCGGACTCGGTGACCTCACCGACGATCTCCGGGAGGCCGGGGCTCTTGTTCGGGCCCGACTCCAGGTCGAGCCGGTTGCACGCCTCGGCGAAGCGCAGGTAGGTGTCGACGCTCGCCACGACGACACGCACGTCGATCTTCAGGATCTCGATGCCGACCAGGGATACCCGGATGAACGCGTCGATGACGAGTCCCCTGTCCAGTACAAGCTCAAGTACGTCGTAGAGGCCGCTGCTGCCGCCTCCGCCGCCGGTCTGCTGTGCCGGGACAACGGTCATGCGGACCGTTCCTCCTTGTCTCGGGGACGGGGTGCTGGTTGTGGGGGCGCGGGCCTAGCGGCCGCCGCGCCGGGCGTCGGAACGCCCCCGCTCGTACCGGCCCAGACGCCGGTATCCGGTGAGCTGCCCCTCGGAGTCCAGTTCGACCTGGTAGCTCGCCATGAGGCTCATCGTGTCGGGGACGCGGGACAGTTCCAGGACCTCGACTTCGAGGGTCCAGCCGTCCTCCGTGCGATCGAAGGACGTCACGGTCTCCGCTTCCATGCCGGTGAGCTCGGCGAGCTGGGCCCGCGCCTCGCGCAGGACCTCCATCGGGGTCGGCCCCTTGCCAGTCCCGTCCGTCTGTCGTCTGGATGACTTGGATGTGTTCTGTGAATCATTCATGGGCGCCTCCTACGCCGTGTGGCCCGGAAAGCGCCCCGTAAACCGCCGACTTGCGTCCGATGACGGGCGGCGCCCGGTCAGTCGCGCAGGGTCGCGAGGCGGCGGCGGGCCGGCCCGAGGGCCCGCGCCCGGCCGAGTCCCGCCCAGGGGTTCGTCCCGGCCTGTTCGACGGCGTCGGCGATGCTCCACCGGCGTGCGTGCAGCTCCGGGTCGTCGACGGCGTCCCAGGTCACCGGGGTGGCGACGGGGGCGCCGGGCAGGGCGCGGACGGTGTAGGGGGCCACGGCCGTCTGGGCGTAGGCGTTGCGCTGGACGTCCAGGTAGAGGCGGTCGCCGCGGTCCTTCTTGCGGGCGGCGGTGGTCAGCCGGTCCGGGTGGGCCGCGGCCAGCGTCGCGGCGACCTCGTGCGCGAAGTCCCGGACGGTGCCGAAGTCGTCCCGGCCGTCGAGGGGGACGACGACGTGCAGGCCGCGCGAGCCGGTCGTCATGGGCGCCGACGGGAGCCTCAGTTCGTCCAGGAGCTCGTGCAGCCGGCGCGCGGCCTCTCTGACCTGTTCGAAGTCGTCCACCGACGGGTCGAGGTCGAAGACCAGGCGGTCCGGCTGGTCGAGGCCGCCCGCCGTGCCGGTGCGGGACAGCCAGCGGTGCAGGGTCACACACGCCTGGTCGGCGAGGAACACGAGGGTGGCCGTGTCGTCGCACACGGTGTGCGTGACGGTGCCGCCCTCCTTGGGGACCTCGACCCGGGTGATCCAGTCCGGGTAGTGCTCCGGGGTGTTCTTCTGCATGAACGTCGGGCCGTCGAGGCCGTCGGGGTGCCGCTCGAGCATCAGCGGGCGGTCGCGCAGATGCGGCAGCATGTGGGGTGCGATCGCCCGGTGGTAGTCGATCAGGTCGCCCTTGGTGTACTCCTTCGCTCCGGCGCCGCCGGGGAAGAGCACCTTGTCGGCGCGTTTGACCTCGACGGTGCGGCGGCCCGCCCGCACCGTCGTGGCGCCGTCGCCGTCGGTCACCGTACGACCGCCTCCTCGACGAGCAGCTTGACGGCCGAGGCGATGGACGCGGCGTCGATGCCGGCGGCGTGCAGCTGCTCGTCGGGCGAGGCCGAGCCCGGCATCGTCCGCACGGCCAGGCGCACCAGCCGGGGCACGGGGCGCCCGTCGGAGAAGGCGTCGAGGACGGCGTCGCCGAGCCCGCCCTCCTCGTGGTGGTCCTCCACGGTGACCAGGCAGCCGGTCTCCTCGGCGGCCCGGCGCAGCGTCTCGCGGTCGACGGGCTTGACCGAGTACAGGTCGACGACCCGGACGTCGATGCCGTCGCGGGCCAGTGTGTCGGCGGCGGCGAGCGCCTCGTGGACGGTGACGCCGGCCGCGACCAGGGTCAGCCGGTCCCGCTCGCCGGAGCGCAGCACCTTGCTGCCGCCGACCGGGAACTCCTCGTCGGGGCCGTACAGCACGGGGTCGGCGCCGCGCGAGGTGCGCAGGTAGCGCACGCCGTCGAGGCCCGCCATGGCCGCGACGAGTTTGGCGGTCTGGTTGGCGTCGCAGGGGTACAGCACGGTCGAGCCGTACACGGCCCGCATCATCGCCAGGTCCTCCAGGCCCATCTGGCTCGGGCCGTCCTGCCCGATGGCGACGCCCGCGTGGGAGCCGACCAGATTGATCCCGGCACCGCTGACCGCGGCCATGCGCACGAAGTCGTGGGCGCGGGTCAGGAAGGCCGCGAACGTCGACGCGTACGGCACCCACCCGCGGGTCGCCAGGCCCACGGCGGCGGCGACGAGCTGCTGCTCGGCGATGTAGCACTCGAAGAAGCGCTCGGGGTGTTCCTTGGCGAAGAACTCGGCGCGGGTGGAGTCGCTCACCTCACCGTCGAGGGCGACGACGTCGCCGTGGCCGGAGCCGAGCGCGGCGAGCGCGTGGCCGTAGGCGTCCCGGGTGGCGACCTTCTCGCCCTGGTCCCAGCGGGGCAGGTCGGTGTCCCCGGACGGCACGGGGCGCGGCTGGCCGGAGGTGTGCGGCTCGTGGACGTGGAAGGTGCGGTCGCGGCGGCCGCCGAGCTCGGCGATGGCCTCGTCGGCCTCCGGGAGCGGCTTGCCGTGCAGGCCGCCGCGGTCCTGGACGGATTCGACGCCCTTGCCCTTGAGGGTGCGGGCGAGGACGACGGTGGGCTGGCCGGTGGTGGAGCGGGCCTCGCCGTAGGCGCGGTCGATCGCGTCCACGTCGTGGCCGTCGATCTCGATGGTGTGCCAGCCGAACGCCTGGAAGCGGCGGGCGTAGGCGTCGAGGTCGTGGCCGTGCCGGGTGGGGCCGCGCTGCCCGAGCCGGTTCACGTCGACGATCGCGGTCAGGTTGTCCAGGCCCTCGAAGGCGGCGTGCTCGGCGGCCTCCCACACGGAGCCCTCGGCGAGCTCGCTGTCGCCGCACAGCACCCACACGCGGTGGCCGGTGCGGTCCAGGCGCTGCCCCGCGAGGGCGACGCCGACGCCGATGGGCAGGCCCTGCCCGAGCGATCCGGTGGCGGTCTCGACGTAGGGCAGACGGCGGGGTGTGGGGTGTCCTTCGAGGCGGCTGCCGAGCTTGCGGAAGGTGAGGAGCTCCCCGTCCTCGATGGCCCCGGCGGCCTTGTAGGCGGAGTACAGCAGCGGCGACGCGTGGCCCTTGGACAGGATGAAACGGTCGTTGCCCGGGTGCTCGGGCCGGTCCATGTCGTAGCGCAGGTGGTTGGCGAACAGGACGGCCACCAGGTCGGCCGCGGACATCGACGACGTCGGATGGCCCGAGCCCGCGGCGGCGGAGGCCCGCACGCTGTCCACGCGCAGCTGCTGGCCGAGTTCGACGAGTTCATCGGTGTTCATGGGTCCCCTTCCGGGAGGTCGAGGCGGTGGACTTCTTGCGGTGCTGCGCCTTCTCCTCGCGCTGCTCCGGGCCTTCGGGGCGCTTCACCGGGCCCGGGGGTTCGGGGTGCCTGACGGCGTCGGGGTCCCGCATGGGGTCGGACTCCCCGGACGCGTCCTTCGCCGGCTCGTCGCCCTCCGGCGCCTTCACCCCGTCCGGGCCGCCGGGCATGCGGACCAGCTCCGGGGAGGCGGTGTCCAGCGGCACCGACCACGAGCGCACCAGGCCCAACTGCACGGCCTGGCGCGGCAGTACGGCGTCCAGCACCCAGTCGGCGGCGACCCGCACCCGGTTGCCGGGCATCGCGGCGAGGTGGTAGCCGCGGGTGACGGCGCCCGCCGCCACTCCGGACAGGTTCACGCCGAGCGGGTTGGCGGCGGCCTTGACACCGCCCAGGTCGACGACGAAGCCGAGGTCGCGGTGGCGGTAGGCGCGCCGCTCCCCCAGGCCGAGGGAGGCGGCGACGTTGTGGGCGACGGTTCTGCCCTGCCGCCAGGCGTGCTGGGCCGTCATCGGCGTGTACGAGCCGGGCTTCTCCAGGTCGGGTACGGCGGCCGCGTCCCCGGCGGCGAACAGGTCGGCGCGGCCGGGCACCTGGAGGTGCGGATCGACGAGCAGCCGACCCCGTTCCAGGGGCAGTTCGAGGGCGGCGGCGAGCGGGTCGGGCCGTACGCCGACGCACCAGACCAGGGAGCGGGTGGGCACGAACTCGCCGTCGGTCAGCAGGACCCCGTCGTGGGTGGCCTCCTTGACGGAGGTGCCCATCCGCACGTCGACGCCGCGTTGCCGCAGCACCTCGTCGGCGGTGCGGGCGAGCCGTTCGTCCAGCTCCGGCAGGACGCGGTCCGCGATGTCGAGCAGTATCCATCGCGGGCGCATCCCGCCGCGCAGCGGGTGCTTGCGCACCTGGGCGTCGGTGAACAGCTGGCCGTGCGCGGCGACCTCGGTGCCGGTGTATCCGGCGCCGACCACGACGAAGGTGCAGCGCGCCTGGCAGCGCGCGGGGTCGTCGCCCGCGGCGGCGAGTTCCATCTGCCGGGTGACGTGGTCGCGCAGATAGAGCGCCTCGGGCAGGCTGCGGAAGCCGTGGGCGTGCTCGGCGACGCCCGGGATCGGCAGCAGCTTGTTGACGCTGCCCGCGGCGAGGACGAGCCGGTCGTAGGAGAGGGTGCCGCCCTCGCCCTCCGGCCCGGTGTAGCGCACGGTGCGTCCGTCGAGGTCGATGCCGTCGGCCTCGCCGAGCACCAGCCGGACGTGCGGCAGGGTGCCGGAGAGGGAGACGGTGACCCGGCGGGGCTCCAGGATGCCGGCGGCGACCTGGGGCAGCAGGGGCAGGTACAGGAAGTAGTCGGTCGGATTGAGCAGGGTGATGTCGGCCTGGTGCCGGGTGAGCCGGGACAGGGTGCGGGCGGCACGGTACCCGGCGAATCCGGCGCCGACGATCACGATGCGGGGTCGACTCACGGTGGGCCTCCGGCCTTGTCGATCGCGTGTCGCATACCTCGGGAGCCTTCCGCGTCCCCCTGCCCCGTGCCCCCAAACGTCGCCCGCACCGGCTCACCCGGCCGGGCGGCCGGGGCGGCTACCGGTGCTCGGGCGGGCCGGCCGGTGCCTGGCCCGTGGTGGGCGGTGCCGACGGCATCGGCGGGTACGGCGTGCCCCGGACCTCCGTGGAGGGTCCGTGGGCCGCGGTCGCGTCCGCGTGGCCCCGGGACGGGCGGGCCGCCGCACGCAGGGCGAAGGCCACCGCACCGAGGACCACCGCGGTGATGAGCGCGGCGGCCCAGTCGGGCAGCCCGGCGGCGAGGCCGAGGCCCAGGGCCAGCGTGAGGGCCGCTCCGGCGTACAGCGCGGCGGCGCCCGATCCGGCGTAGAGCGCGGCCCGGCGGCGCTGCCGGCGCGTCTGCTCGCGCAGTTCGTCGCGCACGGTCTCCCGTGCCACCTGCGCCAGTTCGTCGACCAGGTGCTTGTCCAGATGCTCAAGATGATCCAAGCGGTCCATGGCCGGCGGGTACCCGAACGGACCGTCGGGTAACGGGGAGTGAGGGGATCGCGTGAAGCGATCACCGGCGCCGGGGACACGCCCTAGGCTTTCCGCCATGGAGATTCTGGGAGCCACGCTGCGCGTGTGCGTCGACGACCTGGAGGCCGCGGTCCCCTTCTACGAACGCCTCGCCGGCGGCACGGCCCAGCGCTTCGAGCGCGGCGGTGTGCAGGTGGCCGCGGTCGGGTGCTTCCTCCTGATGAGCGGGCCGCAGGCGGAGTTGGAGGTGCTGCGCAAGGTCGCGGCGACGATCGCGGTCTCCGACGTCGAGGAGGCGCAGAAGGTGCTGAGCGAGATGGGCGCGCACATCGTGGCGGGCCCGGTCCCGACGCCGGTGGGCCGCAACCTGATCGCGATGCACCCGGACGGGGCGATCTACGAGTACGCGGACCGCAGGACCTGAGCGGGCCGCCCGGCACGGTCAGCGCCGGCCGCGCATCTCCGTGGTGATCGCCCAGCGTTCGTGGTCCCGCCACGCGCCGTCGATGAACAGCATGTCCCGCGAGTAGCCCTCCAGCCGGAACCCGCAGGCACGGGCGAGCCCGATGGAGGCGGCGTTGCCGGGCTGCACGTTGATCTCCAGCCGGTGCAGTCCCATCATCTGGAAGGCGTGGTCCACGACGAGGTCCAGGCCCTCCCGCATGAGGCCGCGCCCGGCGGCGTGCGCGAAGGCGCCGTACCCGAGGGCGCCGCTGCGGAAGGCGCCCTGGACGATGTTGTTGATGTTGATGTAGCCGGCGAGGGCGCCGCCGTCGTCCTTGGCGCAGACCAGGAAGCCGGCCTTGGTGCGGTCCTCGATGAGCCGTCCCGCGTACGCGGTGTACGCGGCGGCGGTGTCGGGCGGGAAGAGCCAGGGCCGGTGCAGTTCCCTGCTCTCGCGGGCGCGGGCGGTGAACTCGGCGCCGTCCTCGTAGGTGAAGTGGCGTATGCCCACACGGGGGCCTTCGGCGAGGTAGGGGGACGCGGGGTGGTGCGGCATCCGGTCAGCCTACGTCCCGTCAGCGGCGCCGGCGTGCCAGCGACAGGGCGCCGACCAGCGCGCCGATGACGCCCATGCCGAGCAGGGCGACCCACAGCGGCATGGTCACCACGGGGACCAGCAGCCGGATCTCGGTGTCCTCGGTGTTCTCGAAGATGAAGACGAGGCCGAGGGCGAGCAGCACCAGCGCGGCGATCCGGCGGGGGGTCAGCGCTCCCGCGAGGCCGCCCCGCCGGCCGTCCGCGCTCGGTGCGCGGCGGGACGTCTTCGGGGCCATGCCTCCAGCATGCTCCCGGACCCGGGTCCTCGCACGACGAGCGACCGGCGACCGTATCCGTACGGTCACAGAGCGTGACCTGTGGTCAGCGCAGCGCGGGTTCGTCCAGCGTCAACGTGCCCGCGTCGGCGTCGAGTTCGGCAGCGAGCCCAAAGGGGATCGTCAGCGCCCCCACGCCGTGCCCGAACCCGAACTCCTCCGCGACGGGCACGCCGAGCCCGCCCAGCCGGTCCTCCAGCACGGCGCGCACCTCGTCGTACGGCCCGCATTCCTCCCACGACCCGAGCAGGACGCCCCGCACCCCGTCGAGCAGGCCCGCGCGCAGGAGTTGGGTGAGGGCACGGTCGAGCCGGTACGGCTCCTCCCCCACGTCCTCCAGGCAGAGCAGGCCGCCGTGCGCCGAGGTACGGGCGTGCGGGGTGCCCAGTTCGGCGGTGAGCAGGGTGAGGCAGCCGCCGAGGGTGACGCCGTGGGCCCGGCCCGGTACGAGCGCGGAGCCGCCGGAGGCGATGACACGCACCGTCTCGGGCTCGAAGAGGGTGGCTCGCAGATGGTCCTGGGCCCGGGCATGCTTGATGAAGTCGACGCCGGCGGCCATCGGGCCGTGCAGGGTGGCGAGCCCCAGCCGCACGGCGAACGCCTCGTGCAGCGCGGTGATGTCGCTGAACCCGACGAACACCTTGGGTCCGGCCGCCGCCATCGCGTCCCAGTCGAGCAGGTCGACCATGCGCTGGGCGCCGTAGCCGCCGCGCGCGCACAGCACGGCGTCGACGGACGGATCGCACCAGGCGCGCTGGAGGTCGGCGGCCCGGTCGGCGTCCGCGGCCGAGAGATAGCCGAACCGGTCGTGCCGGCCGCGGACGTGCGGTGCCACGACGGGGTCGAGGTCCCAGCCGCGCAGCACGTCGAGACCGGCCTCGATCCGCTCCTCCGGCACCGGCCCGCTGGGCGCGACGACGGCCACGCGGGCGCCGGCGGCGAGCCGGTCCGGCCGGCGCAACGGCTTCAGGGGCGGGGTCACTCGTCGAGCTCCAGGGTGGGGACGCCGGGCGGGTCGAACCCGAAGACCTGCGCGTACAGGGACAGTTCGGCCTCCAGGGCGCGGACCATGGTGTCCGCGCGCCGGAACCCGTGGCCCTCCCCCTCGAAGGCGAGGTAGGCGTGCGGCACGTTGCGCCCCTCCAGCCGGGCGAGGAACCGTTCGCACTGGGCGGGCGGGCAGATGACGTCGTCCAGGCCCTGGAGCAGCAGGAAGGGCGCGGTGAGCCGGTCGGCGCGGGTCACGGGCGAGCGTTCCTCGTACCGGCCGGGTACCTCGGCGAGCGGTCCGACGAGGCTCTCCAGGTACTGCGACTCGAAGTCGTGCGTCTCCCCGGTGCCCCAGCCGGTCAGGTCGAGGATCGGGTAGATGATCGTGCCGCAGGCGTAGACGTCGGTGCTCGTCAGCGACGCGGCCGTCGTCCAGCCGCCCGCGCTGCCGCCGCGGATGGCGAGCCGTTCGCGGTCGGCGGTGCCCTCGTCGGCGAGGGCGAGCGCGACGGCCGCGCAGTCCTCGACGTCGACGACGCCCCACTGCTCGCGGAGCCGTTCGCGGTAGGCCCGGCCGTATCCGGTGGAGCCGCCGTAGTTGACCTCGGCGACGCCGATGCCGCGCGAGGTGAAGTAGGCGACGGTCAGGTCGAGGACGAGGGGCGAGCGGGAGGTGGGGCCGCCGTGCGCCCAGACGACGTACGGCGGCAGGGTGCCGTCGGGGGCCGCGCAGTCCGGGTGGTGCGGCGGGTAGACGTGCGCGTGGATGTCCTGGCCGGAGGGGCCGGTGAAGGTGCGGATCCGCGGTTGCGGGTAGTAGGCGGGGTCCACGGCGTCCTGGTGGGCGGCGCCGATCACCCGGCAGTGGCCGGTGCGGGTGTCCAGTTCGACGACCTCGTGGGCGGTGTGCGGGCCGGCGCCGACGGCCACGACCCGCTCCCCGTGCACGGCGAGCGTCGGCGCGAACTCGGTCCAGGGGCCGGGCACGTCGACGATCTCGCCGGTCTCGGGGTCCAGGACGCCGAGGCGCAGGGCGCCGTGTCCGTGCAGGACGGCGACGAGGCCGCTGTCGAGCGGGGCGGACCAGCGCAGGCCGAGCTGCCACAGCGGCCCGCCGAACTCCTCCTCGCGCGGGCACAGGGGCTCGCCGTCGCGGTACAGGTTCCACCAGCCGCCGGCGTCGCTCGTGTGCAGCAGACGGCCGTCGGGCGTCCAGTCGGCCTGGGCGACGGAGTCCTGGGGTCCGCCCGCGACGGTCCTGGGGTTCTCGAACGTCCCCTCGGCGGTGATCTCGGCGACGAGCAGTTCGGTGCCGTCCCAGGGCATCCGGGGGTGGTCCCAGGCCAGCCACGCGGCCCGCCGCCCGTCCGGCGAGAGCCGCGCCCCGGTGACGAACCGGTGCCGTCCGTCGGTGAGTTCACGCACGGCGTCCCGGTCGTCCGCCGCCGATCCGTCCAGCGGCACGGCGGCCAGGACGCGCCGCACATCGGTGGGCGCCTCCCCCGTGAACTCCTCCAGGACGCACCACACCTCGCCGAGGTCGGCCCGCACCAGCGGCTCCGCCCAGCGCAGTCCACCGCCCATCGGGGACACCGGGGTGAGCGGACGCGGCTCGGCGCCCTCCTCGTACCGGTAGAGCCGCTGGTCGGCGAAGTTCACGAAGACGACGAGCGGCCCACCGTCGTCGGTGGCCGTACCGGCCCACGGCTGCCCGCCGTACTCCATGACGCGGCTGCGCACATTCCACGGCGGGGGCAGCACCGACTCCTCGTGCCCGTCGGCGCGGCGGCGCACGAGGGTGCGCCGGCCGCCCTCGGCGGGCCGCGGTTCGGTCCACCACGCCTCGTCACCGACGAAGCCGACGAAGTCGGGCCGCCCGTCGTGCGCGGCGGCGAGGCCCGCGTCGATCGGCGAGGGCCAGAATCCGTACGCCAGAGTCCGCACTGTCTCCCCCAGGTCGTCTAAGCCGTGCGCAGGAACCGGTCGAGCACCCGGACGCCGAAGTGCAGCGCCTCGACGGGCACCCGTTCGTCGACGCCGTGGAACATGGCCGAGTAGTCGAAGCCCTCCGGCAGCTTCAGCGGCGAGAACCCGTAGCCGGTGATGCCGAGCCGGGAGAACTGCTTGGCGTCCGTGCCGCCGGCCATGCAGTACGGCACGGTGCGCCCCTCCGGCGCGAACTCCTCGACGGCGGCCCGCATCAGGGCGTACGTCGGCGAGTCCAGCGGGGACTGCAGGGCGACCTCCCGGTGGTGGAAATCCCAGTCCACGTCGGGCCCGGTGAGTTCATCGAGGGTGGCGCGGAACTCGTCCTCGTGGCCCGGCAGGAACCGTCCGTCGACGAACGCCACGGCCTTGCCCGGGATGACGTTGACCTTGTAACCGGCCTCCAGCATCGTCGGGTTGGCGCTGTTGCGGACGGTCGCCTCGACGAGCTTGGCGGCGGGGCCGAGCTTCTCCAGCAGGCCGTCCACGTCGTCCAGGCTCGTGTCCAGGCCGTACAGCTCCGCGAGTTCGGTGAGGGCGCCGCGCACGGTCGGGGTCAGCCGCACCGGCCACTCGTGGTCGCCGATCCGGGTGATGGCGGCGGCGAGCCGGGTCACCGCGTTCTCCCGGTTGACCCGGGAGCCGTGGCCGGCCCGGCCGTGGGCGGTGAGCCGCAGCCAGCCGGTGCCGCGCTCGCCGGCCGAGATCGGGTAGATCTGGCGGCCGGAGCCGTCGTGGAAGGTGAACGCGCCGGACTCGCTGATGCCCTCGGTGCAGCCCTCGAACAGGGCGGCGTGCCGGTCGGCGAGGAAGCCGGAGCCGTCCTCGGCGCTGGCCTCCTCGTCGGCGGTGAACGCGATCACGATGTCCCGGCGGGGCCGCACGCCCTGGCGCGCCCAGGCCCGTACGACGGACAGGATCATCGCGTCCATGTTCTTCATGTCGACGGCGCCGCGGCCCCAGACGACGCCGTCGCGGACCTCGCCGGAGAAGGGGTGCACGCTCCACTCGGAGGGGTCGGCGGGCACGACGTCCAGGTGCCCGTGGACGAGCAGGGCGTCCGCCGACGGGTCGGTGCCCTCGAGGCGGGCGACGACGTTCGTGCGGCCGGGGGTGCGCTCCAGCAGCGTGGTCTGCAGGCCCGCCTCCGCGAGCCGGGCCGCCGCGTACTCGGCGGCGGGCCGCTCCTGGCAGTCGCCGCCGCCCCGGTTGGTGGTGTCGATGCGGATGAGGTCGGACGTGAACGTCACGACCTCCTCCAGTGCCTGCGCGTCAGCCATACTGCTCCTCCACCGCGGCCGAGACGATCGTGGTGACCGCCTTGAAGGTCCGGATCGCCTCGTACATGCGCTCGCTGGTGTACGCCACCTTGCGCTCCCCGATCCGTGCGACACCGGGGACGACGGTGGCCGCCATCGCCAGGTGCTCGGCGTCGAACTCGACGGCCACCGTGTGCGGCCCGGCCTGCACGGGCTCGCCGCGGACCGCGAGGGCGGCGGCGTCCCTGGCCGCCGCGCGGATGTCGGCGGCGGTCCTCGCCGGCGTACGGCACACGGCCGCGTACCGGGACACGTGGTCCTTGACGGCGACCTTCAGCGCCTCGGGCGCGTAGCCGAGGGCGTCCTCGCAGGCGAGGTCGTCTCCGGTGACCAGGACGACGGGCACGCCGTACTCGGCGACGACGTGCGCGTTCAGCAGACCCTCGCTGGCCCGAACGTCGTTCAGCCAGACCCCGGTGATCTGGTTGGCGAGGTAGGTGTGGGCGAGGACGCCCTCCATGCCGGCGCCCGTGTGGTAGCCGATGAAGGCGATCCCGTCGACGTCCCCGTGCTGGACGCCCTCCACCATCGACAGCGCCTTGTGCCGGCCGGTCAGCATCTCGGCCCGCTCGTCGAGCCGTTCGAGCAGCAGGTTTCGCATGCTCCAGTGGGCCTCGTTGACGAGGACGGAGTCGGCACCGCCGTCGAAGAAGCCGCGCACGGCCGCGTCCACGTCCGAGGTGAACATCCCCCGGCACCGCTCCCACTGCGGTGTCCCCGGCAGAACGTCCCCCGGCCAGGTCACGCCGGTCGCGCCCTCCATGTCGGCGCTGATGAGGATCTTCATGGGGCGCCACGTTACGCGCCCCCGTCGGAACCCGCCACGACCGGTCCCCCCGCCCCGGGCACCGCCCGGCGCGGGCGGCCGCTGGGCACACGGGTGAGACATCGCGCGCGGGGTCGGCAAAGGCCCGGCGGGCCCGGCCGTTCCCTGTTTCATGAGGTCAGGCACGACCAAAGTGAGGCAGCATGGCCGAAGCCAGTACGGGCACCCCGCAGCCGGACTCGTTGAAGCCCGACGCGATCGGGTTCCTCGACGCGCTCGTCATCGGGCTCAACGCCACCTCGCCCGCGTACTCGCTGGCCGCGGTGATCGGCCCGATCGTGGCGCTGGTGGGGGTGTACGCGCCCGGCGTGATGCTGGCGGCGTTCGTGCCGATGCTGCTGATCGCGTCGGCGTTCTACTACCTGAACAAGGTCGACCAGGACTGCGGCACGACCTTCTCCTGGGTGACCCGCGCGATGGGCCCGTGGGCGGGCTGGCTCGGCGGCTGGGCCATCACCATGACCGGTGTCCTGGTCGTCGGCTCGCTGGCGGACGTGGCGGTGACGTTCGCGCTGCTCGCCTTCGGCCTGGACAGCTGGGCCGACAACGAGTGGGTGCGGCAGATCCTCACCGTGCTGCTCATCCTGGTGATGACGGCGGTGTGCGTCATCGGCACCGAGGTGTCGGCCCGGGTGCAGAACGCGCTGATCCTCGCCCAGGTCGCCTGCCTCCTCGCCTTCGCCGTGGTGGCGCTCTACCGGGTCTACGCCGGCACCGGGGACCTCGACGCCGTGAAACCGGCGTTCGGCTGGCTGGACCCGTTCGGCGCGGGCGGCGCCCAGCTGACGGCGGGGCTGCTGCTGGGCGTGTTCATCTACTGGGGCTGGGAGTCGGCGGTGAACCTCACCGAGGAGACCGAGAACTCGGCGACCGCCCCCGGTGAGGCGGCCGTGTGGTCGACGGTCATCCTGCTGGTCACGTATGTGGCCGTGGCCATCGCGGTCGTGGCCTACGCCGGACCGGCGTTCCTGTCGGAGAACGCCGACGAGGAGGAGTTCATCTTCGCCCTTCTCGCGGGCAAGGTGATGGGCGGCTGGGACTGGGTGGTGCTGCTGGCGGTGTCGACGTCCGGTCTGGCGTCCACGCAGACCACGATCATCCCGGCCTCGCGCACCGCGCTGTCCATGGCCCGCCGGCACGCCCTGCCGGCCCACTTCGGGCACATCCACCACCGGTTCCGCACGCCCGACGTGAGCACGTGGTGGGTGGCGGGCATCGCGATCGCCTGGTACCTGGTGGTCCGGCAGATCAGCGAGAACGCCCTGTTCGACTCGCTGACCGCGCTGTCCCTGCTGATCGCCTTCTACTACGCGCTCACCGGCCTCGCGTGCGCCGTCTACTACCGGCGTCACCTCACCGAGAGCGTCCGCAACTTCCTGCTGATCGGCCTCGGCCCGGTGGTCGGCGCCGGGCTGCTGGCCTGGCTGCTCGTCGAGTCGGTCGGCGACATGTCCGACCCCGCCAACTCCTACAGCGGCGTCTCGTGGTTCGGGCTCGGCCCGCCGCTGGTCATCGGGATCGGCATCACCCTCGCGGGCGTGATCCTGATGGTGGTGTGGCGGCTGACGGCCCCGGCGTTCTGGGCGGAGCGCCCCGACGTGGCCGACCCCGACCTCGTGCACGGCAAGGAGTCCTGACATGCCCGTGGTGTGCGGCTACGACGAGTCCCCGGGCGCGGTCCGCGCGCTCTCCGTCGCCGTGGAGGTGGCCGCCGCGTTCGGCGACACCCTCGTGCTGGTCTACGGGGCGGCGGCGCCGGGCTCGCTCGGCGAGGAGTACGCCGCCCACCGGGACGCCCTGCGGGAGACCGGCCGGACGGCCCTGGACCACGCCGTCGACGTCGCCGGGCAGGCGGGGGTGGCGGCGACCGTGGAGGTCATCGACCAGAAACCGGCGGAGGCGCTGCTCGACGCCGCGTCCCGGCACGGGGCACGCTGCATCGTCCTGGGCACCTGGGGCGAGAGCCCGCTGCGGGGCGCCCTGCTGGGCTCCACCCCGCACAAGCTGCTGCACCTGTCGCACATCCCGGTGCTCTGCGTGCCGACGGAGGCGTAGGCGCCGTCAGGGCCGCCCCGCCACGATCCACGTCGACGGCAGTTCGATGCGGGTGCCGTCGGGGCCCCGCTCGGTGGTGGCCAGCGGCAGGGTGCCGCTGGCGAGCACGTCGAGGCCGGCCGACCGCAGATACCCGGTCAGCGCGTCGTCGCTCACCTCGCCCGGGGCGATGCCGTGCCGCAGGACGGGGGCCAGCTTGGGCGGCGGCCCGGCGGGACCTCGCGCCAGGCCCATGAGGACGCGCTTGGCGGCCTCGGAGGGTTCGACGAGGAGGATCCGGCCGCGCTCACCGGCCAGGGTGGCGAGCCCGTCCGCCATCGTCTGCCGGTCGCCGGGCTCGGCCTGGTGCAGGACTCCGCGCACATAGAGGTTGGCGTCGCCGAGTTCGGCGTGCAGCGTCTGGACCTCCGCCTTGTCCACGACGTCGAGCAGCCGGTACGTCGCCTGCCCGGCCGGGTCGGCCCGGCGGGCGAGGTCGAGGGCCGCGGCGGAGAGGTCGGCGCCGACGACGCGCGGGAAGCGGTCGGCGAGGAAACGGGTCTGGGTGCCGTTGCCGCAGCCCAGATCGATCATCACCAGGTCCGGAGCGGTCAGGTGCGGCTCCAGCAGGGGCAGATGGCGGGCCGCGGTCCGCGCGGGTTCCGCGTCCCAGAACACGGCACCCTGCTCGCCGGGCGCCTCGCGCCAGAAGCCCTCCCAGGCATCCCGGTACCGACTCGTCACGCTCATGACCGACTCCCCTGGGATGCGACCGGCGACCGCCGAGTGACGGGCGGATCCGGTCTATCGCGGCCGGACCGGTGCCGACAAGCGCCCGGCGCGCACCTTCACGCGTCTCCTCCGGAACCTCCGCCGGACGTCAGCGGCCGGTGAGCGTCAGCTCGAACCAGACGGTCTTGCCGCCACCGGTACGGCTCGCTCCCCAGGCGCGGGCGAGCGCGCTCACGACGAGGAGTCCGCGCCCGGCGTCGTCCTCGGGGCCGGTGTCCAGCAGGGTGGGCAGCTCGTGGCCGTCGTCGTCCACCTCGCACAGCAGCGTCTCGCCCCGGACGAGCCGCAGTTCCACGGGGCGGTCGCGGGAGTGCCGTACGGCATTGGTGACGAGTTCGCTCACCAGCAGTTCGGCGGTGCCGGCGAGCCGGGTCAGGCCCCAGGCGCGCAGCTGCTCGCGGACGAGGGCACGGGCACGGCCCGCCTCGGCCGGGTCGAGGGCGAGCCGGTGCACGGCGACGTCGGCGGGGGCGATGCCGTTGAGGCGGGCCATCAGCAGGGCGACGTCGTCCTTGCGGCCGTCGCGCGGGTTGAGGGCGCGGATGATCGTGTCGCACGCCTCGTCCATGGACGCGGCCGGGTGGGCGGCGGACTCGCACAGGACGGCGAGTCCGACACCGATGTCTTCGCCGCGCAGCTCGACCAGACCGTCGGTGCACATGACGATCCGGTCGCCGGGCTCGACACGGACGCGGACCTCTTCGAAGGGCACGCCGCCGACGCCGATCGGCGCGCCCGTGGGCAGGTCGAGCAGTTCACCGTGCCCGCTGTCGGCGCGGACCAGGACGGGCGGGATGTGGCCCGCGTTGGCGAGGCGCAGCTCGCCCGCGAGGGGGTCGTAGACGACGTACAGGCAGGTCGCGAGGTAGTTGTCGCCGAGGCGCTGGGCGAGGTCGTCGAGGTTGCGCAGCAGCTGGGCGGGCGGCAGGTCCAGGGCGGCCATGGTCTGTACGGCCGTGCGCAACTGGCCCATCATGGCTGCGGAGTTGAGGCCGTGGCCCATGACGTCGCCGACGACGAGGGCGGTGCGGGCGCCGGGCAGCTTGACCGAGTCGAACCAGTCGCCGCCGACCCGTCCGAGCAGTGTGCCCGGCAGGTACCGGGTGGTGATGTCGCAGCCCGCCATGCGCCGGGGGATCTGCGGCAGCATGCTGTCCTGGAGGGTCTCGGCGACGCTCTCCTGGTAGGTGTACATACGGGCGTTGTCGAGTACGAGGCCCGCTCTGGCCGCGAGTTCGGCGCCGGTGACCCGGTCCATGTCGTTGAACTCGACGCGCTCGGGGTGGCGCAGCAGGATCATGAAGCCGAGGACGACATGGCGGGCCTTGAGCGGGACGACCAGCATCGAGCGGCCGGTGATCAGCGGCCGGATGTCCCGCTTCTCGAACTGGGACGCGATGGCGTGGCCCATCTCGGGGCTGATCCGCGGGACGAGCACGGGCTCGCCGGTCGTCATGCACTGGAAGAACGGGGTGTGGGCCGGAAAGGGCATGGCCTCGCCGACCGGGACGACGTCGTCCCAGCGGCCCGGTTCGTCGGTGTGCTCGACGGCGACCCGGTGCCACAGCGTGGTGGTGTCCGGCACCCCGTCGGGGAACCCCTCGCCGGCGACGACCTGTTCGCGCAGATAGGTGCCGGCGACGTCGGTGAACCGGGGCACTACGGCCTTGCTGACCTCGACGATCGTCCGGGCCAGGTCGAGGGAGGTGCCGATGCGGCCGCTGACCTCGTTGAGGAACTCCAGGCGCTCGCGTACGGCGGCGTGCTCCAGGTCCTCACCGTCGTCGGGGTCGTCGGCCGGCGCCGGTAAGCCGTGGGCGGCGGCCCGGGCGGCCCGCTCCCGGCGGGCCCGGCGTTCCACCCGCCGGGGCACGCCCCAGTCGGGGGTGACGGGGACCCGGTCGTGCTGGCTGAACTCGAGGACGGGGTAGCCGAGTTCCAGGATCTGGCCGACGATCCGGGCGCTCTCGTCGACGCTCATGCTGGGCAGGATCTCGGGGAGCCTGGAGGCGAGCTCCTCGGCGCCGGGGAAGTCGGTGTGCAGGGCGAAGGCGGGCGCCACCCGGTCGAAGCCGGGGTCCTCGCCCGCCGCTTCCTGCTGGAGCCGGCCGACGTCGGCGCCGAGCACGAGCAGCCGCTCCGGGCCGGGGCCCACCAGCGGGTAGGCCCACCACAGGACGTCGACGCGGTCCCGCTCGGGCACGGTCAGCCGGGCCCGCCCCGCGGCCGGGTAGTACAGCCGTCCGTCGAGGGACGTCTCCAGGTCGTGCCCCGGGTCCTCGTAGGCGCCGTACGGCCCGTACGGCGAGATGTCGTCGTCCTCGGGGAGCGCTCCCGACACCGGCAGGAGGTCGACGGCGGGGTGCCCGATCGCCTCCTCCTTGGTGGCGCCGAAGAGGCGGCGCGCGCCGGAGCTCCAGTGGGAGACGAGCCCCGCGCGGTCGACCACCACCACGGCGAGCGGGATGCGTCCGGTCGCGGCGTGCTCCGTCGCCGTGCCGTCCCTTTCGGTGCCACGGTCCATGGCCCAGGCCCTCTCTCCCCACGGTCCGCAAGATCTGCGCGCCCCCACCACCGTACGGGTCCCCGCCTCGGGGATGTGTGGCAATAGGCGAATTGGATGTACCGGGTTCACAACGGCGCGCGCGGGGGCGGAAAGATCCGGCCGCGCCCCTTTCCCGCAGGACAGCGCCGGGTCGGCCGGCGGGGGTCAGTCCTCGTGCCCGAGCTGGAGGTCGCGTTCCGTGCGCCCGCCGCGGGCGACCTGGAGCACGGTGGCGACCGGCGGGTAACCGGCGGCGATGACCGTGTACTCGCCGGAGGAGAGGTCGGTGAAGCGGAACGTGCCGTCGGGTCCGGTGGTGAGGGTGTCGACGACGTTCCCGGCCGCGTCGAGGAGGGTGACGCGGGCGTCCTCCACGGGGCGTCCGCCGCCCGCCCGAACGGTGCCGCGCAGGGCGGCGCCGCCCGCGAGCTCGATGTCCTGCCGGGTCTCGCGGGCCGCCTTGACGGTGACCGGGACGGCGGCGGGCCGGAACGCGGTCGAACTGGCGGCGAGGGTGTACTCCCCGGCGATCAGTTCGGTGATGACGTAGCCGCTGTCGCGTTCGCTGCGGGTGGTGGCGACGACCTCGCCGCGGACGTCGGTGAGGGTGACGGTGGCGTCCACGGGGGTGCCGTCGGGGCTCAGCACCCGACCGGCGAGGCGCCCGGCGCCGCCGAGCAGGATGTCGAGGTCGACGGGGCGCTCGCCGACGGTGACGGAGACGGCCTGCGGCTGGTGCCCGCCGGCTGCGGCGATCATCACGTACGCCCCGGGGCCGGGGGCGGCGAGCGCGAACCGTCCGTCCTCCGCGCTGGTGGCGCGGCCGACCTGCCGGCCGGCGACGTCGATCAGGGTCAGCGCGGCGCGGGGCACGACGGTGCCGTCGGCGTGCTGGACGGCTCCGCGGACGGCGAGCGGGGTGCCGTGCGGCGAGCGGGCCTGCGGGACGGAGGCGGGCGGGGCGGTGGTGCCGGTCTCCTCGGTGGGGGCGTTGTGGGTCACCAGGGGTTTCTCCTTGAGGAAGAAGGCGATGAGCAGGCCCAGCACGAGCACCGGGACGAGGTACAGGAAGATCCTCGGCATGGCGTCGGCGTACGCCTGGATGTAGGCGTCGCGCAGCGCCGGGGGCAGGGTGTGGACGAGCTGCGGGGTGATGGCCTCGGCGTCGGGCAGGTCCGCGCCCGCCCGTGCGGGGATCCGGTCGGCGAGGGCGTCGGTGAGCCGGCCGGCGAAGAGGGTGCCGAAGACGGCCGCGCCGACGCTGCCGCCGATCTGCCGGAAGTAGTTGTTGGCGCTGGTGGCCGTGCCGAGGTCGGCCGGGCGCACGGAGTTCTGCACGGCGAGGACGAGGACCGGCATCACCATGCCGATGCCGGCGCCGAGCACGGCCATCCAGACGCTGTAGTGCAGCCGGGGCGTGTCGGTCTCCAGCCGGGACAGCAGCCACATGCCGACGGCCGCGAGGGCGCTGCCGAGGAGGGGGTAGACCCGGTAGCGGCCGGTGCGGGTGATGAGCTGGCCGCAGACGATGGAGGCGCCGACGATGCCGCCCATCATGGGGAGCATGAGCAGCCCGGACTCGGTGGCGGTGGCCCCGTCGACCATCTGCAGGAAGGTCGGCAGATAGCTGGCGGCGCCGAACAGCGCGACCCCGATCACGAGGCCCACCAGGGCGGTGACGTTGAAGACGGAGTCCCTGAACAGCCGCAGCGGGATGAGGGGTTCGGCGGCGAAGCGCTCGGTGATCAGGAACAGGAGCGAGGCGAGTGCCGCTCCGGCGCCGAGGCCGAGGATGACGCGCGAGTCCCAGGCGTGTTCGGTGCCGCCCCAGCTGGTCAGCAGGACCAGGCAGGTGGAGGCGGAGGCGAGCAGCAGGGCGCCGAGGACGTCGAGCCGGGCCCGGCCCCGGGGCCTGGGGAGCTTCAGCACGACGGCGACGACGGCGAGGGTGACCAGGCCGAAGGGGACGTTGATGTAGAAGCACCAGCGCCAGGAGAGGTGGTCGGTGAAGTAGCCGCCGAGCAGCGGTCCGGCGACCGAGGCGAGGCCGAACGCGGCGCCGATCAGGCCCATGAAGCGGCCCCGCTCCCGGGCGGGCACGATGTCGGCGATGATCGCCTGGACGCCGATCATGAGTCCGCCGGCTCCGACGCCCTGGACGGCCCGGTAGGCGATCAGCTGGTCCATGGTCCCGGCCCGGCCGGCGAGCGCGGAGCCGACGACGAAGACGACGATCGCGAACTGGAAGACGCCCTTGCGGCCGAACAGGTCGCCGAGCTTGCCGTAGATCGGCAGTCCGACGGTGGCGGTGAGCAGGTAGGCGGTGATCGCCCAGGACATCCGGTCGAGGCCGTGCAGCTCACCGACGATCTTCGGCAGCGCGGTGGCGACGATCATCTGCTCCAGCGCGGCCAGCAGCAGCGCGAGCATCAGGGCGAAGAACACCAACCGGACCCGGCGCGGGGGCAGTTCGCCCGGGGCCCCGGGGGCGGGAGGCGGGACGTCCGGGGGCGCGGCGACCGGTTCGTCCTGTACCAGAGTGCTCCCGCCCACGTACCCGCTCCCCTCGTCGCACTGCCGCACCATGTCCGCGTAGGCGAACAACTACGGGCAAGCGCGACGAGTTACGGAACCAGGTCGGTCGCGGAAGAGAACCACTCGATCCGGTGAGGACGACAACGGCCGCCGCGCCCCGGCGGGTTGAAGCACCCGGTTGCTACTTCTCCACTTCGGCGGCGAGATTGGCGAGCAGCGCGTCGTAGATCCGGGCGAGGCCCTTGGGCGCGAAGGTCCGCTCGAAGAATCCGCCGATGCCGCCGGCGCCCTGCCAGGTGCTGGTGACGACGACGCGGGAGCGGCCCTCGCCGGCCGGGGTGACCCGCCAGGTGGTGACCATGGAGGAGTTGCGGTCCTTCTCGACGAGCTCGCCGTCGGTGGGCTCGCTGACGTCCAGGAGGCAGTCGCGTACGCGCTTGCTGGTGGCCTGGAGCTTCCAGTGGACGAGGGTGCCCTCACCGTCGCCGCCCTCGCGCACCTCGTACTCGCTGAAGTGCTCGGGCAGCAGCTTGCGCCGGGTGCCGGTGTAGTCGGCGAGGGCGTCGAACACCTTCTCCGCGTCCGCCGCGACGACCCGCTCCGTAGTGGCCTCGACCTGCGCCATCGACTTCCTCCAGGACCTGAGTTCTCGGGGTTGGGGCAAGCCAACCACCCCGGTGGCACCCCGCCCAAATCGGGGTGCCGAACGGCTCACGGAACCGGTCGCGAGGCGATCGGAAACGAAGACGGGCCGGGGGTAGCACGATCAAGGGAACATGTGTTCTATTCTGGGGGCAGTGCTACCGAGGAGGCACCATGCGCTGGGAGAACCTCGCCCTGGAGACCGACCACAGCCGGGCCGACACCGGTCTGTTCGGCGCGGACGCCGTGGTCACCCGCACCTTCGACACACCCGAGTTCGCCGGGATCACCTTCCACGAGATCCGGGCCCGCTCGATCGTGAACCGGGTGCCGGGCGCCTCGCGCATGCCCTTCGAGTGGACGGTGAACCCGTACCGGGGCTGCTCGCACGCGTGCGTGTACTGCTTCGCCCGCAAGACGCACAGCTATCTCGACCTGGACACGGGACTCGGCTTCGACTCGCAGATCGTGGTGAAGGTGAACGCGCCGGAGCTGCTGCGCCGGCAGCTGGCCTCCCGCCGCTGGCAGGGCGACCACATAGCGATGGGCACCAACGTCGACTGCTACCAGCGGGCCGAGGGCCGCTACCGCCTGATGCCGGGCATCCTGGCGGCACTGCGCGACCACGCCAACCCGTATTCGATCCTGACCAAGGGGACGCTGATCCTGCGCGACCTCGACCTGCTGAAGCAGTCCGCGGAGGTCACGGACGTGGGCGTGTCCGTCTCCGTCGGCTTCGTCGACCGCGAGCTGTGGCGGACCGTGGAGCCGGGCACGCCCGCTCCCGAGCGGCGCCTGAACGTCGTACGGACCCTGACCGAGCACGGGCTGGGGTGCGGGGTGCTGATGGCGCCGGTCATCCCGTTCCTCGGCGATCAGCCGGCGCAGCTGCGGGCAACCGTGCGGGCGATCGCCGCGTCCGGCGCCACGTCGGTCACGCCGCTGGTGCTGCATCTGCGGCCCGGGGCGCGCGAGTGGTTCATGGAGTGGCTCGGCCGTGAGCACCCGCATCTGGTGCGCCGCTACGAGCGGCTGTACGCGGACGGCGCCTACGCGCCGAAGTGGTACCAGCGCAGGATCACCCGTCAGGTGCACGAGCTCGCCCAGGAGTACGGCATCGGGCCCGCCCGTCCGGGGATGCCCCGCCGTATTCCCGAGCCCCTCCCCGAGCCGGAGCCCGGACCCACCCAGCTCACGCTGCTGTAGAGGGATCCCGGCGGCATCGGGGGGCATCTCGCGACCCGATCGGGTCACATCCGCGCGGAACCCGTTCCTCACGGCGCCCGTTCCGGGACGGATGCGGCACGGGCCGTGGCACGCGCGGCCCGTGCCGCATCCGTCCGGGAGGACCCATGGGAAGACGCGCAACCGTTCTGTGCGGCGCCGCACTCGTCGTGGCCGGGACCCTGACCGCCGTCCCCGCCGAGGCGAGCGCCCCGCCCACCACCGCCGAGGCCGCGCCCCTCACCTGGAAGAGGTGCGGCACCGCCAGGTACCCGACGCTCCAGTGCGCCTCCCTCAAGGTGCCGCTCGACCACGCCGCCCCGAAGGGCCGCACGATCACGCTGGCCCTGTCCCGCGTCCCGCATACCGCGAAGACGTACCAGGGCCCGCTGCTGGTCAACCCCGGAGGGCCGGGCGGCAGCGGTCTCACGCTGGCCGGCTACGTCGCCTCGGCGCTGCCCAAGGCGGTGGCGGCGCAGTACGACGTCGTCGGCTTCGACCCGCGCGGCGTCGGCAGGAGCCGCCCGGCGCTGGACTGCCGCCCCGCGCACTTCGCGCCCGTGCGCCCGGACTCCGTGCCGAGCACGCCGTGGGTGGAGCGGGCCAACCTGCGGCGCGCGAAGGACTTCGCCCGCGCGTGCGGTGAGAGGTACGCCGATGTGCTGCCGTACATCGACACGGTCGGCGCCGCCCGCGACCTGGACCGGATCCGCGCCGCCCTGGGCGCGCCCCGCGTCAGCTACTTCGGCTACTCGTACGGCACCTATCTCGGCGCGGTCTACGCCAAGCTGTTCCCGCAGCGGGTGCGGCGGGCGGTGCTGGACTCCGTCGTGGACCCCACCGGCGTCTGGTACGACGACAACCTCGCCCAGGACATCGCCTTCGACGACCGGCACCGCGCCTTCCTGGCCTGGGTCGCCCGGCACGACGGGACGTACCGGCTCGGCACGGACCCGGCCCGGGTCGAGGAGCGGTGGTACGCCCTGCGGACGGCGCTGGCGCGGACCCCGGCCGGCGGCACGGTGGGCCCGTCCGAGCTGGAGGACACCTTCCTGCCCGGCGGCTACTACGACGGCTACTGGCCGCAGCTCGCCCAGGCGTTCGCGGCGTACGTGAACGACCGGGACGACGGTCCGCTCGTCGAGGCGTACCGTCGGTTCGGCGCGGCGGACGAGGCCTCCGGGAACGGTTACAGCGTCTACGCCGCCGTGCAGTGCCGGGACGCCGCCTGGCCGCGCGACTGGCACCGCTGGCGGGCGGACAACTGGGCCACGCACACCAAGGCGCCGTTCATGACCTGGAACAACGCCTGGTACAACGCGCCGTGCGCGTTCTGGCCGACGAGGACGCTGAGGCCGGTGGACGTGACCAACGCGAAGGCGCCGCCGGTGCTGATCTTCCAGTCGACCGGCGACGCGGCCACCCCGTACCAAGGGGCCGTCACCGTCCACCGGCGGCTGACCGGCTCCCGCCTGGTCGTCGAGCGGGGCGGCGGCAACCACGCCGTCACCCTCGCCGGCAACACCTGTCTGGACCGGCACCTGGCCGCCTACCTGGCCGACGGCACCCTGCCGCGGGGCTCCGGTGACGTCGACGCGACCTGTGCGGCGTCCCCCGCACCGGAACCGGCGACCGCGAAGACGACGAAGTCGACGGCCCGGGGCACCGAACTCCACGACCTGGTCGGCTTCCGCCCCTGACCCCCTGACGGCCCGTCGGGGGCGCCCCGGGAGCCGTGGTCCACCATGGACCGCATGAGTGAGCTGATCCGGATTCCCGCCCCCGAAGGGGTCGCCCCCGCCGCCCAGTACAGCCATGTGGTGCTCGGCACCGGCCGTCTCGTCGCCGTCTCCGGCCAGCTCGCGCTGGACGAGGACGGCGCGCTCGTGGGCGCGGGCGACCCGGCGGCCCAGGCCCGTCAGGTCTTCGAGAATCTGCGGCGCTGTCTGGCCGCGACCGGCGCCACGTTCGACGACGTCGTGAAGCTCACCTACTTCGTCACGGACATGGCGTACATGCCCGCCGTCCGCGCGGCCCGCGCCGAGCATCTGCCCGACGACCGGCTGCCCGCCGCGTCGGCGGTGCAGGTGGCGGCGCTGGTCCGGCCGGAGTTCCTGATGGAGGTGGAGGCGTTCGCTGTGCTGCCCGTCTCATGGGAGGCCGGGCGGGCGGGCCGGTGCCTAGAGTGCCGGGCATGGACGATCACCGCTTGACCATCCGGCCCATGACCCCCGACGACTGCGACCGGGTCGCCGGGATCCGGGTGGGCGGCTGGCGCGCCGCCTACCGGGGGATGGTGCCGCAGACCTACCTGGACGCCATGGACGTGGCCCAGGAGGCCGAGCGGCGCCGTGCCCATCTCGCGGCGGCCGGCGGTGAGGTGGTGAACCTGGTGGCGGAGGAGGGCGGCCGGGTCGTCGGCTGGGGCTGCCACGGCCCCTACCGCGACCACGACGGCACCCGCACCGAGGGCGCAGAGCTGTACGCGCTGTACGTGGACCCGGCCCGGATCGGCACCGGGGCGGGCCGCGCGCTCCTCGCGGAGTCGATACGCCGGTGCGCGCTCGCCGGGCACCGGCGCATGCTGCTGTGGGTGCTGCGGGACAACGCCCGGGCCCGGCGCTTCTACGCGCGGGCGGGTTTCGGGCCGGACGGTGTCGAGGAGCCCTTCGAGCTGGCCGGGGTGGCGGTGCCCGAGGTGCGGTACGCCCGCGCGCTCACGCCCTGCTGACGGCCGGCCGCACGGTCACCGCTGGCGCGGGATGCGCCCCAGGGCCCGCACCGCCGCCTCCGCCAGGGCCGGGTGGGCCAGCGCCTCGTTCAGGACGCGCCGGGCCCGGTCGTCGCCGAGCGCGCCCAGCCCGTCGACGCAGGCGAGGGCCACCCGGCGGTAGGGGTCGTGCGGGCGCAGCCGCCGCTCCAGTGTGGTGATGAGGGCGGGCACCGCCTCGGGGGCGCGCAGTTCGACCAGCAGACGGACCGGGTGCAGCGCGTAGGCGACCCGCAGCTCGTTGGTGGCGAGGGCGGCCGCCGCGCGGGCCGTACGGGGGTCGCCGAGCCGGGCGAGGGCGTACGCGGCGGAGGCGCAGCGCTGCGGGTCCCGGTGGTTCAGCAGCAGGACGAGGGATTCGAACGCCCGCCGGTCCCCGGCGAGTCCGAGCCGGAACGCGGCCAACTCCCGCGCCCACAGGGGCTGCCCGGGCCCGGTCAGCACGTCCGCCAGTTCGTCGAGGTCGCCGGTGGCCACGAGGCGGTCGTACGCGGGTGTCGCTCCGGACTCCTGCCGTAAGCGCTCCGTGAGTGATCGCAACTCTTCGCTCATGGGAAGAGGTTAGGCGCGCGGGCGGAGGCGCGGGACCTACATCACAAACCCGGGGGGTGGCGCGCTCGTTACCCGCGAGTTAATCTCAGACGAGCGAGTTACCCACTCGCACCCCCTCGCGGCGGCCTGGTGACGCAGCCTCCGCGAGAGCAGTCGGTTCGGTACCCAGGTACCGCAGTACGACTCGGCCACGGGACAGGGCCGGTCGGTCATCACCGCTCCTCGGACGTGTGCACGTCCGCAGCGACGGCACCGGGCGTGTGCGCTCGCAGCCCGGCAACACCCGCACTCCTTCCGCATCCGGCGCGTCCGGGCGCGTTCCCAGTCGTCACCCTCATTCCTGGAGTCCCGCGATGGCCACTCCCCTGTCCGACACCTCTCCGTCCCCGCTCATGACCGTCGCCGTGGTCGGCCTCGGCACGATGGGCACCGGCATCACCGAAGTCCTCGCCAAGGCGGGCCGCCAGGTCGTCGGCATCGACATCAGCGAGGCGGCGGCCGCGCAGGCCGTCGCCGCCCTGGAGTCCTCCACCGCCCGTGCCGTGGAGCGCGGCCGGCTGACCGGGCAGGAGCGCGCGGACGCCCTCGCCCGCGTCCGCACCTCCACCGACCTGCGCGCCGCTGCCGACGCGGACCTGGTCATCGAGGTCGCCCCGGAGTCGTACGAGATCAAGCACCAGATCTTCCGGGAGCTGGACGGCATCGTCCGCCCCGGGACGATCCTCGCGACCGGCACCAACGCCCTGTCGGTGACCCGGCTCGCGGCCGACTCGGCCCGTCCCGAGCGTGTCCTCGGCCTGCACTTCTTCAACCCGGCGCCCGCCATGAAGCTCGTCGAGGTCGTCTCCTCGGTGCTGACCGCGCCGACCGCCGTCTCCGCCGTCACCAACCTCGCCCTGGACCTCGGCAAGGAGCCCGTCGCCGTCGGCGACCGGCCCGGATTCGTCGCCGACGGCCTGCTGTTCGGCTACCTCAACCAGGCCGCCGCCATGTACGAGGCGAAGTACGCCTCCCGCGAGGACATCGACGCCGCGATGCGGCTGGGCTGCGGGCTGCCCATGGGGCCGCTCGCCCTGCTCGACCTGATCGGCATCGACACCGCCCGCACGGTCCTGGACGCCATGTACGCCGAGTCCCGCGACCGGCTGCACGCCCCCGCCCCGATCCTCAAGCAGCTCAGCGAGGCCGGTCTGACGGGCCGTAAGTCGGGCCGCGGCTTCTACACGTACGAGGCCCCCGGCAGCGCCACCGTCGTGCGGGACGCGCTGACGCCGCTGGAGGGCGCCTCCCTGACGCCGGGCCGGACCGTCCGCTCCGTCGGCGTGGCCGGCTCCGGCACCATGGCGTCCGGCATCGCCGAGGTCTTCGCCAAGGCCGGGTACGACGTCGTCCTCGCCGCCCGCAGCGAGGAGAAGGCGCAGGCCGCGAAGGCGCGCATCGGCAAGTCGCTGTCGCGGTCCGTGGACAGGGGCCGGATGACCGCCGAGGCCGCCGCGCAGACCCTGGACCGGATCACCGCGGCCGGCAGCTACGACGCGTTCGCCGACGTCGACCTGGCCGTGGAGGCCGTCGCCGAGGACCTGGACGTCAAGCGGCAGCTGTTCGCGGCGCTGGACAAGGTCTGCAAGCCGGGCGCGGTGCTCGCCACCACGACCTCCTCGCTGCCCGTCGTCGCCTGCGCCCGGGCCACCTCGCGTCCGCAGGACGTGATCGGCATGCACTTCTTCAACCCGGCGCCGGCCATGAAGCTGGTCGAGGTCGTCCGCACGGTCCTGACCGCCGACGACGTGCACGCCACGGTCCGCGAGGTCTGCGCGAAGATCAGGAAGCACGCCGTCGACTGCGGCGACCGGGCCGGGTTCATCGTGAACGCCCTGCTGTTCCCGTACCTCAACAACGCGATCAAGATGGTGCAGGAGCACTACGCGTCGCTCGACGACATCGACGCCGCGATGAAGCTGGGCGGCGGCTACCCCATGGGCCCGTTCGAGCTGCTGGACGTCGTCGGGCTGGACGTCTCGCTGGCCATCGAGAAGGTCCTGCACCGCGAGTTCCGCGACCCGGGCCTCGCTCCGGCGCCCCTGCTGGAGCACCTGGTGGCCGCGGGCTGCCTCGGCCGCAAGACCGGCCGCGGCTTCCGCGAATATGCCCGCCGCTGACGGCATCGGCGACTGGTTCCGAGGCGACCGCGACTGGGGCGGACTGCTCGATCCGGCCGGAGGACCCCCGCCCGCCCAGGGCGGGGGAAACCCCGTACACGCGCATCGAGCTGCGGACATGCAGTACGTTCGGGTCATGTCCCAGCCCGCCAAGTCCTCACGTACACCAGCTGCGCCCGACGCGCCGGAGAGTGCCGCGGGCGGCCGTGCCGCCGCCCAACGGCTCAAGATGCGCCGCGAACTGGCGGCCGCGGCCATGGAGCTGTTCGCGACCAAGGGATACGAGGCGACCACGGTCGACGAGATCGCGGCCGCGGCCGGGGTCGCCCGCCGCACCTTCTTCCGTCACTTCCGCTCCAAGGAAGAGGCGATCTTCCCGGACCACGACGACACCCTGGTCCGCGCCGAGGCGGTGCTGAACGCCGCCCCGCCGCACGAGCACCCGCTCGACACGGTGTGCCGGGGCATCAAGGAGGTCATGCGGATGTACGCGGCCCGGCCGGAGATCTCGGTCGCCCGCTACAAGCTGACCCGCGAGGTGCCCACCCTGCGGGAGGCGGAGATCGCCTCGGTGGCCCGCTACGAGCGCCTGTTCACCCGCTACCTCCTCGGCCACTTCGACGAGCACGCGCACGACGACGACGCCAACGACGACCCGCTGCTCGCGGAGGTCGCGGCGTCGGCGGTGGTCACCGCCCACAACCACGTGCTGCGGCGCTGGCTGCGGGCCGGCGGGCAGGGCGACGTGGAGGCGCAGCTCGACCACGCCTTCGCGATCGTGCGCCGCACGTTCGGGACGGGGATCGGCGCGGGCCGGGACACCGGCCCGCGTACCACGACCGCCTCGGTGGCCACCGAGGGCGAGGTCCTGGTGACGGTGGCGCGGACCGACGCGCCGCTGGACGAGGTGATGCGGACCATCGAGCAGGCCCTCAAGGAGCGCTGAGGCGCCCGTTCCGGAGTGGGCCCCGCCACTCCCCCGCTGTGACGACGGCCATCCGCCAGGGTGGCCGTTTTGGCATGTCAGGGGCCCTTTTCAGGGGTCTTCCCCGGCGCGTTCGATCGATCATCGCTCATTTGTTACGTAAAGATTTCATCTGAGAGCAACTTCTGGCACGCAGTGCCTTGCCGGATGACACGCCGTGCCATACGTTGAAGGAGTCCGGGCGGCCGGCGTGCAGAGACCTTTCGTACGCCGGCTGTCCCCGCAAGCCCCTCCCGGGGCCTGCGCGCCCGGCGCCTGCGTCACAGGCAACCTCCCGCGCCACCATGCGCTGCCGAACAGCACCACCGGCCGAACCGACGGCACCCCCGAAAAAACCCTCAGCAGCACCGACGTAACCCTCAGCGCCCCTCCCTCAGGGCGCTCACCGCCGGAGGCAACACCGTGACCATGAAGGACATCCTGGCCGCGATCCAGTCGCCCGACTCCACGTCGGAGGACTTCGCCGCCCTCCCGCTCCCCGAGTCGTACCGCGCCATCACCGTGCACAAGGACGAGACGGAGATGTTCGCGGGCCTGACGACCCGCGACAAGGACCCGCGCAAGTCGATCCACCTCGACGACGTGCCCCTGCCCGAGCTCGGCCCGGGCGAGGCCCTGGTGGCCGTCATGGCCTCCTCGGTGAACTACAACTCGGTGTGGACCTCGATCTTCGAGCCGCTGTCCACCTTCGGCTTCCTGGAGCGCTACGGCCGCACCAGCGAGCTGGCCAAGCGCCACGACCTGCCGTACCACATCATCGGCTCCGACCTCGCGGGCGTCGTCCTGCGCACCGGCCCGGGCGTCAACTCCTGGAAGCCCGGAGACGAGGTCGTCGCGCACTGCCTGTCCGTCGAGCTGGAGTCGTCCGACGGGCACAACGACACGATGCTCGACCCCGAGCAGCGCATCTGGGGCTTCGAGACGAACTTCGGCGGCCTCGCCGAGATCGCCCTCGTCAAGTCCAACCAGCTCATGCCCAAGCCGGACCACCTGAGCTGGGAGGAGGCCGCGGCCCCGGGCCTGGTGAACTCCACCGCCTACCGCCAGCTCGTCTCCCGCAACGGCGCCGGCATGAAGCAGGGCGACAACGTCCTGATCTGGGGCGCGAGCGGCGGACTCGGCTCGTACGCCACGCAGTTCGCCCTCGCCGGCGGCGCCAACCCGATCTGCGTCGTCTCCTCCCCGCAGAAGGCGGAGATCTGCCGCTCGATGGGCGCCGAGGCGATCATCGACCGCAACGCCGAGGGCTACAAGTTCTGGAAGGACGAGAACACCCAGGACCCCAAGGAGTGGAAGCGCTTCGGCAAGCGCATCCGCGAGCTCACCGGCGGCGAGGACATCGACATCGTCTTCGAGCACCCCGGCCGCGAGACCTTCGGCGCCTCGGTCTTCGTCACCCGCAAGGGCGGCACCATCACCACCTGCGCCTCCACCTCGGGCTACATGCACCAGTACGACAACCGCTACCTGTGGATGTCGCTGAAGCGGATCATCGGCTCGCACTTCGCCAACTACCGCGAGGCCTGGGAGGCCAACCGGCTCATCGCGAAGGGCAAGATCCACCCGACCCTGTCGAAGGTGTACTCCCTGGAGGACACCGGCCAGGCCGCCTACGACGTGCACCGCAACCTGCACCAGGGCAAGGTCGGCGTGCTGTGCCTCGCCCCCGAGGAGGGCCTGGGCGTGCGCGACCAGGAGCTGCGCGCCAAGCACCTCGACTCCATCAACCGCTTCCGGAACATCTGAGGGCCGGGGGATGACAGAGCGTCAGAAGGACCGTCCGTGGCTCATGCGGACGTATGCCGGCCACTCGACGGCCGAGGCGTCCAACGAGCTGTACCGGCGCAACCTCGCCAAGGGGCAGACCGGTCTGTCGGTCGCGTTCGACCTGCCCACGCAGACCGGGTACGACTCCGACCACATCCTCGCCCGCGGCGAGGTCGGCCGGGTCGGCGTGCCGATCGCGCACCTCGGTGACATGCGCCGGCTGTTCCAGGACATCCCCCTGGAGCAGATGAACACCTCGATGACGATCAACGCCACCGCCATGTGGCTGCTGGCGCTCTACCAGGTCGTCGCCGAGGAGCAGGGCGCGGACATCACCCGGCTCCAGGGCACGACCCAGAACGACATCGTCAAGGAGTACCTGTCCCGGGGGACGCACGTCTTCCCGCCGGGGCCCTCGCTCCGCCTGACGACGGACATGATCGCGTACACGGTCTCCCACATCCCGAAGTGGAACCCGATCAACATCTGCAGCTACCACCTGCAGGAGGCGGGCGCCACGCCGGTCCAGGAGATCGCGTACGCGATGTCCACCGCCATCGCCGTCCTCGACGCCGTGCGCGCCTCGGGGCAGGTCCCCGAGGAGAAGTTCGGGGACGTCGTGGCCCGTATCTCCTTCTTCGTGAACGCGGGCGTCCGCTTCATCGAGGAGATGTGCAAGATGCGCGCGTTCGGCCGCATCTGGGACCGGATCACGCGTGAGCGGTACGGCATCGAGAACCCCAAGCAGCGCCGCTTCCGCTACGGCGTCCAGGTCAACTCGCTCGGCCTGACGGAGGCGCAGCCGGAGAACAACGTCCAGCGGATCGTGCTGGAGATGCTGGCCGTCACCCTCTCCAAGGACGCCCGCGCGCGTGCCGTGCAGCTGCCCGCCTGGAACGAGGCCCTCGGCCTGCCCCGCCCCTGGGACCAGCAGTGGTCGCTGCGCATCCAGCAGGTCCTCGCGCACGAGAGCGACCTGCTGGAGTACGAGGACATCTTCGAGGGCTCGCACGTCATCGAGGCGAAGGTCGCGGCGCTGGTCGAGGAGTCGTTCGCCGAGATCGAGCGGATCCAGGAGATGGGCGGCGCGATGGCGGCCGTCGAGTCCGGCTACCTCAAGTCGCAGCTCGTCGCCTCGCACGCCGAGCGCCGGGGCCGGATCGAGTCCGGCCAGGAGAAGATCGTCGGCGTCAACATCTTCGAGACGACCGAGCCGAACCCGCTCACCGCCGACCTGGACACCGCGATCCAGACGGTCGACCCGGCCGTCGAGGCCCGCGTCATCGCCTCGCTCCAGCACTGGCGGGACACGCGGTACCAGCCGCCCTTCAACCACCCGCGTCCCTGCAAGGCGCTGGAGCGGCTGAAGGAGGCCGCGAAGGGCACCGACAACCTCATGGAGGCCACCCTGGAGTGCGCCCGCGCCGGCGTCACGACCGGCGAGTGGGCCGGGGCGCTGCGCGAGGTGTTCGGCGAGTTCCGCGCCCCGACCGGGGTCTCCTCGGCGCCGGTCGCGATCCCGGCCGAGGAGGGCTCGGCCCTGTCCCGGGTGCGCCGCACGGTGGAGCTGACGGCGAAGGACATGGGCGTGGGCAAGCTGCGTTTCCTGGTCGGCAAGCCCGGCCTCGACGGGCACTCCAACGGCGCCGAGCAGATCGCCGTGCGCGCCCGCGACGCCGGCTTCGAGGTGGTGTACCAGGGCATCCGGCTGACGCCGGAGCAGATCGTGGACGCGGCCCTCGCCGAGGACGTGCACGCGGTCGGCCTGTCGATCCTGTCCGGGTCGCACGCGCAGCTCGTCCCGGACGTCCTGGAACGCCTCCGTGTGGCCGGTGCCACAGATATACCCGTGATCGCCGGTGGCATCATCCCGAATGGTGACGCCGAGCAGCTGAAGGAAGCCGGAGTGGCCGCCGTCTTCACCCCGAAGGACTTCGACATCACCGGGATCATCGGCCGCATCGTCGACGAGATCCGGAAAGCGAACAAGCTCGACCCCCTGGAGGTCCCCGCATGACCGTCAACCGTCTGCGTCCCCGCCGCTCCTGTCTCGCGGTGCCGGGAAGCAACCCGCGCTTCCTGGAGAAGGCGCAGGGCCTCCCGGCGGACCAGGTCTTCCTCGACCTGGAGGACGCGTGCGCCCCGCTCGCCAAGCCCGAGGCGCGGCACACCATCGTCAAGTTCCTCAACGAGGGCGACTGGACGGGCAAGACGCGCGTCGTCCGCGTCAACGACTGGACGACCGAGTGGACGTACCGGGACGTCGTCACGGTCGTCGAGGGCGCCGGCCAGAACCTCGACTGCATCATGCTGCCGAAGGTGCAGACGGCCCAGCAGGTCGTCGCGCTGGACCTCCTCCTCACCCAGATCGAGAAGACCATGGGCTTCGAGGTCGGCAAGATCGGCATCGAGGCGCAGATCGAGAACGCGCAGGGCCTGAACAACGTCAACGAGATCGCCCAGGCCTCGCAGCGCCTGGAGACCATCATCTTCGGCCCGGCCGACTTCATGGCGTCCATCAACATGAAGTCGCTGGTCGTGGGTGAGCAGCCGCCCGGCTACCCGGCGGACGCCTACCACTACATCCTGATGAAGATCCTGATGGCCGCCCGCGCCAACGACCTCCAGGCGATCGACGGACCCTACCTGCAGATCCGCAACGTCGACGGCTACCGCGAGGTCGCCCAGCGCGCCGCCGCGCTCGGCTTCGACGGCAAGTGGGTGCTGCACCCGGGCCAGGTCGAGGCGTCCAACGAGATCTTCTCGCCCTCCCAGGAGGACTACGACCACGCCGAGCTGATCCTGGACGCGTACGACTACTACACGTCCGAGGCGGGCGGCAAGAAGGGCTCCGCGATGCTCGGCGACGAGATGATCGACGAGGCCAGCCGCAAGATGGCCCTGGTCATCGCGGGCAAGGGCCGCGCCGCCGGCATGAAGCGCACGTCGAAGTTCGAGATCCCGGAGGCCTGACCGTCATGCAGTTCGGACGCACCTACGAGGAGTTCGAGGTCGGGGCGACGTACAAGCACTGGCCGGGCAAGACGGTCACGGAGTACGACGACCACCTGTTCTGTCTCCTCACCATGAACCACCACCCGCTCCACATGGACACGAACTATGCGGAGAAGACGACGGACTTCGGCAGGAACGTCGTCGTGGGCAACTACATCTACTCCCTGCTGCTCGGCATGTCCGTGCCGGACATCTCCGGCAAGGCCATCGCCAACCTGGAGATCGAGTCGCTGAAGCACGTGGCGCCGACCTTCCACGGCGACACCATCTACGGCCAGACGACCGTGCTCGACAAGTGGCCGTCGAAGTCGAAGAACGACCGCGGCATCGTCCACGTCGAGACCAGGGGCTACAAGCAGGACGGCACGCTGGTCTGCGTGTTCCGCCGCAAGGTGATGGTGCCCACCGAGACGTACATCAAGGAGCGCGGCGGCGAGCAGCCGGGCCGCCCCGAGCTGAAGGAACAGGGGAAGTAAGCGATGGCCCGTCTCGCCCAGACCGCCGGTCTGACCGACGTCCAGCAGGAGATCCTCTCCACCGTCCGCGACTTCGTGGACAAGGAGATCATCCCGGTCGCCACCGAGCTGGAGCACCGTGACGAGTACCCCCAGCAGATCGTCGACGGTCTGAAGGAGCTCGGCCTCTTCGGCCTGATGATCCCCGAGGAGTACGGGGGTCTGGGCGAGTCGCTCCTGACGTACGCGCTGTGCGTGGAGGAGATCGCCCGCGGCTGGATGTCGGTGTCCGGCATCATCAACACGCACTTCATCGTGGCGTACATGCTGAAGCAGCACGGCACCCAGGAGCAGAAGGAGCACTTCCTTCCGCGGATGGCGGCCGGCGACATCCGCGGCGCCTTCTCCATGTCGGAGCCGGCCCTCGGCTCCGACGTGTCCGCGATCACGTCGAAGGCGGTGAAGGACGGTGAGGAGTACGTCCTCAACGGCCAGAAGATGTGGCTGACGAACGGCGGCACGTCCTCTCTGGTCGCCGTTCTGGTCCGAAGTGACGAAGGACACCCTGAGGGCACCGCGCCCCACAAGTCGATGACGACGTTCCTCGTGGAGAAGGAGCCCGGCTTCGGCGAGGTCCGTCCGGGACTCACCATCCCCGGCAAGATCGACAAGATGGGCTACAAGGGCGTCGACACGACCGAGCTCATCATGGACGGCCTGCGCATTCCGGCCGATCGGGTGCTCGGCGGCGTCACCGGCCGAGGTTTTTACCAAATGATGGACGGCGTCGAGGTCGGCCGCGTCAATGTGGCGGCGCGTGGCTGCGGTGTCGCTCAGCGTGCCTTCGAACTGGGCGTCCAGTACGCCCAGCAGCGTCACACTTTCGGCAAGCCGATCGCCCAGCACCAGGCCATCCAGTTCAAGCTGGCCGAGATGGCTACCAAGGTGGAGGCCGCGCATGCCATGATGGTGAACGCGGCACGCAAAAAGGACTCCGGTGAGCGAAACGACCTCGAAGCAGGGATGGCGAAGTACCTCGCCTCCGAATACTGCAAGGAAGTCGTGGAGGACGCCTTCCGGATCCACGGCGGCTACGGCTTCTCCAAGGAGTACGAGATCGAGCGCCTCTACCGTGAGGCCCCGATGCTGCTCATCGGTGAAGGTACCGCCGAGATCCAGAAAATGATCATCGGTCGCAGGCTGCTCGAAGAGTATCGATTCCAGGGATAGATTGTCCGAGTTCGGGGTGTTTTCTTCGAGAAGAAGATCACACCCCGTACATACTCTTCAGCCGCCGACTCGGCTTCCTGGCTTGCCCAGTTGTGGGCCGCGACCGGTACGATCCCCGGAAAGCCGCCGTCCCCCGTTGAAGCGCGGCATCATCCGCTACGAAGGTCATCCATGCCCCACAGCCAAACCTCTGCACCACGCGACAGCCGGGCCGGCGTACGCCTCGCGCGCGGAGCATCGCCGTGGCTTCTCCCGACCGTCGCCACCGCAGCCCTCAGCCTGGCCCGCGCACGCCGCTCCGGCGTCGCCAAGGCCGTGGCCGTACCCGCCACCGCTCTGGCGGCGGGCATGCTGTGGTTCTTCCGCGACCCCGAGCGCGAGATCGCCCAGGGCCGGGTCATCTCCCCGGCCGACGGTGTGGTGCAGAGCATCATGCCGTGGAAGGACGGCCGCACCCGCGTCGCGATCTTCATGAGCCCGCTCAACGTCCACGTCAACCGGGCGCCGCTCTCCGGCACGGTGACGTCCGTCGAGCACATCCCGGGCGGGTTCGTGCCGGCGTTCAACAAGGAGAGCGAGAACAACGAGCGCGTAGTCTGGCATTTCGACACCGAACTCGGCGACATCGAGATGATCCAGATCGCCGGCGCCGTGGCCCGTCGCATCGTCCCCTACATCCCGCAGGGCACGAAGGTCGAGCAGGGCGACCGCATCGGTCTGATCCGCTTCGGCTCCCGTGTCGACATCTACCTGCCGGAAGGCGTGGAGGTCGCGGTCGAGGTCGGGCAGAAGACCGTGGCTGGGGTGACTCGCATTGACCGTGATTGATCCAGAGACACAGCCGGGCTGGGTGCCGGGCGCGGACGAGGTCGACGAAGAGGAGGAGATGCCGCTCTCTCTCCGCCTGTCGATAGCGGACACCCTCACCCTCGGCAACGCGACGTGCGGCTTCATGGCGGTGTACTTCACCACCACCGGCATCCTGATCCCGCACCTCACGGGCAGCCAGGAGTCCGGCATGGCCCGCCACAGCGCGGCCACGGCGGTCATCCTGATGCTCTGCGCGGCGGTGTTCGACCTGTTCGACGGACTGGTCGCCCGCAAGCTCCGCTCGTCCCCGATGGGCGCCGAGCTGGACAACCTGTCCGACCTGATCAGTTTCGGCCTGGCCCCGGCGTACTTCGTCCTGGTCTACGGCATGGTCGCCGACGACGCGCACCAGAGAGTGGCCGCGGTCGGGGCGATCGTGGTGCTGCTGGCGGTCGTGCTGCGGCTGGCGCGCTTCTCCTGCGTGTCCGTCCCCAACGGGATGTTCCAGGGGATGCCGTCGCCGTTCGGCGCGCTGACGGTCGTCTCGATCGTCCTGCTGGAGCTGCCCTTCGTGGCGACGCTCCTGGCGATCCTGGGCACGGCCTGGCTGATGGTGAGCCGGGTCGAGTACCCGAAGCCGCGCGGCCGCCTCGCGATCGCGATGCTGTCCTGGATCGTGGTGTCCATGGGTCTGCTCGCCGCCTGGGCGTTCGACGCCCCGAGCGGTCAGCTGCTCCTCCAGACGGGTTGCGCGCTCCAGCTGGTGACGGGCGCGGTGATCCCGCTGTTCGCCACGGCCCGTCGGGTGAACAACTTCCGCGACAACCGGCGCGAGGCGCGCGCGGCCCAGCTGCCGTAGCGACCCGCCTCCCGTGACGGGAAGGGCCCCGGACCGAACTGGTCCGGGGCCCTTTCGCATGCCTGGGCGCCCGCCCCGGGCTCAGCTCAGGAAGTCCCGTCCGATGCGTTGCGCGACACGCTCCAGGATCGGCCCGGCGTCCGCGATGCACACCGCCACGTCCGGCTCCTCATCCGTCAGCGGGTACGCCCGCCGGATGCCGGCCCGGCCGAGCGCCTCCGGCGCGAGCGCGAGGCGCCCGCACACGGCGACCACCTCCTTGCCGGCCGCGCGGGCCGCCGACGCGACCCCGGCCGGGGCCTTGCCGTGCAGGGTCTGTTCGTCCAGCGAGCCTTCGCCGGTGATCACCAGGTCGGCGCGCTCCACGGCGGGCCCGAAGCCCAGGACGTCGAGCATGACCTCGATGCCGGCCCGGAAGCGGGCGCCGAGCAGGAGGGCGCCGTACCCGATGCCGCCGGCGGCTCCGGCGCCCGGCGCCGAGGCGTGCTGGGCGGCCCGGGGGCCGAGGGCGCTCTCCAGGACCTTGGCGTAGTGCGCGAGAGCCGCGTCCAGCGCGGCGACGTCGTCCGGGGACGCGCCCTTCTGCGGGCCGTACACCGCCGGCGCGCCCTTCGGGCCGGTCAGCGGGTTGTCCACGTCGCTGGCGAGCACCAGGTCGACCCCGGCGAGGCGGGGGTCCAGGCCCGACAGGTCGGCGGTGGCCAGCTCGGCGAGGCCGCCCCCGCCGGGCGCCACCGGCTCGCCGTCCGCGTCGAGCAGGCGGGCGCCGAGCGCGCTCAGCATCCCGGCTCCGCCGTCCGTGGTGGCGCTGCCGCCGACGCCGAAGACGAGGGTGCGGGCCCCGGCGTCGAGGGCCGCCCGCAGCAGCTCGCCGGAGCCGTACGTGGACGCCGTGAGGGGGGCGAGGACGCCCGCGGGCAGCCGCTGGAGGCCGCTGGCCTCGGCCATCTCCACGACCGCGGTGTCGCCGCGCAGCGCGAACGCCGCCGTCACCTCGTGGCCGAGCGGTCCGGCGACCCGCACCTCGCGGCGCTCGAAACCGGCCGCGACCGCCGCGTCGACGGTGCCGTCACCGCCGTCGGCGACCGGCATGGCCTCGACCTCCACGCCCGGGGCGGCCCGGCGCAGACCGGCGGTGACCCGCTCGGCGACCTGCACGGCCGTGAGCGACCCCTTGAACTTGTCCGCGGCGATGAGCACGCGCTGTGTCACCTGTATCCCCTTGCTCTCCGGGCCCCGCACAGGTCGGGGCCAGTCGCGCCGCTGCGACCTTAACCGGCGGCACCCCGGGCCCGCCATGCCCCGGCCGGGGCGTGGGACGGCCCCGGTGCGCGCGGGCGCATGGGCCGCCGGAATCGGGTAGACCGGTCCTATGACCTCTGTGGGCACGGACCCGGAGCTCGCCGACCGCGTCCTCGGCGGCTGGCTGGGCCGGATCGCGGGCAACATGCTCGGCAAGCCGGTCGAGCAGGGCGACCTGTGGACGCGCGACCGGATCGACCGCTATCTGCGCCGGGCCGCGGCCCTGCCGCTCACCGACTATCTGCCCGAGCCGGCCGACGAGGAGGACGGGCGCTCGCTGCGCCCCGAGTGGCGTGAGTGCGTGCGCGGCCGTATCCACGGCAGCTGCCGCGACGACGACGTCGACTACGCGATCCTCGGCCTCGACCTCCTGGAGCGGCACGGCTTCGCCTTCAGCACCGAGCAGGTCGGCGACCTGTGGCTGCTGCGGCTGCCGTATCTGCAGACGTTCACGGCGGAGCGGGCGGCGTACCGGAATCTGGCGAACGGTCTGAAGCCGCCGCTCACCGCCACCTACGACAATCCGCACCAGGAGTGGATCGGCGCCCTCATCCGCGCCGACGTCTACGGCTGGACCTCGCCGGGCGTCCCCGCCCGTGCCGCGTCCCTCGCCCGCCGGGACGCGGTGCTCTCGCACACCGGCAACGGGGTGTACGGGGCGATGTGGGCGGCGGCCCTGATCGCGGCGGCGTTCACGGCGTCCACGATCCGCGAGGCCGTCGACCGGGCGCTCGCCGTGATCCCGGCGAGCAGCCGGCTCGCCCGGACCGTGCGGCGGGTGGCGACCCTCCACGAGACACGGATGTCCTGGGAGGACACGCTCAGCACCGTGATGGAGGAGACGGCGGGCCTCGGCTGGATCCACACGGTCCCGAACGCGGCCGTCCTCACGGCGGGACTGCTGTACGGCGACGGCGACTTCACCCGCACGATCACCCTCACCGTGCGCGGGGGCCTGGACACCGACTCCAACGGGGCGACGGCCGGGTCGGTGGCCGGTGTGCTGAGCGGTGCCGCGGCGATCCCCGCGCAGTGGACGGAGCCGCTGGAGGACACGGTGCGCAGCGCGGTCTTCGGTTTCGACGGCGCCCGGATCAGCGAGCTGGCGGAGCGGACGGTGCGGCTGGCGGAGCTGGGTGCGTAGGCGGGCGCGCGTTCCACGGCCGCTTCGCTGGTTACCCTTCAGGGATGACCTCGACGCCGGACTTCGCCGCGTACATCGCGAGTCTCCCGCGCATCCTCGCGGGCGCCGCCGCCCTCTTCCGTGACACCGCGGGACGGGTGCTGCTCGTGGAGCCGAACTACCGCGAGGGCTGGGCGCTGCCCGGCGGCACGATCGAGTCCGACGACGGCGAGACGCCTCGTCAGGGCGCGCGGCGCGAGACGCTCGAGGAGATCGGCCTGGACCGGGCGCTGGGCCGGCTGCTCGCGGTGGACTGGGTGCACGGCGTCGGACGCCCGCCGCTGGTGGCGTACCTGTACGACGGCGGCGTGCTCACCGACGACGAGCTGAAGGCGATCCGGCTGCAGGAGGAGGAGCTGCTGTCCTGGCGGCTGGTGCCCCGCGAGGAGCTGGCCGGCCATCTGCCGGGCGCCCTGGGCCGCCGGGTGCTGGCCGCGCTGGACGCCGTGGAGGACGGAACCGCTCCGGTGGAACTGGAGAACGGGCACAGGGTGGCCTGACCCGGACGGGGTCAGCCCTCGACGTCCCGCGGCCGGACGTCCACCTCACGCAGCGCCTCGTCGCGCTCGGCGACCCGCGCCTCGGTGCGGTGGCCGCGCTGGACGTAGTCGCGCAGGACGAGCTCGACGGCGTCCTGGGGGCTGCCGACGCCCGCGAGGACCATGGCCTCCACGACGAGTTCGGCATCGAGCGAGACGGTGACCTTGGCCATGCGGGCACGCTAGCACCGGAACCCGGCGTTTCGGGTGCCCAGTCGAATATCCATTCGCCGCGTTCCCGCCGCCCGTCCTACGCTCGGCGCATGACCAAGCCCCTGGTGGCCCTGCTCAGCGGTGCCGGCATCTCGACCGACTCGGGCATCCCCGACTACCGCGGGCCGAACGGCCTGTGGCGGCGCGACCCCGAGGCCGAGAAGCTCGTGACGTACGAGTACTACATGGCGGACCCGGACGTCCGGCGCCGGTCCTGGCTGCTGCGGCGGGAGAACCACGCGCGGCGCCCCGAGCCCAACGCGGCGCACCACGCGGTCGCCGAGCTGGAGCGGTCCGGGGTGCCGGTGCGGGTGCTCACACAGAACGTGGACGGGCTGCACCAGCAGGCCGGCCTGCCCGCCCGCAAGGTCCTGGAGCTGCACGGCACCGAACGGCAGGTGGTGTGCACCAGGTGCCACGCCCGCTCCCCCATGGCGGACGCGCTGGCCCGGGTCGACGCCGGTGAGGACGACCCGCCGTGCCTGGAGTGCGGCGGCGTCCTGAAGTCCGCGACGGTGATGTTCGGCGAACGGCTCGACCCGGAGGTCCTCGGCCAGGCGGTCGCGATCACCAAGGCCTGCCAGGTCTTCGTCGCGGTCGGCTCCAGCCTCCAGGTCCAGCCCGCCGCCGGCCTGGCGGGCGTCGCCGCCGACCACGGCGCCCGCCTGATCATCGTCAACGCCGAACCGACCCCCTACGACGACCTGGCCGACGAGGTCGTCCGCGAACCGATCGGGAAGGCGTTGCCGGAGCTGCTGCGGCGGATCGGCAAGGACGCCTGAGGCACGCCCTCAGAACAGGGCCGCCCCGCTCTCGAACGCCAGGAGGCGTTGTTTGCGGGGGAGGCCGCCGCCGTAGCCGGTGAGGGCTCCGGAGGCGCCCACCACTCGGTGGCAGGGGACGATGATGCCGATCGGGTTTCTGCCGTTGGCGAGGCCGACGGCTCGGGAGGCGCCCGACTTGCCGAGAGCGTCGGCGAGTTGGCCGTAGGTGCGGGTCTCGCCGTAGGGGATGGTGCGCAGGGCGTCCCAGACGCTGCGCTGGAACGGGGTGCCCGCCAGCCGCAGGGGGAGGGTGAACTCCCTCAGCGTGCCCGCGAAGTAGGCCTCGAGTTGTTCCTCGGCCTGGGCGAAGGGTGTCGCGTCGCGAGGGCCGAAGGTCTCCTCGGCGGGGCGGTGGCGCTGGTCGGTCATGTAGAGGCCGCTCAGGACGCCGTCGTCGGCGACGAGGGTGAGCGGGCCGTACGGGCTGTCGATGACGGTGTGCTGTCGCACCGGTTTCTCCTTATGCGGGGAGGACGTTGATGGGGTGGCTGTCCGTCGCCCACAGGTACTGGACGGCGTAGGCCCGCCAGGGGCGCCAGGCGGCGGCGCGGGCGGTGAGGGCCGCCGGGGTGGACGGCAGGCCCAGCTCCAGGGCGGCGCGGCGGACGCCGAGGTCGGTGGGGAGGAAGGCGTCGGGGTCACCGAGGGCGCGCATCGCGATGACGTCGACCGTCCAGGGGCCGAAGCCCGGCAGGGAGAGCAGTCTCGCCCGGGTCTCGGGCCGGTCGCTGTCGGGGCCGAGGCGGATGTCGCCGTCGGCGAGCCGGCGGACCAGGGTTGTGAAGGTGGTGCGGCGGCTGCGGGGCATCGCCAGGGCCTCGGGAGCCACAGAGGCGAGAGCGGCCGGTTCCGGGAAGAGGTGGGTGAGGCCGCCCTCCGGGTCGTCCACCGGCTCTCCGTGCGCGGTGACCAGGCGGGCCGCGTGGGTGCGGGCGGCCGCCGTGGAGACCTGCTGTCCGAGCACGGCCCGTACGGCGAACTCGGCCTCGTCGACCGTGCGCGGGACCCGGCGCCCGGGTGCCTTGTCGATCAGCGGCGCGAGCACCGGGTCGGTGCGCAACTGGTCGTCGACGGCGACCGGGTCGGCGTCGAGGTCGAGCAGCCGCCGGCACCGGCTGGTCGCGACGGTGAGGTCGCGCAGGTCGCTGAGGGTGAGGCGGCAGGCGATGTGGTCGGGGCGCGGGCTCAGCGCCACGATGCCGTGCCCGTAGGGCAGCCGGAGCGTGCGCCGGTACGCGCCGTCCCGCCACTCCTCGACGCCGGGCACGGCGGTCGCCGCGAGGTGCCCGAAGAGGTTGTCGGGGTTGAGGGGGGCGCGGAACGGCAGGCGCAGGGTGAGGGCCCCCGCGGTGCCGCCCTGGGCGCAGCGGGGTGCCCGGGCACGCAGGTCGGTCGGGGCGAGGGCGAAGACCTCGCGGACGGTGTCGTTGAAGGTGCGCACGGAGGCGAAGCCGGCCGCGAAGGCGATGTCCGCCATGGGCAGGGAGGTCGTCTCGATGAGGAGCCGCGCGGTCTGGGCGCGCTGGGCGCGGGCCAGGGCGAGCGGGCCGGCGCCGAGCTCGGCGAGGAGCTGGCGTTCGATCTGCCGGGTGCTGTAGCCGAGGCGCGCGGCGAGGCCGGGGACGCCCTCGCGGTCCACGACGCCGTCGGCGATCAGCCGCATCGCACGCGCCACGACGTCGGCGCGCTGGTTCCACTCGGGCGAGCCGGGGCTGGTGTCGGGGCGGCACCGCTTGCAGGCGCGGAAGCCGGCCTGCTGGCAGGCGGCGGCGCTCGGCAGGAACCGCATGTTCGCGGGCCGGGGCGGGACCGCGGGACAGCTGGGCCGGCAGTAGATCCCGGTCGTGACGACCGCCGTGAAGAACCACCCGTCGAAGCGGGCGTCCTTCGACTGCACGGCGCGCACGCAGCGCTCGACGTCGGTGTGCATCCCCTGGCTCATGCGTCCAGCATCGGGGATGTGTGCGGGCTCGCGCTGGCGAGAATCCGACACGGACGTCGGCCGGCCTGGGCGGCGGCGGATCGCCTCGGCGCCTCAGGGGGACGCGGGGGCGCTCGGGCCGATGCCGCGCAGGTGCTCGATGCTGCCGCCGAGCCGGGGCCGCAGCCGCTCCAGCACGGCGGGCTCGGCGCTGACCACCCACCGGGTCCCGACCAGGTACGTGCCGCCGTAGACGGCGGCCGCGTCCAGCCAGTCCCGCTTCAGCCGCTCCTCGGGGAACGTCGTGACGAGGTAGTCGCCCCGCTTCGTCCGGCAGACGCCCTCGCGCAGCTCGTCCGCCTCGGTCCTGATCCTCACCTCGCACCCGGTGAGGCCGGCGATCACCTCGACCTTCGCCGGGGCCACCACCCCGGCCTCGGCGGCGGAGACCTTCGGCGGGCCGCCCGAAGCGGCGGCGGGACCGGCGTCGCCGCCGCCGCACGCGGTGGCCAGGAGCAGGGGCGCCAGTCCGGCGACGAGCGCGACCCCGCGGCGCGCGCCGCCTCCCCGGGTACCGCCTCCTCGATTCCTCACGGGTGCCTGGTGTGCCTGGTGCGTCTCCACGGGAGGGGGTACGGATCAGCCGCGGGCGGTGTTCACGCCTCCAGCCGCCGGGCGAACACCTCGTACGCGGCCGTGTCGAAGAGCACGAACCGCACCTCCTCGACGGCGGTCACCGCCGACCTGACGGTCTCCAGCGCGATCCGGGCGCCGTCGTCCATGGGCCAGCCGTAGATCCCGGTGGAGATGGCGGGGAACGCGACGGTGCGGGCGCCGAGTTCGTCGGCGACGCGCAGCGACTCGCGGTAGCAGGAGGCCAGCAGGTCGGAGCGGTCCTCGCCGGACGACCAGACCGGGCCGACCGTGTGGATCACCCAGCGCGCCGGCAACTGCCCCGCCGTGGTGGCGACCGCCTGCCCGGTGCGCAGACCCTTGCCGTACCGGGAGGCGCGCAGCGCGCGGCACTCGGCGAGGATCTCGGGGCCGCCGCGCCGGTGGATGGCGCCGTCCACACCGCCTCCGCCGAGCAGGGAGGAGTTCGCGGCGTTGACGATCGCGTCGGCCGCCTCACGGGTGATGTCGCCCTGTACGAGTCCGATGGTGGTCATGAGCCCTTCCTAGCAGGGCGTGCCGGTCCCCGCAGGTGTCGGGCCGGGGTCAGGGCTCCTGGCGCAGACGGCGCCAGACCGCCTTGGCCGCGTTGTGCCCCGACATGCCGTGCACGCCCGGGCCGGGCGGGGTCGCGGACGAGCAGAGGTAGATCGCGGGGTGCGGGGTGCGGTACGGGAACAGCGACAGCTTGGGGCGCAGCAGGAGCTGGAGTCCGGTGGCGGCACCCGTGCCGATGTCGCCGCCGACGTAGTTGGCGTTGCGGGCGGCGAGTTCGGCCGGGCCGGCCGTGGCGCGGGCGAGCACCCGGTCACGGAACCCGGGTGCGTAGCGCTCCAGTTGGCGTTCCAGGGCGTCCGTGAGGTCGCCGGTCCAGCCGTTGGGGACATGGCCGTACGCCCAGAAGACGTGCTTGCCCTCGGGGGCGCGGGTGGGGTCGGCGACGCTGGGCTGCACGGTGATCAGGAACGGCCGGTCGGGTGCGCGTCCCTCGCGTGACGCGGCCCGCAGCGCCGCCCCGATCTCCGCGCTGTCCGCGCCGACCTGCACGGTGCCGGCCCGCCGGGCCTCCGGGGCGGTCCAGGGCACCGGGCCGTCCAGCGCGTAGTCGATCTTGAAGACGCCTGAGCCGTACCGGTAGTCGTCGTAGTAGCCGCCGAAGCCGGCGATCCGGGCGAGCGCGGTGGGCGAGGTGTCGAAGACGTACGCGCGCGCGGGCGGCAGGTCGTCGAGCCGCTTCACCTCGTAGTCGGTGTGCACGGAGCCGCCCAGGTCCTTCAGGTAGGCGGTGAGGGCGTCGGAGATCGACTGGGAGCCGCCCCGGGCGACGGGCCAGCCGCGGGCGTGCGCGGCGAGGGCGAAGACCAGGCCGATGGCGCCGGTCGCGAAGCCGCTCAGCGGGGCCATCACATGGGCGACCAGGCCGGAGAACAGGGCGCGCGCCCGCTCGTCGCGGAAGCGGCGCATCAGCCAGGTCGACGGCGGCAGGCCGGTCAGGCCGAACCGGGCGAGGGTGACCGGGTCGCGGGGCAGCGCGGTGAGGGGCAGCGACATGAAGTCCCGTGCCAACGTGTCCCACTTGGACAGGAAGGGGGCGACCAGCCGGCGGTACGTCCCCGCGTCGCGCGGCCCGAAGGAGGCGGCCGTCTCGGCGACGGACCGGGACAGCACGGCGGCGGTGCCGTCGGCGAAGGGGTGGGCCATCGGCAGCGCGGCGTGCAGCCACTCGAGGCCGTAGCGGTCGAGCGGCATCGCCCGGAAGGCGGGCGAGTTGATGCCGAGGGGGTGCGCGGCGGAGCACGGGTCGTGCCGGAAGCCGGGCAGCGTCAGCTCCTCCGTGCGGGCCCCGCCGCCGACGGTGTCCCGGGCCTCGAACACGGCCACGGAGAAGCCGCGGCGGGCCAGCTCCACGGCGGCGGTCAGGCCGTTCGGTCCCGCACCCACCACGACTGCGTCGAGCATCGACGGCACGTTCGGACCCCTTCCTCAGGCGGCGGCCTAGAGGGATCAGGATAGGCCGGGCCCTCGCGGCCCCACCTCCGCTCCCCCACGTCCCCCACCGCGGACTCTATTCCTGCGCCTCCTACGCCGCGCCGCGCGCTTCGCCGGACAGGAGTCCCGCCACCCGCCGGGCGGTGGCCGCGTCGCGGGCGGCCGTGAACGGCAGGGCATTGCCCCCGGTGATACGGAACGGCTCTCCCGTGTGCGTCAGGTGGGCGCCGCCGGCCTCCCGTACGAGCAGCAGGCCGGCCGCGTGGTCCCAGGCCGCCTCCCAGCCGAAGGCGACGGCGTCCAACTCGCCCCGGGCGACGGCCAGATACTCCAGGCCCGCCGATCCGCACGGGCGCGGGGCGACGCCGTCGGTCCACAGGCCGAGGAGGGACCGCTTCTGCTCGTCGGTCGTGAAGTCGGGGTGGGAGGTGGCGACCCGCAGGTCACGGGCCGGGTCCGGGGATCCGGCGCGCAGCCGCTCGCCGTCGAGGAAGGCGCCCCGGCCCCGGACGGCGGTGGCCAGCCGGTCGAGCGCGGGCGCGTAGGTCCAGGAGGCGAGCAGCTCGCCGCGCAGGGCGAGGGCGACCAGGGTGCAGAAGCCGCTGTCGCCGTGCACGAACTGGCGGGTGCCGTCGACGGGGTCGACGATCCACACCGGGGCGTCGCCGCGGAGCGCGTCGTACGCCGACGGGTCGGCGTGCACCGCCTCCTCGCCGACGACGACCGAGCCGGGCAGGAGGGCGCCGAGGGCGTCGGTGAGGTATCGCTCGGCGAGCCGGTCGGCGTGGGTGACCAGGTCGTGCGGCCCGCTCTTGCGGTCGATCTCGTGGTCGGCGAGCCGGCGGAAGCGGGGCATGATCTCGGCGGCCGCCGCCTTGCGGACGGCGTCCTCCACGTCGGTGGCGTGCTGGGCGAGAAACTCTTCGATGGTTTCGTTGTCTTCGATCACCCGTCCATGGAAACACGCGCCACTGACAACGCCCGCCCGCCGGGTGACCTGCGGATGGCCTCCCGGTGAACTCGCGGGCGGGCATCGTCGTGGCCCGTCAGCGCCCGACGGCGTAGCCCTGCATGCCGCGCGGGTTGGCCGCGGCCGACAGGACCCCGGTCGCGGGGTCGCGGGCGACCGCGCACAGACGGCCCTCCGACCAGGCGTCGCCGACCGTGACGTCGTGGCCGCGCCGCCGCAGCCCGTCCACCACGGCGGGGTCGGTGCGGGCCTCCACGGTGACGCTCCCGGGCCGGCTGCCGCGCGGGTGGAACGATCCGGGGAAGCTGTCGTTGTGCCAGTTCGGGGCGTCGATCGCGCCCTGGAGGTCGAGGCCGCCACGGACCGGGCCGCGCAGGGCGACGGCGAGGAAGAAGTGCAGCTGCCACTGGTCCTGCTGGTCCCCGCCGGGCGTGCCGAAGGCCAGCACGGGCACGCCGTCGCGCAGCGCGATGGTGGGGGTGAGCGTGGTGCGGGGGCGCCGCCCGGGCGTCAGGGAGCTCGGCAGGCCCTCCTCCAGCCAGGTCATCTGCAGCCGTGTGCCGAGCGGGAAGCCGAGTTCGGGCACCACGGGGTTGGACTGCAGCCAGCCGCCGCTCGGGGTGGCCGCGACCATGTTGCCCCACCGGTCGACGACGTCGAGGTGGCAGGTGTCGCCGCGGGTGCTGCCGTCGGCGGCCACCTCCGGCTCGCCCGGCACCGGCGACAGGGGCGACCTGGCGACCGTGGGCTCCCCGGCGCCGGGCACGGAGCCGGGCGCTGCGACGGCGGCGCCCCGCGCGTGGGCGCCGAGCCGGGGCGTACGGCCGCCGGGGCTGCCGGGCCGGAGCTCGAAGGAGGCCGTGTCGCCCACCAGCCGGCGGCGATCGGCGTTGTAGGCGTCGGACAGCAGGTCGGCGAGCGGCACCTCGGCGGCGTCGCCGTACCAGGCCTCCCGGTCGGCCATGGCGAGTTTGCAGCCCTCGATCAGCAGGTGGACGTAGTCGGCGGACCCGTACGGCGGCAGCTCGTCCGGGAGCAGGGCGAGCTGCTGGAGGAGGACCGGGCCCTGGCTCCAGGGCCCGGCCTTGCACAGGGTCCAGCCGTTCCAGTCGTACGTCGCCGGCGCCTCGTAGGTCGCGGACCAGCCGGCCAGGTCGACGGCGGTGAGGGTGCCGGTGTGGCGTTCGCCGCTGGTGTCGAGGGTGGGCCGGTGCGCCTGGCGGACCAGGGCCTCGGCGATGAACCCGGAGCGCCACACCTCGCGGGCGGCCTCGATCCGCGCGACGCGGTCGCCGGCGCCGGCGGTCTCGTCGAGCAGGCGTTTCCAGGTGGCGGCGAGCGCCGGGTTGCGCAAGAGCGTCCCGGGGCGGGGCGGCTCGCCGTCCGGCAGGTACACCTCGGCGGAGGAGGTCCACTCGGTCTCGAACAGCTCCCGCACGGTCTCGACCGTCTCGCCGACGCGCTCCACGGGCGCGTGCCCGTGTTCGGCGTAGTGGATGGCGTACTCCAGGACGTCGGCGGGCGCGAGCGTGCCGTGGTCGCGGAGCAGGACCATCCAGGCGTCGAAGGCGCCGGGGACGGCGGCGGCCAGCGGTCCGGTGCCGGGGACGAGGTCCAGGCCGAGGCCCCGGTAGTGGGCGACGGTCGCGCCCGCCGGGGCGACGCCCTGGCCGCACAGCACCCGCACCTCGCCGCCCGCCGGGGCGAGGAGGATCGGCACCTCGCCGGCCGGCCCGTTCAGATGCGGTTCGACGACGTGCAGCACGAACGCTCCCGCCACGGCGGCGTCGTAGGCGTTGCCGCCGCGCTCCAGGACCGCCATCGCGGACTGCGAGGCCAGCCAGTGGGTGGACGACACCATGCCGAAGGTGCCCTGGAGGGTGGGACGGGTGGTGAACATGGCCGGGCGTCACCTCGGGGTCGGGCGGACGGGTCCGTCCGATCTTCCGTGACCACCAGTTCCATGTTCAACCGTCCATGGGGGCGTGGAGCGAGGGTGCCGTGAAGGTGTGGAGGCCGGCGGGTGTCACGCGGTGGAGGCCACGACGACGACCTTGCCGTGCACCGCGCCCTCGGCGGCCCGTGCGTGCAGGTCCGGCAGCCCGGCCAGCGGCACCCGCTCGGCGATGTCGACGCGCAGCTCGCCCCGGTCTGCCATCGCCGCCAGCAGCGCCAATTGACCGGTGTCGCTGCGGACGAACAGGTCGACGCCCCGCACACCGCGCTCCTCGTCGCTCGGGGCGGGCATCCACACGGTGGTGTTCACGAGGACCCCGCCGGGGCGGACCAGGGCGACCAGCGCCGCCAGGTCGGCCGGTTCGACCGGTGCGAGGTTGAGCGCGAGGTCGACCGGTTCGGTCACCGCCGCGGTGACGCCGGTGGTGGTGTGGTCGACGACCTCGTCGGCTCCCGCGGAGGCGACCGCCTCGCCGCTGCGCGGGCCGGCCGTGGCGATGACGTGGGCACCGGCGTTCTTCGCCAGCTGCACGGCGTAGCCGCCGACCGCGCCGCCCGCCCCGTTGATCAGGACGCGCTGCCCGGCCGTCAGCCCGCCGTGGTCGAACAGGGCCTGGTACGCGGTCAGGCCCACCACGGGGAGGGCGGCGGCGTCCGCCAGGGGGACGCTCTTCGGTGCCGGCGCCAGGACGTCGGCCGGTGCGAGGACGTACTCCGCGGCGGCGCCGGTGCCGTCCATCGGCAGGAAGCCGATGACCTGGTCGCCGACCGCAGGGCCGTCCACCCCCTCGCCCAGCGCGTCGACCGTGCCGGCGACGTCGATGCCGGGGGTGTGGGGCAGCTCCACCGGGATGGGGCCCTGCATGAAGCCGGCGCGGATGTTGCCGTCGACGGGGTTGAACGAGGTCGCGGTCACGCGGACGCGGACCTGGCCGGGGCCGGGGACGGGCTGCTCCACGTCCTCGAGGCGCAGGACGCCGGGGTCGCCGTACTCGTGGAAACGCACTGCCTTCATCACGGTTCTCACCTTCGTTGTGATCCTTCGTCGCGAAGGTTGCTTCGAATTCGAAGTAACTGACGCCGACGCTACACCTGCTTCGAATTCGAAGCAAGTGGGTGCGGGCAGTAGACTCCGGCCATGCCTGATTCGCCGCCGTCACTCGACCCCGTGCAGCTCGGCACCTATTTCGACCTCATCGAGGTGACCAGCCTGCTGCGGCACGCGGTCGAGCAGCAGCTGCGGGAGAGCGGCGGGCTCAGTTACGTGCAGTTCCAGTTGCTGGCCCGGCTCGGGGACGCCCCCACGGGAAGCCACCGCATGACCGACCTGGCCGACGGCGTCGTCTACAGCCGCAGCGGCCTGACGTACCAGGTGGGCCTGCTGGAGAAGGAGGGTCTGGTCGTCCGCGCCCCCTCGCCGGAGGACGAGCGCAGCATCACCGTCACCCTCACCGACGCCGGGCGCGAGTTGCTCGCGAAGGTGCTGCCGGGGCATATCGAGGTGGTCAGCGGGCTGCTGTTCGCGCCGCTCTCGGCCGACGACGTCAGGACGCTCGCCGGCCTGCTGCGGCCGGTGCGCGACCACATGCGCGCGACGCCGCCCCGCTCGGCCGCCTCACGCCGCCGCAGGGGCGGTGCCTGAGCGCGACGCGAACGGTCAGCCCTTCCCGCAGGCGCGGGGCGGGGGCGGCGGGAAGGCGGGGAGCCCCAGGGTCTCGGGCGGGGCCACGCCGGGGTCGTCGCAGACGTCGTCGCACGGAGCCGGCCCAGTCCCGCGAGGCCGTCAAGTCGGGCCTGCGAGCCGCCCGTTCCGCGCGCTCGCGCGAGCCCGGAGGGATGCGGAGACGCAGGTCACAATCTGGAAGAGGGCAAGGTCACAGCCGTGCCCCCTGCTGCTCCTTTGACGATCTGACCTAGCATCCGAGCATGACGGTCCTGCCTGACGACGGGCTCTCGCTGGCCGCCGAGTTCCCTGACGCAACCCATGAGCAGTGGCAACACCTGGTGGAAGGTGTGCTGCGCAAGGCGGGCAAGGATGTGTCGGGTACGGCTGCCGAGGACGCCCTGTCCACCGCACTCGAGGACGGGATGCGCTCCCGCCCCCTGTACACCGCGCGCGACGCCGCGCCCGACCCCGGCCTGCCCGGCTTCGCCCCGTTCGTCCGGGGCGGGCGCCCCGAGGGCAACACGGCGGGCGGCTGGGACGTACGGCAGCGGCACACCACGGCCGCGGACGGCGTGGTGCTGGCGGACCTGGAGAACGGCGTCACCTCGCTCTGGCTGGTCCTCGGCGACGCCGGCATCCCGGTGTCCTCCCTCGGCGATGCCCTCGACGGCGTCTACCTCGACCTCGCCCCGGTCGTCCTGGACGCGGGCGCCGAGACGGAGGCCGCCGCGCACGCCCTGCTCGCCCTGTACGACGAGCGCGGCATCGCGAAGGACGCGGTGCGCGGCAACATCGGCGCCGACCCGCTCGGCCACGAGGCCCGCACCGGCACGTCCCTGCCCTTCGCGCCGGCCGCCGAACTGGCCCGGCGGTGCGCCGAGCAGTACCCGGGCCTGAGGGCCCTGACCGTGGACGCCCTGCCGTACCACGAGGCCGGCGGCTCGGCCGCGCAGGAACTCGGCGCCGCCCTGGCGACCGGTGTGGCGTATCTGCGCGAGCTGACCGGGGCCGGGCTGACGGTCGAACAGGCCGCGGCCCAGCTGGAGTTCCGCTACGCGGCCACCGCCGACCAGTTCCTGACCATCGCCAAGCTGCGGGCGGCACGCCGCCTGTGGGCGCGGGTGACCGAGGTGTCCGGGGCGTCCAGTGCCCAGACGCAGCACGCCGTCACCTCGCCGGTGATGATGACGCGCCGGGACCCGTGGGTGAACATGCTGCGCACCACGGTCGCCACGCTCGCGGCCGGCGTCGGCGGCGCCGACTCGGTGACGGTGCTGCCCTTCGACCACGCGCTGGGCCTGCCCGACGCGTTCGCGCGGCGCATCGCCCGCAACACCTCGACCATCCTCATCGAGGAGTCCCACCTGGCCCGGGTCATCGACCCGGCGGGCGGCTCCTGGTACGTGGAGCGGCTGACGGACGAACTGGCCCACGCGGGCTGGGACTTCTTCCAGCGGATCGAGCGGGCGGGCGGCCAGGCCGCGGCGCTGCGCTCGGGACGGCTGCGCGACGACCTCGCCGCCACCTGGGAGGCCCGCACCGGCAAGCTGGCGAAGCGCCGTGAACCGGTCACCGGCGTGAGCGAGTTCCCGCATCTCGCCGAGCAGCCCGTAGTGCGCGAGCCCGCGCCCGAGCCGCCGTCCGGGGGCCTGCCGCGCGTCCGGCGCGACGAGGCGTTCGAGGCGCTGCGCGCCCGCTCCGACGCGCACCTGGCGGCGACCGGCGCCCGGCCCCGGATCTACCTGGCCGCGCTCGGCCCGGCCGCCGCCCACACCGCGCGGCTGACCTTCGCCTCCAACCTCTTCCAGGCCGGCGGCATCGAGCCCGTCACCGAGGGCACCTTCGAGGAGAGCGGCGCCACCGAGGCGTGCCTGTGCTCCAGCGACGCCGTGTACGAGGAGCAGGCCGCCGAGGTCGCCGGGCGGCTGAAGGCGGCCGGTGCCGCGCACGTGTTCCTCGCCGGGCGGCCCGGGGACCACCCCGGCGTCGACGGCCATGTCTTCGCGGGCTGTGACGCCGTCGCCGTCCTGTCCGCCACCCTCGACCGCATGGGAGTGTCCTGATGGGAATCCCCGACTTCACCGGGATCGAACTGGGGACCCCGGCCGCGGCGGGCGGCTCCGACGAGTGGCGTACGGCCGTCAAGCAGGCCACCGGCGGCGACGAGCCGCTGTGGGAGACGCCCGAGGGCATCGCGGTCAAGCCGCTGTACACCGGGCGTGATCTGGAGGGCCTGGACTTCCTGGGCACGTATCCGGGTGTGGCGCCGTATCTGCGCGGCCCGTACCCGACGATGTACGTCAACCAGCCCTGGACGATCCGCCAGTACGCGGGCTTCTCCACCGCCGAGGAGTCCAACGCGTTCTACCGGCGCAATCTGGCGGCCGGCCAGAAGGGCCTGTCGGTCGCCTTCGACCTGCCGACGCACCGCGGCTACGACAGCGACCACCCGCGCGTGACCGGCGACGTCGGCATGGCGGGCGTGGCGATCGACTCGATCTACGACATGCGGCAGCTGTTCGACGGCATCCCGCTGGACAAGATGACGGTGTCGATGACGATGAACGGCGCGGTGCTGCCGGTCCTCGCGCTCTACATCGTCGCCGCCGAGGAGCAGGGCGTACCGCCCGAGAAGCTGGCCGGGACCATTCAGAACGACATTCTGAAGGAGTTCATGGTCCGCAACACCTACATCTATCCGCCGAAGCCGTCGATGCGGATCATCTCCGACATCTTCGCGTACACCTCGCAGCGGATGCCCCGCTACAACTCGATCTCCATCTCCGGCTACCACATCCAGGAGGCCGGGGCGACGGCCGATCTGGAGCTGGCGTACACGCTCGCGGACGGTGTCGAGTACATCCGGGCCGGACGGGAAGCGGGCCTGGACGTCGACGCGTTCGCGCCCCGGCTGTCGTTCTTCTGGGCGATCGGCATGAACTTCTTCATGGAGGTCGCCAAGCTGCGCGCGGCCCGCCTGCTGTGGGCGAAGCTGGTCAGGCAGTTCGACCCCAAGAACTCCAAGTCGCTGTCGCTGCGCACCCATTCGCAGACGTCGGGCTGGTCGCTGACCGCGCAGGACGTCTTCAACAACGTCACGCGCACCTGTGTCGAGGCGATGGCGGCGACGCAGGGGCACACGCAGTCGCTGCACACCAACGCGCTCGACGAGGCGCTGGCCCTGCCGACCGACTTCTCGGCGCGCATCGCCCGCAACACCCAGCTGCTGCTCCAGCAGGAGTCGGGCACCACCCGGGTCATCGACCCGTGGGGTGGCAGCGCCTACGTGGAGAAGCTGACGTACGACCTCGCGCGCCGTGCCTGGCAGCACATCCAGGAGGTCGAGGCGGCCGGCGGCATGGCCAAGGCCATCGACGCCGGCATCCCGAAGCTGCGCATCGAGGAGGCCGCGGCCCGCACCCAGGCGCGCATCGACTCCGGGCGCCAGCCGGTCGTCGGCGTCAACAAGTACCGCGTCGACAGCGACGAGCAGATCGACGTCCTCAAGGTCGACAACTCCTCGGTGCGGGCCCAGCAGATCGCCAAGCTGCGGCGGCTGCGCGAGGAACGCGACGAGACGGCGTGCCGGGACGCGCTGGACGCGCTCACCCGGGCGGCCGGCGGCGAGGGCAACCTGCTGGAGCTGGCCGTGGACGCGGCCCGCGCGAAGGCCACCGTCGGCGAGATCTCCGACGCCCTGGAGAAGGTGTACGGGCGGCACGCGAGCCAGATCCGTACCATCACCGGCGTGTACCGCAACGAAGCCGGGGAGTCGCCCGCCGTGGACCGCACCCGCACCCTCGTGTCCGACTTCGAGGAGGCCGAGGGCCGCCGCCCGCGCATCCTGGTCGCCAAGATGGGCCAGGACGGCCACGACCGCGGACAGAAGGTCATCGCGACCGCGTTCGCCGACCTCGGTTTCGACGTCGACGTCGGCCCGCTGTTCCAGACGCCCGCCGAGGTCGCCCGGCAGGCCGTCGAGGCGGACGTGCACATCGTCGGGGTGTCGTCGCTGGCGGCCGGGCACCTCACCCTCGTCCCGGCGCTCAAGGAGGCGCTGGCCGAGGAGGGCCGCGAGGACATCATGATCGTGGTCGGCGGGGTCATCCCGCCGCAGGACGTCGCGACGCTGCTCGAGATGGGCGCGGCGGCGGTCTTCCCGCCCGGCACGGTCATCCCGGACGCGGCGTACGACCTGGTGCGGCGGCTGGCGGACGGACTCGGGCACGAGCTGTGATCGATGTCGACGCGTATGTGAAGGGCGTGCTCGACGGGAAGCGGGCGATCGTCGCGCGCGCCATCACCCTCGTCGAGTCCACCCGGCCGCAGCACCGGGTGCTGGCCCAGCGCCTGCTGACCGAACTGCTGCCGCACAGCGGGCGGGCCCGGCGGATCGGGGTCAGCGGGGTGCCGGGCGTCGGCAAGTCCACGTTCATCGACGCGTTCGGGACGATGCTGACGGGCCTCGGGCACCGGGTGGCGGTGCTGGCGGTCGACCCGTCGTCCAGCAGGACGGGCGGGTCGATCCTGGGCGACAAGACGCGGATGGAGCGGCTGGCGGTCGATCCGGCGGCGTTCATCCGCCCCTCCCCCACGGCCGGGACGCTCGGCGGGGTCGCCAAGGCCACCCGGGAGTCCATCGTGGTGATGGAGGCCGCGGGCTACGACGTGGTGCTGGTGGAGACGGTCGGCGTGGGCCAGTCGGAGACGGCCGTGGCGAACATGGTCGACTCCTTCCTCCTGTTGACGCTGGCCCGTACCGGCGACCAGCTGCAGGGCATCAAGAAGGGCGTGCTGGAGCTGGCCGACGTCCTCGCCGTGAACAAGGCGGACGGCCCGCACGAACGGGACGCGAAGGCGGCCGCGCGCGAACTGGCGGGCGCGCTGCGGCTGATGCACGGCAAGGACGCCGTCTGGACGCCGCCCGTGCTGCACTGCAGCGGGCGGGAGTCGATCGGCCTGGACGCCGTCTGGGAGCGTCTGGAGCAGCACCGGGCGCTGCTGGACTCCACGGGCCGGCTCGCCGCCAAGCGGCGCGACCAGCAGGTCGACTGGACGTGGACGATGGTCCGCGACGAGCTGCTGGGCCGTCTGCACGCGGACCCGGCGGTCCGGTCCCTGGCTCCCGTGCTGGAACAGCGGGTCAGGGACGGCGAGTTGACGGCGACGCTGGCCGCCGAGCGGATCCTCGCGGCCTTCGAGGGCGGCGCGGAGCCTCAGGAGGCGCCGCGCGGCGCGACGAGCCCCGACTCGTAGGCGAACACGACGAGCTGGGCGCGGTCGCGGGCGCCCAGCTTGGTCATGGCCCGGCTGATGTGGGTCTTCGCGGTGAACGGGCTGATCACCATGTGCGCGGCGATCTCCTCGTTGGTCAGGCCGCGCGCCGCCAGCGCCGTCACCTCGCGTTCGCGGCGGGTCAGGGACTCCAGGCCCGGTGGGGTGGCCCGGTCGGGCGGCCGGGAGACGAACTCGCCGATCAGGGTGCGGGTCACCGAGGGCGACAGCAGCGCCTCGCCGCGCGCGACGACGTCGATCGCCTGGAGCAGGTCGGCCGGTTCGGTGTCCTTCAGCAGGAATCCGCTCGCCCCGGCGCGCAGCGCGTCGAAGACGTACGCGTCATGCCCGTAGTTGGTGAGGATGACGACCCGGACCGCGGCGAGCGCCGGGTCGGCGGCGATCCGGCGGGTGGCCTCGATCCCGCTCATCACCGGCATCTGCACGTCGACGAGCGCGATGTCGGGCACCTGGGCGCGGACCAGGTCCAGGCCCTGTGCGCCGTCGGCGGCCTCGCCGACGACCTCGATGCCGTCCTCCGCGTCCAGCAGCGCCCGGAACCCGGCCCGCATCAGCGCCTGGTCGTCGACGAGCGCGACCCGGATCACCCCGTCGCTCATCGCGCCTCCCTCAGCGGCAGCCGTGCCACGACCGCGAAGCCGCCCTCCTCGCGCGGGGCGGCCTCCAGTGTGCCGCCGAGGGCGGTGACGCGCTCGCGCATCCCGGTCAGGCCGATCCCGGGGACGGGCGGACGGGACGGGTCGGCGGCGCCGTCGTCCTCGACCCGCACGGTCAACTCCCTTTCCGAGTAGGCAAGATGGACGGCGACCTTCGCGGGGCCGGCGTGACGTGCGGCGTTGGTCAGGGCCTCCTGGACGATCCGGTACGCCGCCCGGCCGACGGGGGCGGGCAGGGGCCGCTCCTGTCCCGACACGGTCAGCTCGGCCGCGAGTCCGGCGGCCCTGGCCCGCTCCACGAGCAGCGCGGGGGTGCCGGCCGGCTCGTCGGTGCGCAGCACCTCCAGGGTGGCGCGCAGTTCGCGCATGGCCTCGCCGCTCGCCTCCTGGATGGCGAGCAGGGCGGGAGGCACGTCCTCGCCGCGCTTGCGCGCCAGGTGCACGGCGACGCCCGCCTGGAGCTTGACGATCGAGATGCTGTGGGTGAGGGAGTCGTGCAACTCACGGGCGATGCGCAGCCGTTCCTCGCCGGCCCGGCGCAGCGCCGCCTCCTCCCTGGTGCGTTCGGCCTCCAGGGCGCGCTGTTCGGTCTGGCGCAGATACGCCTGCCAGTTGCGGTCGGCGAGGCCGGTCACGACCGCGCACAGGAACCATCCGGCCAGCAGCAGGGTCTCGCGGACGGGAGCAGAACCCGACGGGCCCGCCGCCGCGTAGACGCCGAGGAAGACGGCGGCGGCCACCGCGGCGGTGCCCCGGTGCCCGGACCGGGACGCCGTGTGGACGGCGCCGACGACGGGCAGGGCCAGGGTGGCGGCGGGCCCCGCGTGCACGACGTCGGCGAGCAGACAGCCCGTGGTGACGGCGAGGACCACGCGCGGGGCGGAGCGGTGCGCGGCGATGGCGAGCGAACCGATCACGATCAGCGCCAGATCCAGCACGTCCGCCCGGTCGTCGGCGACGGCGGCGAGCACGGTGATCGCGCCGGCCACGACCGCGCCGGCCGCGTCGGCGAGCCGCTCGCGTGTGAGGCGTCCCCCGTCCATGTCCCGCACCCTAGACCGCGCCGCCGACGCCGTCGTCCGCCCTGTGGACGGCTCCCGGACTACTCCCGGGGCAGTAGTGCCGTACGCCGGACCGGCCGGCCGGAGCAGCGGGGACTGCGTCCGCCCGGACGACGCCGGACACGGCCCCGGCGGCGCAGGCTGGCGCCCATGACCTCAGCCTTCCGTCACACCGAACCCCTGCCTCCCCGGTCCGCCACCGGAACGGTCGCCGAGGCGTACGCGCAGATGCGCCGCGACTTCGGCATCGCCGAGCCGGCGACGTTCGTGGTGCTGTCCTCCACGCCCGAACTCCTCGTTGCGGCCTGGGCGTCGCTGCGCGAGTCGCTGATCGCCGGGCCTGGCGGCCGCACCGGCAAGGAGCTGGTGGCGCTCGGGGTGTCGCTCGCCAACCGCTGCCCGTTCTGTGTGGACGCGCACACGGTGCTGCTGCACGCCACCGGCGACCACGCGCTCGCCGAGCGGGTCGCGCGCGGGGAGACACCCGAGGACGAGACGCACGCCCGCCTGCTGGAGTGGGGGCGGCGCACACGGGTGCCGGGCGCCGCCCTGGAGCCGTACCCCTTCCCGCGCGAGGACGCCCCGGGCTACCTGGGGACGGCACTCACCTTCCACTTCGTCAACCGGATCGCCTCCTCCCTCCTCACCGAGAACCTGCTCCCGGCCGGCGCCCAGCGGTTCCGCGCGGTGCGCGGCCTGGCGGGCCGGGCCCTCGCGCGGACCGTCCGCCGCCCCGCGCTGCCGGGCGCGTCCCTCGCGCTGCTCGACACGGTCGACGCGGGCGAGGCCCCCGCGTGGGCGGACGGCTCCCCGGTCGGGGTGGCGTACGCGGCGCTGCTGCGGGCGGCCATGCCGGGCGCAGCCCTGCTCGGCGCCGACGACCACGACGCCGTGGAGGCGGCCCTGCTGGACTGGGACGGCGGGCATCCGCCGCTCGCGCCGGACGCCTTCCCGGACCGGCGCGAGCGGCCCGGGGCGCGGCTGGTGCTGCTGGCCGCCCTGGCGCCGTACCGGATCACGGAGGAGGACGTCGCCGCGTGGCGCCGCCCGGAGCACACCGACGACTGCCTGGTGCGGCTGATCGCCTACGGGGCCTTCATCGCCGTGGACCGTATCGAAAGCTCGCTTTCCGCCCGAACCACCCTGGAGGCTCCGTAACGCGCCCAGGACGCCCGGCGTTCGGGCCTGTTCCGTAGTGGCGTCGGCACGGAGCGAGTTGACCCTTCCGCCTCACGGAGAGTCGTGTGACACTGGCGTCCCGTCCGCTGTGCGGACCCCCTCCGCACCGTCCCCCACGAAAAGTGCGCCGTGCGTTCACTTCCCTTGCCGCTCGCTCTCACCGCGCGCCTGTCGCCCGTCGTCGTGCTCGCCACGGCGGGCTGGGCGCTGTCGTCCGGACCCGACGCGACGCCGGCCCCCGAGGACCGTACGGCGGCGCAGCGGACCGAGGAGGAGTCGCCGGACGCGCCCGCGACGGCCGCCGCGTCCAAGACGTACACCGCCGCCCCCTCGCCCTGCGGCAGCCTCTCCGCGAAGTCGGTCAAGGCGCTGGTGCCGGGGGCGAAGACGGCCGGCAAGGAGATACCGTCGACCGACAAGACGCTGCGCCGCACCTGCTCCTGGAACGCCCTCAAGGGGTACCAGTACCGCTGGCTGGACGTGTCCATCGAGATCCAGGAGTCCGAGGACGCGGCGGCGGACTCCTACAAGGGGCGGATCGCCGACCGCAGCGGCGGCGGCGCGGTCCCGGGCGTCGGGGACTCGGGCTACTCCGTCGTGAACCTCACCACCGAGGACAAGCAGCAGACCCGCGAGGGCGTGGTGATCGTCCGGACGTCCAACGCCCTGGTCTCCGTCACCTACAGCGGAAGCGACTTCGAGTCGAAGAAGGCACCCGCCACCGACGAGATCAACAAGGGCGCCATCAAGGCCGCCAAGGAGGCCGTGGCCGCGCTGGAGGACGGCCCCAAGGGCTGACCGTCCTCCGCCACGGCACTCGTCAGGACTCGGCGGGCTCCTTGCGGCCGCCCATCAGCACGACGTACAGCACGAGCGAGGTGGCCAGGCCCACCGCCCAGCCGTAGTCGGCGAGCGGCTTGAGGAACGGGATCAGTCCGTCGGCCGGGAACGGCCCGTTCCGGCTGCCGTCGGCGCCCACCCCGGAGTACGAGCCGCCGACCGCGAGGACACCGCCCACCAGGAAGGCGGCGATGGCCCGCCAGTTCCAGCCGGACGAGTACCAGTAGCGTCCGCCGGGGGTGTACAGGTCCGCGAGGTGCAGGACCGTGCGGCGCACGATCCAGTAGTCGGCGATGAGGATGCCGGCGACCGTGCCGAGCAGACCACCGACGACGCCGAGCCAGGTGAAGATGTAGAACTCGGGCGTGGAGATCAGCTTCCACGGGAAGATCAGGATGCCGACGACACCCGTGATCAGCGCGCCCGTACGGAAGTTGATGAGTTTGGGGGCCAGGTTCGCCAGGTCGTACGCCGGGGAGACGACGTTGGCCGCGATGTTCACCGAGACGGTGGCGATCAGGACGACGACCAGCGCGAACAGCAGACCGAAGGCGCTGTCGGTCTTCGCGGCCAGCGCGACCGGGTCCCAGATCGCCTCGCCGTAGACCGCCTCGGAGCCGGAGGTGACCAGGACGGCGAGGACGGCGAACAGGGTCATGGTGGTGGGCAGGCCCAGCGACTGGCCCCAGGTCTGGGCGCGCTGGCTGGAGCCGAAGCGGGTGAAGTCGGGGATGTTCAGGGACAGCGTGGCCCAGAAGCCGATCATGCCCATCAGGGAGGGGAAGAAGACCGGCCAGAAGTCGGCGCCCCAGCCGAGCTTGGAGGGCTGGTCGAGCAGCGCGCCGAAGCCGTCCGCCTTGACGGCGATCCAGATCAGCAGCACGAACGCGCCGACGATCACGAAGGGCGCGGCCCAGTTCTCGAAGTGCCGCAGGAAGTCCATACCGCGGTGGATGATGGCGATCTGCACGGCCCAGAACAGCAGGAAGCACAGCCACAGCGGCCAGGGGTTGCCGGCGATCTGCCCGGCGTTCTCCCAGTGCCCGCCGGTGAGTTTGGAGCCGAGGGCGAAGATGCCGCTGCCGCCGATCCAGGTCTGGATGCCGAACCAGCCGCAGGCCACGGCCGCGCGGATCATCGCCGGGATGTTGGCGCCGCGCAGCCCGAAGGAGGCGCGCGCGAGGACGGGGAACGGGATGCCGTACTTGGGTCCGGCGTGCCCGGTGGCCAGCATCGGCAGCAGCACGATGACGTTGGCGAGGGCGATGGTGAAGACGGCCTGCTTCCAGTCCATGCCGAGGGCGACCAGGCCGGAGGCCAGGGTCCAGCTGGGGATGCAGTGCGCCATGGAGATCCACAGCGCCGCGAAGTTGTACGTCGTCCACTTGCGCTCGGCGACCGGGACGGGACGCAGGTCCTCGTTGGCGAAGGGGCTGTCGGAGGGGAACGCCTCGGGGGCGAGTTCGACGCGGCCGCCGGGGAGGGCGGTCTGCGGTATGGATGACCCCGTGGGGACTGTGTCTGTCATGGGCAGGCCAATCAATCGGGCGGGACGGGAGAGGCCGTGCGGGGCCCCAGCGCCCTCCCCCCGGAGCGGCGGGGAGGGTGACGAGGGGTGGGGGGTCGGGTGCAGCCGTACTGCGAACGCGCCGGGGAGGACTAGGAGTTGACGGCGGGGATGACCGACGAGCCGTACGCGTCGATCACGGCTTCCTGCGCGTCGTGCATGTCGTAGACGGCGAACTGGTCGACGCCGAGCTCACGCAGCGCGTTCAGCTTCTCGATGTGCCGCTCGACCGGCCCGACGAGACAGAACCGGTCGACGATCTCGTCGGGGACGAAGGCGGTGTCGGGGTTGTCGGCCCGTCCGTGGTGGGAGTAGTCGTACCCCTGCCGGGCCTTGATGTAGTCGGTCAGCTCCTCGGGGACGGCCGAGGAGTGCTCGCCGTACTTGGCGACCAGGTCGGCCACGTGGTTGCCGACCATCCCGCCGAACCAGCGGCACTGCTCACGGGCGTGGGCGAGCGCCCCGGGCGAGTCGTCCTCGGTGACGTAGGCGGGGGCGGCGACGCAGATCGTCACCTCGGACGGGTCGCGGCCCGCGGCGGCCGCCGCGTCCTTGACCGCCTTCACCATGTACTCGGTCAGATAGAGGTCGGCCAGCTGGAGGATGAACCCGTCGGCCTCCTCACCGGTCATCTTCAGTGCCTTCGGGCCGTACGCCGCCATCCACACCGGGAGTTCGGCACCCGGCTTGATCCAGGGGAACCGGACGACCGTGCCGCCGCCGAGGTCGGCCTCCCGCCCGCTGCCGAGCGCCCGGATGACCTTCATGGCCTCGCTGATCCGGGCCAGGGTGTTGGGCTTGCGCCCGGCCACCCGCATCGCCGAGTCGCCGCGGCCGATCCCGCACACCGTGCGGTTGCCGAACATGTCGTTCAGCGTGGCGAAGGTCGAGGCGGTCACCTCCCAGGTGCGGGTGCCCGGGTTGGTGACCATCGGGCCGACCTTCAGGTGCCGGGTCTGCGCCAGGATCTGGCTGTAGATGACGAACGGCTCCTGCCACAGCACGGCCGAGTCGAAGGTCCAGCCGTGGGTGAACCCGTTGTCCTCGGCGCGCTGCATCAGCTCGACGACCCGTGAGGCGGGCGGGTCCGTCTGCAGGACGAGTCCAAAGTCCATGTGCTCCGCTCCTAGTTCAGGTACTGACAGGTGGAGCGGGGCGTGTAGACACCGTGCCCGGCACGGCCGGTGTACTCCCGCTCGGTGATGACGGGCTCGCCGCGCGAGAGGACCGTCTCGACCCGGCCGGTGGTCCGCCGGCCCTCGTACGCCGAGTAGTCGACGTTCATGTGGTGGGTCTCGGCGGACATGACCTGCTCGGCGTGCGGGTCGTAGATCACGACGTCCGCGTCCGCGCCCGGCGCGAGGGTGCCCTTCTTCGGGTACATCCCGAACATCCGGGCCGGTGTCGCGCAGGCGATCTCGATCCAGCGGCGGCGCGAGATGTGCCCGTCGACCACCGCCTGGTGCAGCAGGTCCATCCGGTTCTCGACGCCCGGCAGGCCGTTGGGGATCTTCGAGAAGTCCCCGCGCCCCAGCTCCTTCTGGCCGACGAAGCAGAACGGGCAGTGGTCGGTGGAGACGACCTGGAGGTCGTTGGTCCGCAGCCCCTTCCAGAGCTGTGCCTGATGCTCCTTGGGCCGCAGCGGCGTCGAGCACACGTACTTCGCGCCCTCGAAGTCCGGCTCCGCCAGGTTGTCGGTGGACAGGAACAGATACTGCGGGCAGGTCTCGCCGAAGACGTTCAGCCCGTCGTCGCGCGCCCTCGCGAGTTCCGCGACCGCCTCCGTCGCCGAGACGTGCACGACGTACAGCGGTGCGCCCGCGACCTGGGCGAGCTTGATGGCGCGGTGGGTGGCCTCCGCCTCCAGCAGGGCCTTGCGCACCTCACCGTGGTAGCGGGGGTCGGTCTCGCCGCGGGCCAGCGCCTGCTCGACGAGGACGTCGATGGCGATGCCGTTCTCGGCGTGCATCATGATCAGCCCGCCGTTCTCGGCGGAGCGCTGCATGGCGCGCAGGATCTGGCCGTCGTCGGAGTAGAAGACACCGGGATACGCCATGAACTGCTTGAACGACGTGACTCCCTCCTCCACCAGCAGATCCATCTCCTTGAGCGTCTCCTCGTTCACATCGGAGACGATCATGTGGAACCCGTAGTCGATCGCGCAGTTGCCCTCCGCCTTGGCGTGCCAGGCGTCCAGGCCCTCGCGCAGGGTGTGGCCCACGCTCTGCACGGCGAAGTCCACGATGGTGGTCGTGCCGCCCCAGGCGGCGGCCCGGGTGCCGGTCTCGAAGGTGTCGGAGGCGAAGGTGCCGCCGAACGGCAGCTCCATGTGGGTGTGGACGTCGACGCCGCCCGGGATGACGTACTTGCCGGTGGCGTCGATGGTCCGGTCGGCGGTCCAGGCCCCGGCGGCCGGGGTGCCGCTCGCGGCGAGGGCGGCGATCCGGCCGTCCTCGATCAGGACGTCGGCGTGCATCTCGTCGGACGCGGTGATGACGAGACCGCCGCGGATGACGGTACGGCTGCTCATTCTCCCTCTCCTACCGTGCTCGGCGCTGGGTCTTACGGGGCGGTGATCGGTCCGTAGGCGTCGGGCCGGCGGTCCCGGAAGAACTGCCAGCGGTCGCGGACCTCGCGGAGCTTCGCCATGTCCAGGTCGCGCACGACGAGTTCGGTCTCCTTGTCGCTCGCGACCTCGCCCACGAACTGCGCCTCGGGGTCCACGAAGTACGTGGTGCCGTAGAAGTCGTTGTCGCCCAGGTCCTCGACGCCCACCCGGTTGATCGCGCCGACGAAGTACTCGTTGGCGACGGCCGCCGCGGGCTGCTCCAACTGCCAGAGGTATCGGGAGAGTCCGCGCGAGGTCGCCGACGGGTTGAAGACGATCTCGGCACCGGCCAGCCCCAGTGCCCGCCAGCCCTCGGGGAAGTGCCGGTCGTAGCAGATGTAGACGCCGATCCGGCCGACGGCCGTGTCGAAGACGGGCCAGCCCAGGTTGCCCGGCCGGAAGTAGAACTTCTCCCAGAAGCCCGGCACTTGCGGGATGTGGTGCTTGCGGTACTTGCCGAGGTACGAGCCGTCCGCGTCGATCACGGCGGCCGTGTTGTAGAGGACCCCGGGCTGCTCCTCCTCGTACACGGGCAGGATCAGGACGATGCCCAGCTCGCGGGCGAGGTCCTGGAAGCGGCGGACGATCGGGCCCTCGGGCACCTGCTCGGCGTACTCGTAGAACGCCTTGTCCTGCACCTGGCAGAAGTACGGGCCGTAGAACAGCTCCTGGAAGCAGAGCACTTGGGCGCCCTGGGCGGCCGCGTCCCGGACCGCCTGCTCGTGCACCTGGATCATCGACTCCTTGTCGCCGGTCCAGGCGGTCTGGAAGAGGGCGGCGCGGATCACTGGGCTCATCGGGACCTCCGGTCGCTCGGTGTGCAGCGAGCGTAGGAAGCCCGGCGATCGGCTTTGAGTGGCACCGTGTCACGTCTGCGGGCGTGGCGCGTACCACGGTGTCACGCTGTCGTGGGCCCATGTTTCACCGCCGTTTTCCCAGGTCATTGCATGTTTCAACCGTGTTGCGCGTCATGCGCGAGGAGTGCGATGTGCACCGAGGCGGCCTGCTCGAAGTCGTCGAGGTCGACCCCGAGCCGGGTCTGTATCGCCTCCAGACGGCGGTACAGCGCGGGCCGCGAGACATGGTGGAGCTGGGCGGTGCGGGACTTGTTGCGGCCGGTGGCGAGGTACGTGCGCAGGACGGCGAGCAGGTCCTCGTCGGGCCGCACAGCAGCCCGTCCAGCTCGCGTTCGGCGAACGACTGCACCTGCGGGTCGTCCCGGAGCAGCCGGATCAGACCGCGCAGATGGACGTCCCGCAGCCGGACGACGGCGGGCAGGTCGAGGGCCGCGGAGGAGTCGGCGACGGCGTCCGCCACGTGCTGGGCCTCGCGCAGTCCGCTGGGCACCTCGTCCCACACGGTCCGGGCGTCGGCGGCGGCCACGACGGTCCGCTCGTCGCCCGCCTCCTTGCGCACCCGGGCCGCGAAGTTGGCGGCGAGCACCCCGGCGTCCTGGTCGCGGGCGAGGCTGAGCAGCACGGCGGTCGCCCCGTCGGCGAGTTCGGCGACGATCCCGGACAGCCCCAGCAGGCGCAGCACCCGTTCCAGCCGGGCGGGCTCACCGTCGCGTACGACGAGCGGGACGAACGTCCGCCGGTTGACGGGCAGTCCGGCGGCCCGTGCGCGGGGCAGCAGCTGACGGGCCGGGACGACGCCGCTGACCAGGTCGGTGAGCAGGCTCTGCGCGGACTGCTCCTCCCAGCTGTGCGCGGCGGTGCCGCCGAGCATCCGGTGCAGGACGACCGCCTCGGCGGCGCGGTCGGCCAGCAGCCGCCCGGTGGCCGTGTCGCCGCGGTACCCGCACAGCACGAGCCGGCCCCAGCGCTCCCCGCGTCCGCCGAGTTCGGCACGGATCCACCCGTCGCCCTCGCCGCCTCCCCCGGAGCCTGAACGGCCTGGGAGGTGCCCCCATGCCTGGCGGGCGATGCGCTCCCAGTCGCGCAGCACGTCGTCCACGGCGGACCGCTCCCCCGCGGTGGCGAGGACGCGGTGGGCGAGGTTGGTGAGGACGACGGGGCAGGCGCTGTGGGAGGCGATCTCGTCGAGCAGGCTCTGTAGCGGGGCCCCGCCGGTGATGAGCGCGGTCAGCGCGGTCCGCACCGACTCCGAGAGGCTGACGGCGGCGAACTTGCGCCGCACCAGACGGGACTGGACCTCCTCGGTCAGCTCGGCGAACGGGAAGGGCCGGTGCAGGACGATCATGGGCAGCCCGCACCGCTCGGCGGCCCGGCGCATCACGGCGGGCGGGGCGGGGAACGCGCGGCCGAGGCCCAGGACGAGGGCGGCGGCCTCCGCCCGGTGCAGCGAGCGGACGTACTCGGCCTGCTTCTCCTCGTCCCCGGCGAGAAGCACCCCGGTGGTCAGCACCATCTCGCCGCCGCTGAGCATCACGCCGACGTCCGGGGCCTCGGCGACGTGCACCCAGCGCACCGGCCGGTCGAGCCGGCCGGCCGCGGCCACCACCTCGGGCTCGCCGGCCAGCACCCGCTCCAGCGTGAGGACCTGACGGACCGACAGCGCGGGCTGGAGGACGTCCCAGGGCTCCGGGGTGGTGGTCATGACGGTGTTCCCTCGCTCGGGGGTCCGGGCGGCGCCCGCTACAGGCTCCGCAGGGCGCTCTCCAGGATCGCGGCGCCCTCCTCGGCCTCGGCCACGGTGAGCGTGAGCGGCGGGGCGATGCGCAGGGCACTGGTGTCGTGGCCGCCGCCCTTGCCGATGAGCAGGCCGCCGGCGCGGGCCGCCTCCAGCACGGCGGACGCGGCCGCCGGGTCGGCCTCGTCGGTGCCGGGCCGGGTCAGTTCGATGCCCAGCATCAGACCGCGCCCGCGGACCTCCCGTACGTGGGGCACCTGGGCGGCGACGCCCCGCAGCCGCTCCCGCAGCAGCCCGCCGACCCGCCGGGCGTTGCCCTGCAGGTCGTGCTCCAGCAGATACGCCAGGTTGGCCAGGCCGGCCGCCATGGTGATCTGGGTGCCGCCGAAGGTGGAGATACTGTTGGCGTCCAGGCAGTTCATGACCTCGGCGCGGGCGACGACCCCGCCGATGGACATGCCGTTGCCGATGCCCTTGGCGAAGGTGAGGATGTCGGGCGGGCCGGAGCGGGCGTGCGCCTGCCAGCCCCAGAAGTGGTCGCCGGTGCGGCCCCAGCCGGTCTGCACCTCGTCGGCGATCCACAGGACGCCGCGTTCGGCGAGCACCTCGCGGAAGGCGGCGTACAGGCCGTCGGGTCCGGAGGTGAAGCCGCCGACGCCCTGGACCGGTTCGGCGATCAGCGCGGCGGGCGGCCGGGTGTGCCCGAGGACGTCCTTGAGGTCGGCGACGCAGGCGGCGATGAACGCCTCGTCGTCGAGGTGCGCGAACGGGCCGCGGGTGCGCACGCCGCCGTGCACGTAGAGCGTCTGCAGCGGGGACAGCGAGGTGGGCGACCAGCCGCGGTTGCCGGTGATGCCGACGGCGCTGAAGGAGCGGCCGTGGTAGCTGTTGCGCATCGCGAGGACGGTGTTGCTGCGGCGGTAGGTGGTCGCGAGCAGCAGCGCGGTGTCATTGGCCTCGGTGCCGGAGGTGGTGAAGAAGACACGGGCGTCCGGGATGCCGCTCAACTCGGCGATGCGCTCGGCGAGTTCGACCATGGGCCGGTTGAGGTAGAGGGTGGAGGAATGCAGGATGCGGCCGGCCTGCTCGCTGATCGCCTTGGTGACCTCGGGCAGGGCGTGCGCGGTCATCGTGGTGAGGATGCCGCCGAAGAAGTCGAGGTAGCGGTTGCCGTCGGCGTCCCAGACGTGGCGGCCCTCGCCGTGGGTGATCTCCAGCGGCTCCTCGTAGTAGAGGGCGAGCCAGTCGGGCAGGACGGCGTGGTGGCGTCCCAGCAGGTCCTTGGTCACGGCTGCACCAGCCCTTCGTAGGCGTCGGGGCGGCGGTCGCGGTAGAACGCCCACTGCTGCCGCACTTCCTCGATGACGTCGAAGTCGAGGTCGCGGACGAGGAGTTCCTCCGCCTTGTCGCCGGCGACCTCGCCGACGAACTGTCCGCGCGGGTCGACGAAGTACGACGTCCCGTAGAAGTCGTTGTCGCCGTACTCCTCGACGCCGACGCGGTTGATCGCGGCGACGAAGTACTCGTTGGCGACGGCCGCCGCGGGCTGCTCCAGACGCCAGAGGTAGGAGGACAGGCCCCGGTGGGTGGCGGACGGGTTGTAGACCAGCTGGGCGCCGTTCAGGCCGAGTTGGCGCCAGCCCTCCGGGAAGTGCCGGTCGTAGCAGATGTAGACGCCGACCTTGCCGACGGCGGTGTCGAAGACCGGCCAGCCGAGGTTGCCGGGCTTGAAGTAGTACTTCTCCCAGAAGCCCTTGACCTGGGGGATGTGGTGCTTGCGGTACTTGCCGAGGAAGGTTCCGTCGGCGTCGATCACGGCCGCGGTGTTGTAGTAGAAGCCGGACTGCTCGACCTCGAAGACGGGTACGACGATCACCATGCCGGTCTCGCGGGCGAGGTCCCGCATCCGCTGTACGGTCGGCCCGTCGGGGACCGGCTCGGCCCAGGCGTAGTGCTCCGGCTCCTGGACCTGGCAGAAGTACGGAGCGTTGAAGACCTCCTGGAAGCCGATGATCTTCGCGCCCCGGCGGGCCGCCTCCCGGGCGTGCTCCTCGTGTTTCGCCACCATGGACTCGGTGTCGCCGGTCCAGGTGGCCTGGACCAGAGCGGCACGAACGACGTTGGCCATGAGCTGCTCCTTCGACGGGACGTCAGAGCCTCTACGCCCGTAGAGGGGGCCGTAGAGGCTCGAAAGTAAGCCCCTGGAACAGCCTTGCCAAGACCATCGTCGTTAACCCGCTGACTCCATCTCGTTTCACACTCCTGAGGGTGACGGATGGGGCCGGTGGGAGGGATGCGGCGGGTGGGGTCCGGCCCTCCCGGTCAGGCGGTGAAGCCCGCGACCCGCAGGGCGTGGACCAGGTCCCAGTACCGCTCGTCGGAGACGCCCCGGGCCGCGTCCAGCAGCAGCGGCACCAGCATCCCGGGGTCGGCGACGGCGCTGCGGGCGGCCTCCTCCGGGGTGCGGACGCGGACGTACGCGTCGAGCAGCACCCGGACCTCCCGGTGCCGTCCCTCGGCGGCCAGGCCCAGCACGGCACGCCCTGTCTCGGGCGCGGGCCGCACCACGCCCTCCCGCAGGATGCGCTGCCCGTCCTCGGCGTGTCCGGCGGCCGTCAGGGCGTCGGCGGCGGCCACCAGGCGGTCGGCGGGCAGGGAGGCCGCCTCCCACAGCAGGGTCGCCCAGTCGGCGGCGAGCCCGGCGTGCCGCATCTCGGCGGCGAGCAGCGGGAAGCGGACGGCGGGCCAGTAGGCGATCTCCACGAGCAGGGCGTGCGCCTCGCCGGTGCGTCCGGCGCCGCGCAGCCGCCGCAGCGCCTCCACCGTGGCGAGGACGTCCTCGCGGTCGGCCGCACCGAGTTCCCCGGCTGCCGGCCGGGGCGGGGCCCCGGGCGGCTCCTCGGCGACGCCGGCGAACCGGGCGCCCCGCGGTGTTCCGCGCCCGCCGGCGGCCGGCGCGGGCAGCGGCTCCTCGATGGCCGGCGGTACGGCGACGGGGCCGGTGTCCTCCTCGGCGGCCCCGGCGAACCGGGCGCCGCCCCGGCGGCGTCTGCGCTGCTTGGGGACGGTCGGGGCGGGGTCGGGGGAACGCCCACCCGTGGGTTCGTCCGGCTGTAAGGCAGCCCCGTCCGGCTCCGCTGCGGGGATGTGGCCGCGCGGGGGCTGGTCGCGGTGGTCGAGGGCCGCCATGCGGCGGCGCAGCTCCTCGCAGCGGGCGCTCGCGCGTGCGTGGTCGTCGCGGGCCCAGGCGAGGTCCAGGCGCAGGGCGTCGGCCTGGGCCCGGGTCGTCGCGGAGGCGAGGGCGTGCTCCAGGGCCGTACGGCGTTCGGCGGCGTACCGCTGTTCGCGGAGCATGACGTCGAGGCGGTCGCCGAGGGCGTCGCGTCCGCCGGGCCGGGCATCCTGGGCGGCGACGGCGGCGGTGTGCAGCGCGCGGGCCTGTTCGGCGTAGGGGGCCGCGGCGTCCGTGCCGTACCGGGCGGCGAGGTCGCCGAGCAGGGACTCCATGACGTCCCAGGGCGGCACCTCGCGGCCGTCGAGGCAGGCGCGCATGCCCTCCGGGTCGCGTTCCCAGAACACCCCGCACCAGCCGCCGCCCTGGTCGAGGCGTGCCAGAAGCCCGTCCAGACAGTTCGCGAACTCCCGGACCGCGGCCGGGAGTTGTTCCACCGACATCGCCCAACTCCCGCCAGACCGGAACACTCCGGTCCGTCAGGCAACACCAGTCGTGTTACGAACGCGCTACGGGGAGTTTTCCGGCGGGACGCGGTGTGCGCTCGCCCCACCGGAGGGTGACGGAGGCGTCAGGCCGCGGCCTCGGCGCCGTCCTCGGGCGCGCACCGGCCGACCAGGTCGTCCATGGACAGGCCGAGGGCCGTCGCGAGCGCGGCCACGGTGAAGAAGGCGGGGGTGGGGGCGCGTCCCGTCTCGATCTTCCGCAGGGTCTCGGCCGAGACGCCGGCCCTCGCCGCGATCTCCGGCATGCTGCGGTCGCCGCGGGCCTCGCGGAGCAACCGGCCGAGCCGCTCGCCGCGTTCGCGCTCTTCTGGCGTGAGAGGGGTGCGCACCATGGCGCCCATTCTAATACCGCTCCCCTGTCGCACCCCTCCCACCCGGACCCCATTCAAATACCGGTATAGTAATTGGCATGGTGGAACTGAAGACGGACACGGCGATCGACGAGATGCGGGTCGCGGGGCAGGTGGTGGGCCGGGCGCTCACCGCGGTGCGTGAGGCAGCCGACGTGGGCGTGTCCCTGCTGGAGCTGGACGAGGTGGCACGCGGGGTGCTCCGGGAGGCCGGCGCGACGTCGCCCTTCCTCGGGTACCGCCCCTCCTTCGCGCCCGTGCCCTTCCCCGCGGTCATCTGCGCCTCGGTCAACGACGCGATCGTGCACGGCGTCCCGGACGGCTACCGGCTGCGCGACGGGGACCTGGTCTCCATCGACTGCGGCGCCCAGCTGGGCGGCTGGGCCGGCGACTCGGCGATCAGCTTCGTCGTCGGCACCCCGCGCCCCGCCGACGTCCGGCTGATCGAGACGGTGGAGCGGGCCCTGGCGGCCGGCATCGAGGCGGCCGTCGTCGGCAACCGCATCGGCGACATCGCGCACGCGATCGGCTCGGTGTGCCGGTCGGCGGGGTACGGCGTCCCGGACGGCTTCGGCGGGCACGGCATCGGCCGCCGGATGCACGAGGACCCGTCCGTGCCGAACGAGGGCCGGCCGGGCCGGGGCATGCCGCTGCGGCACGGCCTGGTCCTCGCGATCGAACCGATGGTCACCGCGGGCGGCCGCGACGAGTACCACGCGGCCCCGGACGGCTGGACCCTGCGGACGAACGACGGGTCCCGCGCCGCCCACGCCGAGCACACCGTCGCGATCACCGCGGACGGCCCGCGCATCCTCACGGCACGCTGACCCGGGGCGTGTTCCGGAAGCGGACTTTCGGAACACGCCCCGGCCCCGCCGCGGGGGTACCCCCACGGCACCGGCTGGAGGTGCCCCCGCCCATCGATCGTGCGAAGGTGTTCTACGAACGCGGCCAGGTGTAACCGGCGCCCGCCGGGGTTACCCGACTCCGGCAGTCGATCAGCGAGGGCGACCCTGCCCGCGCAGGGACGCCGGATGGGAACGCCCATGACCAGTGGCTTCAGTGGTCCGGACGACTACGACCCCTTCGGAGAATTCCTCGCCCGCTTCTTCGGCGGACCGCGACCGGGGCCCCGCCAGATCGACATCGGACGGCTGCTCAGCCAGCCGGCCCGGGAGCTGGTGAGGGGGGCCGCCCAGTACGCGGCCGAGCACGGCAGCAGGGACCTGGACACCCAGCACCTCCTGCGGGCCGCCCTGTCCGCCGAGCCGACCCGGAGTCTGCTCAGCCGGGCGGGCGCGGACCCCGACTCCCTCGCCACGGAGATCGACGAGCGCTCGGGACCCGTCCAGCATCCGCCGGGCGAGGTCCCGCCGCCCACCTCGCTCTCCCTCACGCCGGCCGCCAAGCGGGCGCTGCTGGACGCACACGACCTGGCCAGGACGCGCGGCGCCGGGTACATCGGCCCGGAGCACGTGCTCAGCGCCCTCGCCGCGAACCCCGACTCGGCCGCCGGGCACATCCTGAACGCGGCCCGCTTCGCCCCGACCGGCGGGCCCCCCGACACCCCGGAGGCGGCGCAGCCCCGGCCGGGCACCGACCAGCGGCCGCGCGTCGACACGGGCACGCCCACTCTCGACAAGTACGGCCGTGATCTGACCGACCTCGCCCGGCAGGGCCGGATCGACCCGGTCATCGGGCGCGACGAGGAGATCGAGCAGACCGTCGAGGTGCTCTCCCGGCGCGGCAAGAACAACCCGGTGCTCATCGGTGACGCCGGCGTCGGCAAGACCGCGATCGTGGAGGGCCTGGCCCAGCGGATCACCGACGGGGACGTGCCGGACGTGCTCAGCGGCCGCCGGGTGATCGCGATGGACCTCACCGGTGTCGTCGCGGGCACCCGCTACCGGGGCGACTTCGAGGAGCGCCTCACCACCATCGTGGACGAGATCCGCGCCAACTCCGACCGGCTCATCGTCTTCATCGACGAGCTGCACACCGTCGTCGGCGCCGGAGGCGGCGGCGAGGGCGGCGCCATGGACGCCGGCAACATCCTCAAGCCGGCGCTGGCCCGCGGCGAGCTGCACATCGTCGGCGCGACCACGCTGGAGGAGTACCGCAGGATCGAGAAGGACGCCGCGCTCTCCCGCCGCTTCCAGCCGATCCTCGTCCCCGAGCCGACCACCGCGGACGCCGTCGAGATCCTGCGCGGCCTGCGCGACCGCTACGAGGCCCACCACCAGGTCCGCTACAGCGACGAGGCGCTGGTGGCCGCCGTGGAGCTGTCCGACCGCTATCTCACCGACCGCCGGCTGCCCGACAAGGCGATCGACCTGATCGACCAGGCGGGCGCCCGCGTCCGGCTGCGCTCACGGACCAAGGGCACGGACGTGCGGGCCATGGAGCGCGAGGTCGAGCAGCTGACCCGCGACAAGGACCAGGCCGTCGCCGACGAGCAGTACGAGCAGGCGACGCATCTGCGGGACCGGATCGTCGAGTTGAAGCAGCGCATCGCGGACGCCGGCGGTGACGTCGAGGTCGACGAGGGCATGCATCTGACGGTCACCACGGAGAACATCGCCGAGGTGGTGTCCCGGCAGACCGGCATCCCGGTGAGCAGCCTCACCGAGGAGGAGAAGGACCGGCTGCTCGGTCTGGAGGAGCATCTGCACGAGCGGGTGGTCGGCCAGGACGAGGCGGTGCGCGTGGTCTCCGACGCCGTGCTGCGCTCACGGGCCGGCCTCGCGAGCCCGGACCGGCCGATCGGCAGCTTCCTGTTCCTCGGCCCGACCGGCGTCGGCAAGACCGAGCTGGCCCGGGCGCTCGCCGAGGCGCTGTTCGGCAGCGAGGACCGCATGGTCCGGCTCGACATGAGCGAGTACCAGGAACGGCACACCGTCAGCCGGCTGATCGGCGCCCCGCCCGGATACGTCGGGCACGAGGAGGCCGGCCAGCTCACCGAGGTGGTGCGGCGGCACCCGTACTCGCTGCTGCTGCTCGACGAGATCGAGAAGGCCCACCCGGACGTCTTCAACATCCTGCTCCAGGTGCTCGACGACGGCCGGCTCACCGACTCGCAGGGCCGCACGGTGGACTTCACCAACGCGGTCATCGTGATGACCAGCAACCTCGGCTCGGAGGCGATCAGCAGGGGCGGCACCGGGATCGGCTTCGGCTCGGGCGACGGGCAGGCCGACGAGGACGCCCGCACCGAGCGCATCCTGCGCCCGCTGCGCCAGCAGTTCCGGCCCGAGTTCCTCAACCGGATCGACGAGATCGTCGTCTTCCGCCAGCTCACCACCGAGCAGCTGACGAGCATCACCAACCTGATGCTGGACAAGACCCGCCGGATGCTGCACGCCCAGGGCGTCACCGTCGACTTCACCGACGCGGCCGTGGACTGGCTGTCCGAGCGCGGCTACCAGCCCGAGTACGGCGCCCGCCCGCTGCGCCGCACCATCCAGCGGGAGGTCGACAACCAGCTCTCCCGGCTGCTGCTCGACGGCCGGATCGGCGAGGGCGGCCGGGTCACCGTGGACGTGGCGGACGGGCGGCTGGACTTCCGCACGGAGGAACTGCCGCCCGCACCCGAGTTGTGAGCCTCGCGCCCGGCGTCAGCGCGCCGGGCGCACCACCATCGCGGAGCCGCCGCCGCGCCGGACCTTCTCGGCGGCGGCCAGCCACCGGCCGTCCGGCAGCCGCTGCACACCGGTGGCCGCGCCGATCTCCGGGTTGAGCCGGAAGGCATGCCCGATGGCCTCCAGGCGGGCACGCGACGGGCTGTCGTACAGGCCCGGTTCCAGTTCGGTGGTGGCCGCGTTGCGCTGGCTGGCGCGGGGCGCGGCGATCGCGTCGACGAGCGGCAGCCCCCGGTCGAGGAAGCCGGTGAGCGTCTGCAGCACGGTGGTGATGATGGTGGCTCCGCCGGGCGATCCGAGCGCCACGACGGGCTTGCCGTGCCCGTCCAGGACGATCGTCGGGGACATCGAGGAGCGCGGACGCTTGCCCGGGCCCGGCAGGTTCGGGTCGTGGACGGCGGGGCTCGCCGGGGCGAAGGAGAAGTCGGTCAGCTCGTTGTTCAGCAGGAAGCCGCGGCGGGGCACCGTGATGCCGCTGCCGCCGGTCTGCTCGATGGTGAGCGTGTAGGACACGACGTTGCCCCACTTGTCGGCCACCGTGAGGTGGGTGGTGCTGTCGCCCTCGTAGGTGGTGGGGGCGGCCGTGCCGCGCGCGTCGCAGGCGGCGGGGTGGCGGGGGTCGCCGGGCGCGACGGGGCTGGTGAGCACCGCGTCGTCCTTGATGAGGCAGGCCCGTGAGTCGGCGTACCGCTGCGACAGCAGCTCCTTCGTCGGTACGTCCTCGAAGGCGGGGTCGCCGACCCAGCGGCCGCGGTCCGCGAAGGCGATCCGGCTGGCCTCGATGTACCGGTGCAGATAGCGGACGTCGCTCGCGCGGGAGAGGTCGGTCCGCTCCAGGATGTTGAGGGCCTCCCCGACGGTCGTGCCGCCGGAGGAGGACGGCGCCATGGAGTAGACGCCGAGACCGCGGTAGGTGGTCTTCGTCGGCGCCTGCGCCCGGACGCGGTAGGTCGCGAGGTCCTTCGCTGTGAGGTCGCCTGGCCGCGCCTTCCAGCCCGAACCGGGGTCGACGGGCGGCGTGTTGACCGTCCGTACGATGTCCCGCGCGAGGTCGCCGCGGTACAGCTCGCCCACGCCCTTGCGGGCCAGCTCGGCGTAGGTGCGGGCGAGGTCGGGGTTCTTGAAGGTGGAACCCACGACGGGCAGGCGGCCGTTCGGCAGGAACAGCTTGGCGGTGTCCGGGAAGTAGCGGAACCGCGTCTCGTTGGAGGCGGTCTGCGACCGGAACGTCTCGTCGACGGTGAAGCCGTCGCGGGCCAGCCGTTCGGCCGGCTTCAGGACCGTGCCGAGGCGCTTGCTGCCCCAGGCGTCCAGGGCCTTCTGCCAGGTGGCGGCCGTGCCGGGGGTGCCGACGCTCAGCCCGCTGGTGACGGCGTCGGCGAAGGGGATCGCGGAGCCGTTCTCCAGGAACAGTCCGGAGTCGGCGCTGAGCGGCGCGGTCTCCCGGCCGTCGAGGGTGCGCACCGAACGGGACGTGGCGTCGTAGTAGACGAAGTAGCCGCCTCCGCCGACACCGGCCGAGTAGGGCTCGGTGACGCCGAGCGCGGCGGCGGTGGCGACGGCGGCGTCGACCGCGTTGCCGCCCTTGCGCAGGATCTCGATGCCGGCGGCGGTGGCGTCGGCGTCGACGCTGGCCACCGCTCCGCCGTAGCCGGCGGCCACCGGCACCTTCTCCACGGGCCGTGCGCCCCCGGTGCCGGGCGGCGCCGCCGCCCCCACCGAGACCACGGCGGCCGAGACCGCCAGGACCGACAGTTTCCGCGCGACACGGCGACGCATCCGCACCTCCAGTCAGGGCTGTCCGCGCAGCGTAACCGCATCCCCGGGGTCCCGACAGACCCCCTCGTAGGACTGTCACGCGAACGCCATGTGTCGAACACCGGTACGTACCAACGGTGTCGGCCCGCTACCATGCGCGCCCATGAATGACGACGTGCGCAACATCGTCCTGGGCGTGGTCGCGGCCGGTATCAGCGCCGCGCTCGGCTGGCTGGCCCGCACCTATCTGTGGAGGCGGAGACTCCGCCGCAAGCAGGCGTTCTTCGGCCTGCCCGAGAACGCGGAATCGCTGCTCGTGGTCAACCGCGGGGCGGGCGGCCCCGAGCTGACGGTGATGCGCTACGACGTGTTCGCCCTGCTCGAACTCGCGGCCCTGATCAAGGACTGCCATGCCCACGCGCAGATCATCCCGCACGACGCGGCGCGGCAGGGCTTCGGCGAGCGCACCGAGTTCTGCGTGGGAGGGCCGGCCTCCAACCGCCGTATGGCCGCGCATCTCACCTCGCTGCTGCCGGGGGTGCGGGTGAACACGGACGCCGAACCGGGCCCGGAGCGGGGGTCGTTCCAGATCGGCTCGGAGCGCTACCAGGTGGAACCCGGCAAGGAGGAGTACGCGCTGCTCGCCCGGATCACCGTCGGCCAGAGCCAGGGGCCGCGCCCCGTCTTCCTGTTCTGCGGTCAGACCGCCATCACCAATCAGGCGGCCACCCGTTATCTCGCCCGCAACCACGAGCGACTGTCGCGCAAGCACGGCAACGGCTCGTTCGTGCTGCTGCTGAAGATAGTCAACTCCCAGGCGTACGGGCCGGACGTGGTCGAGCTGGTCGCCGACGTCACGCGGGCGGCACAGACGGCGTTGCCCACCCCCGCGCCTGCGCGCAATAGCCACCGCGCCTCTTGAGGTACATCACATTCCATTAATCGTTACTGGCACGTAACTTACCGACGGGTTACTTACGGTAAACGGCCGCGGTTACCGTCGGGTCACTTTGCACGCAACCAGTGAGGAGTGACCCGTGGGAATCCAACGCCCTGCCCCGCGCACGACCGCCGTGGGCATCGTCGCCGCGACCCTCGTCGCCGGTGGCGCCCTCGGGTCCGCCCCGGCGGCCCAGGCGGCCCCGAACGGCGTCCGGTTCGTGGACATCACCGGCGACGGCGGCATCACGCTGAAGGCCAACGTCGTCACGCCGTCCGGCGCCTCCGCCGGGAGCCGCCACCCGCTGCTCGTCCTGCCCACGAGCTGGGGCCTGCCCCAGGTCCAGTACTTCGCGCAGGCGCAGAAGCTCGCCGACTCGGGCTACATCGTGGTCAGTTACAACGTCCGCGGCTTCTGGCAGTCGGGCGGTGAGATAGAAGTCGCCGGGCCACCGGACATAGCCGACGCTTCCAAGGTCATCGACTGGGCCCTGGCCAACACCCCGGCCGACCCGCGGCACATCGGCATGGCGGGCGTGTCGTACGGGGCCGGGATCAGCCTGCTCGCCGCCGCGCACGACAAGCGGGTCCGGGCGGTCGCCGCCCTCAGCGGCTGGGCCGACCTGATCGGCTCGATCTACTCCGGCCGCACCCAGCATGTGCAGGCGGGCGCCCTGCTGGACGGCGCGGGCCGCGTCACCGGACGCGAGAGCGCGGAACTCAAGGGAATCTTCCACGACTTCTACACCTCCGACCTGTCCCGGGAACAGGACCTGATCGACTGGGGGAAGAAACGTTCGGCCGCGACCTATGTGGACCAGCTGAACGACAGCGGCACCGCGGTCATGCTGGCCAACGCCTGGGGCGACACCATCTTCCCGCCCAACCAGTACGCGGACTTCTACGAGAAGCTGACGGGCCCCAAGCGCCTGGAGATGCGCCCCGGCGACCACGCCACCCCGGAGATCACGGGCCTGCTCGGGGTGCCCAACGACGTCTGGAAGGACACCGAGCGCTGGTTCGACCGGCATCTGCGGGGCGAGGACAACGGCATCGACCGCGAACCACCCGTCCAGCTCAAGCCCCGTTCCACCGGCGGCTACGAGGGATACCCGGACTGGAAGTCCGTCGCCGCCACCGAACGCAAGATCTCCCTCGGCGGCTCGACCACCATCCGGACCAACGTCGACTCCGGCGCGGACGGCGGCGTCGTGTTCCTCTCCAGCATCCTCGACCAGGTGGCCCATCTGCCCCCGATGGCCTCGATCCCGCTCCTCCCTCGGCGCTGGGCGGCCGTCTGGCAGTCCGCCAAGTACCCGACGGCACAGCACATCCGGGGGACGGCGAAGCTGCACACCACCGTCACCCCGACCGAGGAGAGCGGCACCCTCGTCGCCTATCTGTACGACGTGGGCCCGCTCGGCCTCGGCAAGCTGGTCAGCAACGCGCCGTACACCTTCCACGGGCGCACGCCCGGGCAGCCGTTCGGTCTGGACCTGGAGCTGTACTCCACGGCCTGGGACGTCCCGGCCGGGCACCGCCTCGCCCTGGTCGTCGACACGGTCGACCCGCTCTACATCGAGCACAACCCGTCCGGCGCGCGGCTGACCTTCTCCTCACCGGCGGACGACCCGTCGTACGTGTCGATCCCCCTGCGCGAGCAGTGATCTCCGGCCGGCGCCGGGCGGGTATGGCTCTGTGACTGCTGCCCCCTGCCGCCCCGTGGTCCCGGGGCCGTGGGGGGTTCCCCACCCGGCAGCAGCGTCCCTGGTCGCGGCCGGGGCCACCTCCATGGCCCTGGGGACGGACGAATCATCGTAGTCGAGGTCGCGGCGGGCGTGGATCGCGGTGAGGGAAAACCCCCTTGACCACGCCCGCGCCGCCCTCCCGTACGGGCGGCTCGCCTTCGTATGTGTCGACGTCACGCGGTTCGGCCATCGGATCGCCGGTCATGCCCAGCCCCAGTCCTCTTCAGCTGTGATGCGGTGGCCGCAAACTATCCAGGCCGGAGGGGACTCGACGCACGACACGCACTTTTCGGGCATAAGCCGTATTTACGCCGCTCTTATCCGGAAGCGCAGGTCAAAGCCTTACGTCTCGGCCGCCTCCCCGTACCACTGCGACAGTTCGGGAACCCCGTTGCCCGCCCACTCGTGCCCGGCGGCCACGACGTCGAACTCCCGTCCAGAGGCGAGCCGTACGACCGGCTGGCCGTCGGGCCGGATCATCCAGGCGGCCCCCCGCACCGTGCGCACGAGGACCGTGCCCAGGTAGAGCCCCGCGTCGTTGCCGAGCCACGGCAGGATCTCCGCGTCGTCCCGCCAGCGCGGCAGCAACTGGTCGAGCGCCTCCAACGACTCGGCACTGTCGTCCAGTCGCACTCCCGCGCGGGAGGCGAGGGACCTCAACAGCTCGCACTCGGCGAGGAGTTCGGCGATGCCCTCGGGGTCGACGGCTCCGCGTTTCTCCGGCCGGCCGCCCAGAAAAGGGATCTTCATACCTCCAGCGTGTCATTCGCACGGCCGAACGCACCACAGGCGCGCGGACCGCCGATTCGGGTCGAGTTCACGCCGAGTTCGCGCATGGCGCGTTGACGGGTCACCGCTGCCTCCCTACGTTCTCGGTGCGTCACGCGTCTCAGCGGAACCACGCGTCCGAAGTCATGTGCGGTCGTGACCGGGAGGAGTCGAAGGTGCGCCGACGCAGGTGGAGTTCCGCCGTCGTCCTGGCCCTCTTCACCATGCTGGTGCCCGGCATCCCGGCGCACGCGGCCACCGCCCGCGGACCCGGCCCCCAACCGCTGGAACGGCTCTTCGACAACACGGCCGTCAGCGACGACACCCGGCCCGCCGAGGCCGACTTCGACGGCTCGGGCGCCTCGCTGTCCGCGCAGGCCCTCGCCGCCGCCGGCTGGACACCGGGCCGCGCGCTCACCGTTCAGGGTGCCGAGCTGACCTGGCCCGGCCGGGGCGGCGCCCCGGACAACGTACGGGCCGCCGGGCAGGAGGTGCGGCTGCGGGGCCATGGCGACGCCCTCGCCTTCCTGGTGGCCGGCACGGGCGGCACCGACGTGACCGGCGCCGGTGCCGTCACCTACGCCGACGGCACCCGGTCCGCGTACGCCCTCACCGCCCCCGACTGGCGCACCGGCCCGCTCGCCACGAAGGCGGTCGCCCTGACGCGCCTCAACACACCCGGCGGCCCGCTCGCCCAACAGCCCCGGCTGTACGTCGTGACGGTGCCCCTCGCGGCCGGGCGCGAGGTCGCCTCGGTACGGCTGCCGCAGGCGCCCGCGATGCATGTGTTCGCGCTCGCCGTGCGCGCCCCCGCGACCGGCTGGACCGGCAGCTGGGCGACCGCCGCCGGGGGCCATCCGGCTGTCGGCCCCTGGACGGACCGGACGCTGCGGCTCGTGGTGCACACCTCGGTGGGCGGGCCACGGGTGCGGCTGCGGTTCGACAACACGTTCGCGGCGGGGCCGGTGCGGATCGGGAGCGCGACCGTGTCCGTGCAGGGTGCGGGCGCGGAGGCGGCGGGCACGCCGGCGCGCGTCTCCTTCGGCGGGGCGCGGGGCGTGCGGATCCCGGCGGGCGCCCAGGCGTACAGCGATCCGCTGGGCTTCCGGGTGCCGGAGGACGCGCATCTGCTGGTGAGCTTCCATCTCCCCGGGACCGTGCCGGCGGCGCCCGTGCACCGGCTCGCGCAGCAGCGGTCGTATGTGAGCGAGCCGGGTGACCACACGGGGGACGTCTCGGCGGCGGCCTTTCCGACCGTCCTGACCAGCTGGCCGCTGCTGACCGGGGTCGACGTGTCCGGCGGTCCCGGTTCCGTGGTGCTCCTCGGCGACTCCATCACCGACGGCGACCGCTCGACGCCGGACGCCGACCGGCGGTGGCCGGACGTGCTCGCGGACCGGCTGCGCGGCCAGAGCGACGTGCCGCGCTACGGCGTGCTCAACGAGGGGATCTCCGGCAACCGCGTGGTCTCCGACCGGTACCCCGGTGACGGCGTCTCCACCGACACCTCCGGGGTGAGCGCGCTGCACCGCTTCGACCGGGACGTCCTGGCGCAGACGTCGGTGCGGACGGCGGTGGTGTTCGAGGGGATCAACGACGTGCGCTGGCAGGCCACGGCCGAGCAGGTCGTCGCCGGGCTGCGGACGCTCGCCGAACGCGGGCACGCGCACGGGCTGCGGATGCTGGCGGCGACGATCCTGCCCTGCGAGGGCGAGGCGCGCTGCACCCCGGCCGTCGACGTCGAGCGGGCCAGGATCAACGCCTGGATCCGCGGGGCGGGCGTCTTCGACGGGGTGCTCGACTTCGACGCCGTGGTGCGCGACCCGGCGCATCCCGCACGGATGCTGCCGGCCTACGACAGCGGCGACCATCTGCACCCCGGCGACGCGGGGCTCGCCGCGCTGGCCGGGTCGGTGGACCTGCGCTCACTGGTGCCGTGAGGCCCGCAGGGGCTTCCTAGACGTCCAGGTCGACCACGACGGGGGCGTGGTCGGAGGCGCCCTTGCCCTTGCGCTCCTCACGGTCCACGTAGGAGTCGCCGACGGCCTTCGCGAACGCCTCGTTGCCGTACACGAGGTCGATGCGCATGCCGCGGTTCTTCGGGAAGCCGAGCTGGCGGTAGTCCCAGTACGTGAAAGGCTGGTCGTACTTCAGGGGGCGCGGGACCACGTCCGTCAGGCCCGTCTCGCGCAGGGAGGCGAGCGCGGCGCGCTCGGCCGGGGTGACGTGCGTGGAGCCCTCGAACGCGGCCCGGTCGAAGACGTCGTCGTCCGTCGGCGCCACGTTGTAGTCGCCCATCACCGCGAACGGGCGGCTGCCGGCCGCGTCCCCGGCGACGGCCGCCTTGAGGGCCTCGAACCACTGGAGCTTGTACGCGTAGTGGGGATGGCCCACCTCGCGGCCGTTCGGCACGTAGACCGACCAGACGCGGACCGGGCCGCAGGTCGCGGAGATCGCGCGCGGCTCCACGGAGCCGTCGTAGCCGGGGTCGCCGGGCAGGCCCTTGACGACGTCCTCGATGCCGACGCGGGAGAGCACCGCCACCCCGTTCCACCGGCCGGTGGCGTGGACCGTCGCCTCGTAGCCGAGGTCGCGCAGCGCGTCGAAGGGGAACTGCTCCTCGGCGACCTTGGCCTCCTGCAGGCACAGCACGTCGGTGCCGCTGCTCTCCAGCCAGGCGAGGAGCCTGGGCAGGCGGGCGGTGATCGAGTTCACGTTCCAGGTCGCGATACGCATGCCTCACAACCTACCGGGCGGGTCCGACAACGCGGTCCCGCCCGGGGTGCGGCCCCCTCACACCTCGGCCGAGTCCCCGGGGCCGAGCCGCAGGTGGTCGGTGCCGCCGAGAGCACCGATCTGGCGGTCGTAGATCGGGCGGGCCAGGTCGGTGAGAAGGGCGTCGTGGATGTCGTACGCGCGCTGCGGCTTCAGCTCGCGGACGTAGTCGATGACCTCGGAGATCTTGTTCCACGGGGCCATGACCGGGAGCATCAGCGTCTCCACGCGCCGGGCGGGCACGGTCAGGGCGTCGCCCGGGTGGAAGACCCTGCCGGCGTCCACGAGGTAGCCGACGTTGGTGATGCGCTGGATGTCCGGGTGGATGACGGCGTGCAGCTCGCCGTGCACCTCGACGTCGAAGCCGGCGGCGGTGAACGTGTCGCCGTGGCCGACGGTGTGCACGCGGCCGGGAAAGGCCGCCGAGAGCTGCTCCGCGACGGACCTCAGCGTCCAGATCTCGGTCGCCGGGTCGGCCTCCAGGGCCGCGCGCAGACGTCCCTCGTCGAAGTGGTCGGGGTGCTCGTGGGTGACGAGGATCGCCTCGGCGCCGGCCGTGGCGTCCCACTCCGTGAACCCGCCGGGGTCGATGACGAGCGTCCGGCCGGACTTCTCCAGCCGCACGCACGCGTGCGACTTCTTCGTGAGCTTCATGGGTCCATCCTGACGCGCGCGGGCGGCGGACGTTCACCCCTCCGGCGTGGTCTCCTCACGGATGACCTGCTGGGCGACCTTGAACGCGCTGTTCGCCGCCGGGACACCGCAGTAGACGGCGGCCTGGAGCAGCACCTCCTTGATCTCGCCGGGGGTGAGGCCGTTGCGCAGGGCGGCCCGCGTGTGGGCGGCCAGCTCGTCCAGGTGCCCGCCCGCGACGAGCGCGGTGAGGGTGACGCAGCTGCGGGTGCGCCGGTCGAGGCCGGGCCGGTCCCAGACCTCCCCCCAGGCGTACCGGGTGAGCAGCTGCTGAAAGTCGCCGGAGAACTCGTCGGCCTGCGCGAGGGTCTGGTCGACGTGCGCGTCGCCGAGGACCTCACGGCGGACCTTGATCCCGGCGTCGTACGGGTCCGGACGGCCCGCCGTCTGCGGCGGGGCGGCGGCGGCCGGGGCGATCTCGGCGATGGGCGCGGGCTGCACGGGCGCGGCGACCGGGGCCGGGCGGACGGGCGCGGCGACCACGGCGAGCTGCCCGGTGGTGTCGTAGGCGGGCTGCCACGCGGTGGAGAAGTGCCGCACCAGCAGGTCGGTGACGGCGGCGGGCTGCTCGACGGGCACGAGGTGGGAGGCGCCGGGGACGACCGCGAGCCGGGCGTCGGGTATCCCGGCGACCAGGGTGCGGGCCTCGGCGGGCCCGGTGACCTGGTCGTCGGAGCCGACGAGGACGAGGGTGGGCACGGTGACGCCGGCGAGCTGCGGCCGTACGTCGAAGGAGGCGAGGGCCTCGCAGGCGGCGATGTAGCAGCCCGGGTCGGTGGTGCGCACCATCTGGACGGCCCACTCGGTGATGGCGGGCTGCGCGGCCGCGAATCCGGAGGTGAACCAGCGGTCGGGCGAGGTGCGGGCGATCGGGTCGAGGCCGTTCGACCGCACGATCACGCCCCGCTGCCGGAACTCGTCGGCGGTGCCGAAACGCGGGGAGGCGGCGATCAGGGCGAGCGACGCGACGCGCTCGGGGTGGCGCAGCGCCAGTTCGATGCCGACCGCGCCGCCGAGCGCGCACCCGGCGTACCCGAAGCGCTGCACGCCGAGTCCGTCGAGGGTGGCGAGCAGGCGCTGGGCGAGGTCGGTGACGGAGCCGGCCGGGTGGGCCGGGGCGCCGCCGTGCCCGGGGAGGTCGAAACGGAAGACACGCCACTGCTGGGTCAGCTCGGGGACCTGCCGGTCCCACATGTGCCAGGTGGTGCCCAGTGAGGGACCCAGGATGAGGACCGGAGCGTCTTCTGGTCCGTCGAAGCGGTATTGCAGGGGGGTCGGTGGTGTCTCACTCACGCGTCAGACCCTCTCACGTCTCGCGGACGCCCCTATAACGCGGGGGCGCGGGAAACCGGTGCGGTGCAGGGCGGCGTTGGCCTGCCGGTCGCCGCCGTAGTTGAGCCGGCGCGTGCGCCGTCGGCCGGAGGAGTACTCGACGGGGCTGACTCCGCAAAGTCTCCCATGGTGATCAGCAAGGTGACTGCGCTCGGCGCTGTTGACGACCGTGTGTGCTCACGCAGCACGTCCCCGTCCACACCGCCGCCGGGCTGGGAGCCCGTCTTCAGCCTGGCGGGCCGTCAGTTGATCTGGTCCGGCGGTCCCCTTCCCGACCGGCGCGGCGCCGAGCCCGACAGCGACACGGTCGTACTGGGCAAGGTCGACGTACCCGAGATGCTCGACCTTGTCGCCCGGACCGAGCCGGGGCCCTTCTGGTCCCGCACCCACGAACTCGGCACCTACCTGGGTGTCAGGGTCGACGGCGCCCTCGTGGCGATGGCCGGGGAGCGCCTGCGGCCCCCGGGATGGACGGAGATCAGCGCCGTCTGCACCGCCCCCGAGGCACGGGGCCGAGGCCACGCCACCCGCTTGGCACGTGCGCTCGCCGCACGCATCCTGGCGCGCGGCGACCGTCCTTTCCTGCATGTCGCCGAGACGAACACCGGCGTCATCGCGCTGTACGAGCACCTCGGCTTCACGACACCGCCCCCCTCGGCGATTGTGCGGGCAGGCCCATGCCGGCAACCGGGCAGCGCGGCTCACGGCTGAGCCAAGAGCTAGCCACCGACACCGTCACAACGGCCACTCCGCCCCCCTTCGCCGACTACCTGACGAGAGCCATTGGCGCCGCCTGCCGCATCCGCCGCGACGCGCCCCGCTCTCAAGAATGAGAACAGAATCGTTGACAATTCTGTTGCCCTAGATTTAGCGTCGACAGGCACTCACTCAGGGAGGGCAGATGCCGAAGGAAGCCCGTCCAGGCTCCGGAGAGCAGGCCAAGCAGTACGCGCTGGAGCGACTCAGGAAGGCGATCCTGCAGGGCGAGATGGCGCCGGCCCAGCGGCTGGTGGAGAACGAACTCGCCGAGAGCTACGGCGTCACGCGTGCCAGCATGCGTGCCGCACTGCTCGACCTGACCTCCGAGGGGCTGGTCGAGCGGATCCGTAACCGCGGTTCGCGGGTGCGCGTAGTGACGGTCGAGGAGGCCGTGGAGATCACGGAGTGCCGGATGGCGCTCGAGGGGCTGTGCGCGGCCAAAGCGGCGACCGCGGCCACCGACGCGCAGCTCGATGAGCTGAACGACCTGGGCAAGGCCATGTCCAAGGCGGTCGCCGACGGCGATCCGGTCACCTACTCCGAGCTCAACCACGACCTCCACGGCTTGATCCGGGACGCCTCCGGCCAGCACACGGCCGTCGGTCTCCTGGAGCGGCTCAACGCCCAGCTGGTGCGCCACCGCTTCCAGCTGGCGCTGCGGCCGGGCCGTCCGCAGCAGTCCCTGAGTGAGCACCTGGCCCTGATCGAAGCGATCAGGTCCAGGGATCCGCAAGCGGCCGAGACGGCCGTGCGCGCCCATCTCAGCAGCGTGATCGACGCCCTGCGCGCCGACTGACACGCGCTCCCGGGGCGGGTGCGGCACTGTCACCAAGGAGATACAGCATGACCCACGGCAACGGCGCACCCGCCGCCGCCCCGCCCCGATCGACCCTCGTCGTCACCGCGCACGCCGGAGACTTCGTGTGGCGGGCCGGCGGCGCCATCGCCCTGGCCGCCTCCCGGGGCGAAAAGGTCACCATCGCGTGCCTGACCTTCGGCGAACGCGGCGAGTCGGCGAAGGCGTGGCGGGAGGGGAGGAAGCTCGACGAGATCAAGGCGATCCGCCGGGAGGAGGCCGAGCGCGCAGCCGCGACGCTCGGCGCCGAGGTCCGTTTCTTCGACGCCGGTGACTACCCGCTGGTCGCCACCGCCGAGCTGACCGACCAGCTCGTCGCCGTCTACCGGGAGACGCAGCCGGACGTCGTGCTCACCCACCCGGTCGAGGACCCGTACAACGGCGACCACCCCGCTGCCAACCGCATGGCTCTGGAAGCCCGGGTCCTCGCCCAGGCCATCGGCTACCCGGGCGAGGGCGAGATCATCGGCGCCCCGCCCGTCTTCTACTTCGAACCGCACCAGCCCGAGATGAGCGGCTTCAAGCCGGAGGTCCTCCTCGACATCACCGAGGTCTGGGACGTCAAGCGCGAGGCCATGGAGTGCCTGGGCGCACAGCAGCACCTGTGGGAGTACTACACCGACCTCGCCGTCCGCCGAGGGGTCCAGCTCAAGCGTAACGCCGGACCCAACCTGGGCCTCGCCCACAAGACCATGGCCGAGGCGTACATGCGGCCCTACCCGCAGATCGCGAAGGAGCTCGCCTGATGCCCGGCGTGATCGTCACCGACCCGCCCAAGGCCGAGCCGAAGGCCGTCGAGGCGCTCGCGGGCTACGGAACGGCCACCGTCGGCGAGGCCATGGGCCGCACCGGCTTTATCGGGACCCATCTGCGCCCGATCCAGCAAGGTGTCCGGGTCGCGGGCACCGCCGTCACGGTGCTGTGCTGGCCCGGCGACAACCTCATGATCCACGCGGCGGTCGAGCAGTGCGGCGAGGGCGACATCCTCGTCGTCACCACCACCTCGCCGTGCGAGGACGGCCTGTTCGGCGAGTTGTTCGCCACGGCCCTCGCCCATCGCGGAGTGCGTGGCGTCGTCCTGAACACCGGTATCCGCGACACCGCCGAACTGCGCGCGATGGGCTTCCCCGCCTGGTCCGCCGCCGTCAGCCCGCAGGGCACGGTCAAGGCGACCGGCGGCAGCGTGAACGTACCGATCGTGATCGGCGGCCAGGTGATCCACCCCGGTGACGTGATCGTCGCCGACGACGACGGCGTGGTGGTCGTCCCGCGCGAGCGCGCCCACGAGACCGCCGAGGCGTCCGAGGCCCGCGAGCAGAAGGAGGCCGGGGCTCGCGCCGCCTTCCTGGAGGGGCAACTGGGCCTGGACCGCTACGGGTTGCGGGAGACCCTCACGCGGCTCGGGGTGACCTACCGCTCGTACGAGGAGGCCGAGTCGTGACCAGCCCCACGGAGGTCCGCTGCATGCAGATGCGCGGCGGCACCTCCAAGGGCGCCTACTTCCTGGCCGACGACCTGCCCGCCGAAGAGAGCGTCCGCGACGAGCTGCTGCTGCGGGTCATGGGCAGCCCCGACCCGCGCCAGATCGACGGCCTCGGCGGCGCCCACCCGCTCACCAGCAAGGTCGCCGTGGTGTCCCCGTCGGCCGACCCCGAGGCCGACGTCGACTACCTCTTCCTCCAGGTCGCCGTGGACAGCGCGGAGGTCTCGGACCGCCAGAACTGCGGCAACGTGCTCGCCGGGGTCGGCCCGTTCGCCGTCGAGCGGGGACTTGTTCGAGCAGGGAGCAGCGAGACGTCCGTACGCATCCGGATGGTGAACTCGGGTGACTACGCCACGGCGACATTCCCCACCCCGGGCGGCCGCGTCGACTACAGCGGCGACACAGAGATCTCCGGGGTCCCCGGGAGTGCCGCCGCCGTCGTCATCGAGTTCCCGCCGGGCCGAGGCGAGTTGCTGCCCACGGGGAACGTGCGCGACACGGTCGCCGGCATCGAGGTCACGTGCGTCGACAACGGCATGCCGGCCGTCCTGATCCCGGCCGAGGCACTCGAGGTCACCGGTCAGGAGGACCCGAAGGATCTGGAGAGCAACCGGGAACTGACCGCCCGGCTCCACGAAATCCGGCTGGCAGCCGGACAGCTGATGGGACTCGGCGACGTCACCGAAGCCACCGTCCCCAAGCTCACCCTGCTCTCGCCGCCCCGCCACGGCGGCGCCGTCACCACCCGCACCTTCATCCCGGCCCGTGTCCACACCTCCATCGGCGTCCTCGGCGCCGCGAGCGTGGCGGCCGGGCTGCGGATCGAGGGAAGCGTCGCGCACGGCATCGCGGCCCTCCCCGGCGAGGGCGATCGGCTGCGCATCGAGCATCCCAGCGGTTTCACAGACATCGAAAGCAGTATCGATCGCGCCCCCGAGGGCGACCTCAGGGCTCGTCGCACCGCCGTCGTCCGCACCGCCCGGAAGATCTTCGACGGCACCGTCTTCCCCGTACCACCCACAGGAGGTCACTCATGACCCCGCCTCTCGGCGACATCGCCCACATCGGCCACACCCAGCTGTTCACCCCGGACCTGGACGCCTCCGTCGCCTTCTTCACCGACTTCCTGGGCCTGACCGTCAACGGGCAGGACGGCGACACCGTCTACCTTCGAACCTACGACGACTACGAGCACCACAGCCTCGTCCTCACCGCCCGCGATCAGCCCGGCCTCGGCCGCCTCGCCCTGCGCACCTCCAGCGAGGAGGCGCTCCGACGTCGGGTGGAGGCCATCGAGGCGGCGGGCGGCACGGGCAAGTGGACCGAGGACGAGCCCGGCCTCGGCCGGCTCTACGTCACCACCGACCCGGACGGCCACGAACACGCCCTGTACTGGGAGAGCGAGCACTATCGGGCCCCCCAGGCGCTCAAGCCGTCTCTCAAGAACCAGCCACAGGCGAAACCCAACCGCGGCGTCGGCGTCCGCCGCCTGGACCACATCAACTTCCTCGCCGCCGACGTCCTCGCCAACGCCAAGTGGCAGGAACAGCTCCTCGGCGCCCGCCCCACCGAGCAGATCCGGCTCGACTCAGGCAAGATCGCGGCACGCTGGCTGACGTACACCGACAAGTCGTACGACGTCGTCTACACGTCCGACTGGACCGGCAGCGAGGGCCGACTGCATCACATCGCCTTCGCCACCGACACCCGCGAGGACATCCTGTGCGCCGCCGACCTCGCCATCGACACCGGCGTCTTCATCGAGACGGGGCCGCACAAGCACGCCATCCAGCAGACGTTCTTCCTCTACGTCTACGAACCCGGCGGCAACCGCATCGAACTGTGCAACCCGCTCACCCGTCTCGTCCTCGCCCCCGACTGGCCGCTCATCACCTGGACCGAGGAGGAGCGCAGGAAGGGGCAGGCGTGGGGCCTGAAGACCATCGAGTCCTTCCACACGCACGGCACGCCGCCCGTGCGGCCCTGACCTGATCCGCCCTTTCCGGCCCCGGGGAACGGCTACCACCCGTCCCCGGGGCCGAATCGTTGCCTAGATTGTTAACAAAAGTGTTGACGTGATGGCCATGGCTTCTTAACGTCTACGCCACAGCGAGCTCGAGGCTCCCGCACGGAGTCCGCAGCTCGGGGGCATGCTCCGTCCGTCCTCCCCACCGGCCGCGCGAGCCGCACCGGCCCCACCGCCCTTGCAGCCAGGGACCAGGGCCCCGTCCCGACGTCCCGCACGAGAGGAAACAACGATGTCCTCCTCCGCCACCTCCCCGCTCGCCCAGGCGACCGGGACGACGGCCCGCCGCAGCCGCACCGTCGTCATCGCCCTGTGCTGGGCACTCGTCCTCCTCGACGGCATCGACACGTTCATCTACGGCTCCGTGCTTCCGAAGATGCTCGGCGGCCACAGCCTCGGCCTCACCCCGGACGTCGCGGGCACGATCGGCAGTTACACCAACTTCGGCATGCTGCTCGGCACGATCGTGTCCGGCACGGCCTCGAACTGGATCGGCCGTCGCGTCACCGTCCTCGCCAGCGTCGTGATCTTCACGCTCGCCACGCTGGGCACCGGCTGGTCCCAGTCCTCGGGCCAGTTCGGCTTCTTCCGCTTCGTGTGCGGCTTCGGCCTCGGCGCGCTGCTGCCGATCGCGATCTCGTACGGCATGGAGTTCACCTCGCGCGGCCGCCGCGCCCTCGCCACCGGCATCATCATGACCGCCCACCAGACCGGCGGCGCCCTGGCCCCGCTGCTGGCCCTCTGGCTGGTCGACGACCACGGCTGGCGCTGGGCCTTCATCGCCTCCGCCCTGCCCGCCCTGATCCTGCTCCCGGTCGCCTTCAAGCTGCTGCCCGAGTCGCCCACCAACCTGCTCACCCGCGGCCGCCGCGCCGACGCCGAGCTGCTCGCCGCCGCCTACGGCACTGAACTGGCCGAGCCGAAGGCCAACCGCGGCGACAAACTGGACGCGCTCAAGAACCTGTTCCGCAACCGCCAGTGGTCCACCACCCTGTGCTTCTGGCTGACCTCCTTCGCGGGTCTGCTCCTGGTCTACGGCGTCGGCCAGTGGCTTCCGAAGATCATGGTCGACCTCGGTTACGACACCGGCGACTCGCTGCTCTTCTCGACGTTCCTGAACGTCGGCGGCATCTGCGGCATGCTCATCGCCGGCCGCACCGCCGACCGCATCGGCCCGCGCAAGGTCGTCATCGCCTGGTTCCTTCTGACCGCCGTCTTCGTCTACCTCATGGGCGTCCAGATGTCGGTCGGCGTCCTGTACGCGGTGGTCTTCTTCGCCGGACTGCTGCTCTTCTCCGGCCAGACCATGGTCTACGCGACGGTCGGGACCCACCACAACGACGAGGACCGCCCCACCGCCCTCGGCTGGGTCTCCGGCATGGGCCGCTTCGGCGCCATCTTCGGCCCGTGGATCGGCGGCGCCCTCATCGAGGCGGGCAACGCCGACATCGGCTTCACCATGTACGCCTGCGCCGCGCTCTTCGGAGCCCTGATGATGGCCCTGGCCGCCCTCACCATCAAGACACGCACGGCCGCGAAGGTCTGATCGCCGGCGAAGTGCTCGGCCGGGGTTTCCCAGCCGAGCACTTCGTGGTCCGTCGAAGCGGTATTGCAGGGGGGGTCGGTGGTGTCTCACTCACGCTGAGTACGCCCTGTCACTGGCTCGGCAGGAGGCCGTGAGCAGCACCCGGTCCAGGCGTTCCGATCCTGGGATGGGGATCGACAAGGTGCTTTCGGACTTGGCGCCCTGCACGATCCACGCAGAAGGCTGCAGGGACGGCCGGCTGATCTTCGGCGCCAGCGACTCGGGAACGGCCCTGCGGACTGAGGTCACGCTGGAACAGGAAGCAGCGCTTCTGTCCCGATTGGGTCAGCTGGGGATCTCATCGGGCGTGCTCACCGTCCCGGCACATCGCACGGCGGACCGCGACCGGGGGCCGGCCGACGACGGCATTGGCGTTCGGGCGTGTTGTCGATCTAGGCTGCGTCGGTTCGTGCCGTTCACGGCGGCAGCCCATCGACGGAGAGGAAAGCCGGAAATGCAGCAGGCATCGGCCACCGACCCGGCTCCCGGGCGCCGCCCCGAGCTGGTCCCCGACCCCGATGTGGAGACGGCTCGTATCGCGGCGGTGCGCCGCTACGACATCCTCGACACCCCGCCCGACGGGGCGTTCGACCGGGTGGCGGCGATGGCTGCCCGGCTCTTCGACGTGCCGGTGGCGACCGTCACGATCGTGGACACCGACCGCATCTGGTTCAAGGCCGCCCACGGCCTGGAGGGCGTCGCGGAGATCGGCCGTGATCCGGGCCTGTGCGGCTCGGCGATCCTGCGTGATGACACGATGGTCATCCCCGACACGCTCGAGGACCCCGTCGCGGTGGACAATCCGCTGGTCGCCGGAGAGATGGGGGTGCGCTTCTACGCCGCGGCGCCGATCATCACCCCCGACGGGCACAAGCTGGGCACGGTCAACGTCCTCGACACCCGGCCACGCTCGATCACCGAGGAAGACACCGCCACCCTCGCCGATCTCGCCGCGATCGTGCTGGACGAGATGGAGCTGCGGCTGTCGGCGCTGCGCGCCCTGCGCGACGAGCAGGCCCGGCGGGAGGCGGAGAGGCGGCACGCCGAGGCGGAACGGGCGCGGGCGGAGGCGGAACGGGCGGCGCGGGAGAAGGCGGAGCAGGACAAGGCCGCCATCGCCGCGTTCGCCTCCACCCTCCAGCGGACCCTGCTGCCCCCGGCCCTTCCCGCGGTGCCGGGCCTGGAACTGGCCTGCCACTACCGCACCGCCTCCGCCCACGACGTAGGCGGCGATTTCTACGACGTCTTCCCCCTCGACGGCGACCGGTGGGCCTTCTTCCTCGGTGACGTGTGCGGCAAGGGCCCCGAGGCGGCGACCGTCACCGCCCTGGCCCGCCACACCCTGCGCGCCGCGGCCCAGATCAACGCCGACCCCGTCACCGTGCTGAGCGCGCTCAACACCATGCTGCTCACCGACGTCACCGCCGGCCGCCGCTTCTGCACCGTCCTCTTCGGCCTCCTGGAACCCCGGAAGGACGGCGGCTTCACCGTCACCATCGCCGCCGGTGGCCACCCTCCCGCCTACCATGTGCGCCCCGACGACGGCGGCACCCTCTGGGTGCGGGCCGTACGCCCCCAGGGCGGCATGCTCGTCGGCGCCTTCCCCCAGGCGCCCTTCGCCCAGACCACGTTCCCCCTGACGGCCGGGGAGAGCCTGTTCCTCTACACCGACGGGCTGATCGAAGCCCGCACCACCGAGGGCGCCATGCTCGGTGACGACGGCCTGACCGGCTTTCTCCACCAGCGCACCGGACCCGTCACCGCCACCTCCCTGGTCGAGGACAGCATCACCCTGCTGACCTCACTGCCCGACGGAGCCGGCGACGACGTGGCCCTGCTGGCCCTGTCCGTCCCCCGCCCTCACACCACACCCGACGGCAGTGTCTCTGCCACCGCCCACACCGCCGCCGCGCCCGAACACTTCGGCCAGGAGTGATGACCGACGTGACCGACACGCTGCAGTTGACCGTCCAGCACCCCCGTCCCGGCCTCGCGATCGCCGTCGTCGCCGGCGACGTGGACACGCGCACCGCGGACACCCTGCGCCGCGAAGCCTCGGAAGTCATCGAGCAGGGGTGCCCGCACCTGGTTCTGGACCTGTCACAGGTCGGCTTCTGGGACTCCGCCGGTCTGAGCGCGCTCATCGGCCTCTGGCACGCCGCCCAGGCGGTGGGCGGTGCGCTCAGACTCGCCGCCGTCCCCGACCGCCTGATGCGGATGCTCGTTCTCACCGGTGTCGACGCAGTCCTGCCGGTCCATGCCACCGCCGCAGAAGCGGTCACCGCCATGACCACCGGCCAGTCGACCAGCGCAGACATCCAGGGCTCCGCCACCCGTGTCGCCACCGACGGTAGGGCCGGTGAGCCGGCCGGAGGGGAGTACATGGCCGGCGACGGCGCTCAGACCCCCTCCTCCAACCCGAGCTGATCGCGTCGACGCCCCACGGTGGGCGTCTGTACCAGCGTGAGCCCGGCGCTCTTGGCGCGACACCGGACCAGGGCTGGCCCCTTCCCCCGGGTGCCGCGGCGGGCACCGCTCAGTCCAGGGCCAGGTGCAGTCGCACGATCAGGCCCGTCGGCGGGGTGCGCATCTCGACCAGATCGCACAACTGGTGCATCATCCAGACGCCACGGCCGCCGGCCGGCGACAGCGGGTCAGGACGGCGCCGGCCCACGAGCGCGTCGGTGAGCCGTCCTCGGTCCCTCACCTCGGCGATCAGAGCGTCGGTCGTGCGCCACAGCCGCAGAACGCCCTGTCCCCCGCCGTGCCGCAGTGAATTGCCGGTGGCCTCGTTGACGGCCAGCAACCAGTCGGTGTGCCGGCGCGGGGACAGGCCCGCCGTCTGTGCCCAGTGCCCTGCGGTGTCACGGACATCGGCGAGGTCCTGCTCAGTGAAGTGCAGGACGAGTGGATCCGCCGGCTCCTCCAGGGGCCCGTCGCAGTCGCGGCACACCGTCAGCGGGTCCTCATAGCGCGGGCTGTGCCGGTAGCCGTCCGGGTCTCCGACAACGGGATGCGTGCGGTGCGCCTCCGCCAGCACCCGCTCCGGCAGGGTGGTGTCGTACGGGCACAGGATCGTGACAGGCCGGCCGTCGAACGCCAGGTTGATCAGCGCCTCGTGACGGGTCGCCTCACGCACCTCCGCAGGGGTGCGCCCGACCCAGATCGGTTCGCCCACGATGGACGGGCGCCGATCCCGATGCTGGTCGGCGAAGTTCTGCAGCAGCGACAGGATGCGCCCGGGGTTGCGTCCGGCCTGCCGCATGTCGACGAAGGTGATGTCCTCGTGTCCGACGCCGACGGCTTCGCGGAGCAGTCGCAGACGCGGACCGGGAACGGCGACCAGGACGGGGCGCCCGCCGCTCGCCTCCGTGCGGACGAATGCGGCGACGCCCCGCAGGTAGTCCTCCTCGGTGGTGTAGAAGAGAGCGGGGTGGTGGAAGGACGGGTTGACCCGGCTCTCCGCCGACGTCGGTGTGTGAGTCGTCACTGGTCGGCCCCCTGAAGGACGGCCCTCAGCTCGGGGAAGAGTTCCAGCATGCGGTGGAGCGCGGGCGGCGCCCCGACGAGCCGGACCCGTGCCCCGGACGGACGCAGCCGCGCGGCGTGGGCGATGTCGGCGAGTGCGGAGACGTCGAGGTGGTCGAGGCCGGACAGATCCAGGGTGATGTCCTTCACCGTCGACGCGGCGATGGCGGCCGAGGCCGAGGCGGCCACGCGGCGGCTCTCGTAGCCTGCGGATCCGGACAGACGGAAGCCGGGTCGGCCGGCCAGAGGCGCGACCGAGAGGCCGGGCCCGACGTGCGGGCGAGGGGCGGCGCCCGCCCGCGTCAGGTGGGCGCCCACCAGTGCGTCGAGGGCCTCGGGTGCCAGGAGGCGGCGATCGTAGAAACACCAGGCCGTCAGCGGCAACTGCTCGAAGACCTCGTGGTGGATGCGCAGCTCGTACTCCAGCAGGCGCTCCGCGCCGGTCATGTGCCGGGCGCCCCAGGACATCTCGCCGATCGCCCGCAGGTTCCCGTACCCCTGGCCGGCGGCGGCCTCGACGGCACGGCACCACAGTCCGATCATGGCGTCGGGGTCGAACCGGGCGCCGGTCAGGTAGGTCTCGTCGGCGGTGGTCACCACGAGCTGTCCCCGCCGGATCGCGGAGTCGGCGTCCACACCCCGCTCGGCGAGCGTATGGATCACGAGTCGCGGGTCGGTGGCGTCCGCGAAGTACTGCACCCGCTCGCCCCTGTCGAAGCCCGCGCGGACGAAGGGCACGAGATGGGCGGCCCACTCGTCGTCGGTGGAGTACTCCACGGCGACATGACGGTCCGCCGCGGCTTCGCCGGCAGCCGATCCACTCACGTCCCGCATCAGCCTGCCTTCCCGCGTGTTCCGGCTGCCCTTGGCCACCGGGCGGCCATCAGCCTATCTCAGGGCCCGGTAGTCCAGGCGGCCGTCGCACCCCCACCGGCGGACGGACCTCCCGCAGCACAAGGGCGCGGCCGTGGGTGTCATGGGCGGGCGGGCCGGCGCTGCCGACGGCACCGCCCGCCGCGAGGGCGGCCGGCGCGTCGGCGACCATGCCGTGGAGGCGGGCAACTGGGAGACATTGCAGGGGGGCGGTGGTGTCTCACTCACGCGTCAGCCCCTCTCACGTCTCGCGACCGCGACGGTGACGGGGGTCGCGACCGCACAGGCCGTCGGCCCGCTCCGGACCATCCGGAGTGGGCGAAGCGGATGGCCTGCGTTCGCCGTCGGCGGTGAGGGGGCGGCCGGTCGTCTTCTAGGGTCGTCCCCATGACGGTCGACACCGATGCCTCCGGCTCGCTCTTCGATTCCCTCCGGGCGGACGCCCTCGACAGCCCGGATCAACTGCGGGAGCTGTATCCGCAGCCCAACCCGAACGCGCGCCGCAAGGAGATCGGCCGTCTGACCGAGGAGACCCGGGCGCTGATCGGCTGTTCCTCACTGGTGTTCGTCGGCAGCGGCGACCGCGAGGGCCGGGCGGACGTGACACCGCGCGGCGGCCCGCCCGGGTTCGTCTCCGTGCTGGACGAGCGCACCCTGGTGATTCCCGACGCGACCGGCAACAAGCGGCTCGACACCCTGCACAACGTGCTGGAGACCGGACGCATTGGGCTGCTCTTCCTCATACCCGGCCGCCCGACCACACTGCGCGTCAACGGCCGCGCCTGTGTGTCGGCACGCCCCGAGCTGCTCGCCCAGCTCACTCCGGTCGGGAAGCCGCCGGTCACCGCGCTGGTCGTGCAGGTCGAGCAGGCGTACCCGCACTGTCCGAAGTCCCTGATGCGCGCCGACGCGTGGCGACCGGAGCGGTGGCTGCCCGCCGACGCCCAGCCGAGCAGCGCCGAGGTGACCCTGGCTCAGCTGAACCTGCCCGGCCTCACCCTGGAGCAGATCGAGGAGGCCGAGCGGGAGTCGCTGCGTCTGCGGTACGAGTGAGTCCCGTACCGGCACGCGGGCGTCAGTCGCCGGTCGTCCTGCCGATCAGCGAGCCGTAGGCCAGTTGCAGCGCGTCCGCCCCGGCGAGCGCGGCCAGGGCTCCCATGGCGGTGCGTGTCGCGCGCGGCCACAGCAGTTGGCCGGCGGTGAGGGTGGAGGCCACCCAGACGCTCATGCAGAACGGGCAGGTCGCCAGTTCCCCGGCGGTGTGCCGGCCGCCCTCGGGCTGGGCCTCCTCGTGCAGTTCGGCCGGGCCCTGCGGGGCGACGTACCGGGTGAAGGGGGCGCGCAGCGGGCTGGTGACGGACGCCTTGGTCAGCAGCCGGCTGAGCCGGAAGGTGGCGATCGCCGTCAGCGCCACGTCCCACGGCTCGGGCCGGTCCGGCACCGGCCGGCCGCGCAGCCGGACGGCGGTCGCCCAGGCCGCCGTGTAGCCGGCGAACCCCGCCATGGCCGCGAGATAGCCGCCGAGGGGGCGGTCGTGCCCCGCCGCGTACTCGGTGCGGGTGCGCCGCAGCAGACCGTGCAGACGTCCTGTGCGGTGACCATCGACTGCCGTGTCCATGGGCTCCCTTCTCCATGCCTCGTTCGTGGGGGGTGCTGCGGGCTCTCGGACACGCGGTCAGGCGGTGTCGTCGGCGACGTCCGCGGCGTCGATCGTGTTCGCGCGCTCGGACGGGTCCACCGTGCCGTCGCGGTCCGGGGCGATCCCGGGGCTGCCGCCGGGCTGACCGCCGCCGGTGCTGCCGTATCCGCCGGGGACGCCGGGCGTCAGGTCGGCGTCGGCCTCCTCCCGCGAGATGCGGCGGGTGGCGCGGACGTTCGCGCGGCGCTCCGGGTACGGGTAGCTGAACGGCTGGGACCGCGCGCGTTCCTCCTCCTCCGCGAGGGCCTTCCGCGCGGCCCTGCCGGAGTCGTCGTTCTCGTTCTTCTGCGTCATGGCCGTTCCCTGTCGGTGGGTTTGCGGGTCACTTCTCCTCGAAGTCGTCGGGGCTGACGCCCGCCTCTTCGAGGGCTTCCTTGACCGTGCGTCCGGTGGCCCCGGCGTCCGGGGTGCCGGCCTCCGAGGCGTTCTTCTCGGTGAGGACCTCGTCGGTCGTGTCGGTCTTCGGACGGTTCTCTTCGGGAGTGGTCATCACGGCCCCTTGTCGCGTCGCGGATCTGGCCGGCCCGGCCGGCGGCCGCCGGATCGGCGAGCGGCCCGGACGAGCGGCGGGACAGACCGACTAACCTCAGGGGTCCCGGCTAAACACCTGCTCCCGCCACGAACCGGGCGGTTTCGCCGTCCGCCTCGCGACGGCACGCTGCCGTCAGGGGGACGCAGGCACTCTTCGGCAGCGGGTGACCCGCGGCCGAGCCGGGGCCGCCCGCCGAGGGTGGTCGGCCCCGGCGCTGGGTCAGCCGGTGGATCCGTTCCGCAGCATCCGCAGCACCGCGCGTTCGGCGGGGCCGTGCGTGGCGGGCGTGCCGGGGGTGCCCTCGTCGCCCAGGTGGGGCAGCGCGTCGGCGACGGTGACGCCCTCCTCGTAGAGCTCGATCACCCGGGGGTTGATGTACGAGGCACGGCAGACCGCCGGGGTGTTGCCGAGGTAGCCGGCGACCTCGCGCGCCGCCCGGGCGATGGCGCGGCGCCGGGCGGTCTCGCTGCGGGCGACGGGGTGGGAGACGGCCAGGGCGACGGCGGCCATGACGGTGGCGTGCCAGGTGCGGAAGTCCTTGGCGCTGATCTCGCACCCCGCCAGTTCCTTGAGGTAGCTGTTGACGTCGTCGCCGGTCACGGGGTGCCAGGAGCGCTCCTCCCAGTAGGCGAGGAGCCTTTCGTCGCCGCCCCGGCGCCGCAGCATCGCGGTGAGGGAGCGGCAGGCGGCGGGGTCCACGACCGTCTGGACGATCTCCTTGCCGTGCTTGCCCGTGTAGCTGAACAACACCGCGTCCGCCCGGGAGCGGGAGTGCTCGCGCCGCAGTGTGGTGAGGCCGTAGCTCTGGTTCAGCTCGGTGTAGCGGTCGCTGCCGACGCGGAAGAAGCCCAGGTCGAGCAGGCGTACGGCCGTGGCGAGGACCCGCTGCCGGGTCAGTCCCCGGCCGCCCAGGTGTTCCTCGACGGTGTCGCGCACGGCGGGCAGGGCCTCGGCGACGTCGAGCACGTGCTCGTGCTTGGCCTGCTCCTGTTCGGCCCGGAACCGCGGGTGGTACAGGTACTGGCGGCGGCCGGCCTCGTCCGTGCCGACGGCCTGCAGATGCCCGTTGGGCTTGGCGCAGATCCAGACGTCGCGCCAGGCGGGCGGGATGACCAGGGCCCGTATCCGGTTCAGCTCGTCGCGGTCGCGCAGCGGCTCCCCGCGGGTGTCCAGGTAGCGGAAGCCGCGCCCGTGGCGCAGGCGGCGGTACCCGGGGTCGGTGGGACGGCTGTGGGTGAGACGCATCCCCACCTCCGGAACGGGTCCGCCGCGTCGGTGGGCGGGCGGAAGGCGGCTGTGTGGGTCCGGGGTACCCACCCGCGCCCCGCGCACGCCCTGCACGCCCGGCGCGCGCTCAGCCCTCGGTCCCGGTGGCGGAGTGGGGCGCGCCGACGGGTTTGGACTCCGGGGAGCCCCGCTGCCGCAGATAGACGGCGAGGACGGCCATGGAGGCGACGGCGAGGAGTTCGGACTGCCAGTTCTGCAGGGAGCGGCTCCAGAAGTCCGGGGAGGACAGGTATTCGGTCCAGCCGATGGGGGCCTCCAGCCGGCGCAGTTGCTGCTCGTTGTAGGCGGCGACCCCGGTGACCGACTGGGCCAGCCAGGACAGCAGGAAGATGCCGCCCATCACCAGGCCCAGGGAGCGGGAGTACACCAGGCCGCGCCAGTCGCCGGCCGACGCCCAGCGCGGGGAGTCCTCCCGGGCGTGCCGGCCCGTCCGCTGCTCCCGGTCGGACTCCGTGCCGGACCGGCCGGGTTCCTTGGACTCCGGTGAGCCGCGCTGCACCAGCCAGACGGTGGCGAGGATGTACAGGGAGAACTGCAGGTACTCCGACTGCCAGTTCTCCGTGACGTCGACGGCGAAGTCCGACGACGTCAGGTACGCCCCGAAGCCGACCGGAGCGAGGCCGTCGGCGACGAGCTGCTCGTTGAACTCGGCACGCCCGGCCACGGCCTGCCCGGCGAGGGCGAACAGGAACGCGATCAGGAAGAAGAGGCCGAGGCTGTTGTCGCGCAGGAAGCGGCGCGTCCGCCGTGACGCTCCGCGCGGGGCGCCCTCGTCGTGTTCCCCGGCTGCCGGAGTCATCGGTGCATCAGTCCCACCGCCATGAAGTAGGCGAGCCCGCCGGCGATGATGAGCAGGGTCGTGACGAACAGCGTCCGCATCGCTCTCATCCGCCCTTGATCTCGCACTGGTACGGGCGCTGGGGCCGGGGGGTGCACCCGGCCGCCGTGATCTTCCAGCCCGTGGGGAAGTGGGCGAGGAAGACGGTGTCGTGGGCCAGCACCACGCGTGCCTGCTCGCCGTAGACGTCCACACGCCGGACAGGGCCCGCCGACGGAAGATCCTGTTCGCCGATCGCCCTGAGGCACCGGCCCTCGGCGGACTGCTCCAGTTCCTCCCTGGTGGCGGGGGCGAGGGCGGCGCAGAGCCGTTGCGGCTGTCCGGCGTCGAGGGCCCGTTCGAACCGGGTCACCTGCGCGGTGACGGCGTCGCGCCGCTCGGACGGCGTGCCGCAGGCGCAGGCCGTGGCGAGGACGACCACCGCCATGACACCGGGACCGCGCCACCGTCCTGACATCCCGCCTCCCGTGCGACCAACGAGCGGAACCGGGCCGCCCGGTCACCGGTGACCGCTCCCCCATGAGACACGGGCTCTTACGGGACCGCAAGCGGCGCGGCGGCTCTCGCGGGAACCGCGTCGGGGACGGTGATTGTCCGCGCGCCGGCCGGGGCACCCGGGCGCCGTGACGGAACGGCCACGGATCCTGCTGACGGGATGGTTCTCCTTCCTGCACGGGGAGGCGACCGCAGGGGACGTGCTGGCGCTGGAGCGGGCGCGGGAGGCGCTGCGGGGCGCGCGGCTCGACCACGACGTCGCCTGGAGCCCCGGCTTCCGCCCGGAGGGGCCGTCCCTGGCCGAGGTCCGCCCCGAGGACTACTCCCATCTGGTGTTCGTGTGCGGCCCTTTGCACGGCCCGCAACTGGAGGAACTGCACCGGCGTTTCGCGCACTGTGTGCGGATCGCCGTGGGCACGTCCGTGGTCGACGCCGCCTGCCCGGCCGTCACCGGGTTCCACCGGGTGGTGGCGCGGGACGCTCCCCGTACGGAACCGAGGCCCGACCTGTCGGCGCGCGCGTCCGCCCTGCCCGCCCGGCCCGTCGTCGGGGTGGTCCTCACCCACGGACAACGGGAGTACGGGGGACGCCGGCGGCACGCACGGGTGGCCGAGGAGGTGACCCGGTGGCTGGCCGGGCGGGACTGCGCTCGCCTGGAACTGGAGACCCGGCTCGACGCGCACGACTGGCGGCTGTGCGCGACACCCGCCCAGCTGGAGGCGGTGCTCTCCCGGCTCGACCTGGTGGTGACCGACCGGCTGCACGGCATGGTGCTCGCACTGCGGGCGGGCGTTCCGGCACTCGCCGTCGACCCGGTGGAGGGCGGCGCCAAGGTGACGGCCCAGGCCCGCGCCTGCGGCTGGCCCGCACTGGTACCCGCTGAACACGTCGACACGTCCACGCTGGACCACTGGTGGGCATGGTGCGCGACGGCCGGGGCCACGCCCAGCGGATCGCGGAGGGCTTCCGCCGGGGGGCGGCCCGCGACGGCACGGAGGAACTGCTCGGGGCCCTGGGGGTGGGCGCCGGCCGGTGAGCCGGGCCCGCCCGCCCAGCACATCGCGGGTGGACGCCGCCCCTCAGGCAGGCACCGGCTCAGCCCACGTAGCGGCGGGCCTTCGAGTCGCGTTGGGAGGTTTCCAGGAGGCGTAGCCGGGACTCCACCTCGGCTGGGAGGACCCGGCGTTCGCGCACGACCCAGGGCAGCGCGGCCGCCGCCTCCGCGAAGGCGCGCAGGGACGCCCTGTCCCGGGGGACCGTGCGGGCCAGGTGCAGAGTGCGGCTCAGGGCCCGCCCCGCCGGGCGGCGCAGCCATGTGAACCAGAGCGTGTTGCGGATGCCGTGCGCGCGGCGCCGGGTGGGGTCCCGGATCACCGATGCCTGGTGATGGATCGTCAAGTGGTCGGCGTACGTCAGCCACCAGCCGTCGGCCGCGAGGTCGGCGGCGAGCAGTTCCTCCTCGCCCCCGAGCCACAGCCGGGGGTGGAATCCGCCGGCGGCCCGGAAGGCGTCGGCGCGCAGCACGGTCGCGGCGGCGAGGAACGAGCCGAGGGCCGGTCCGGGCAGCCAGGAGGGCCCGGTCAAGGGCGAGCCGCGCAGCTCGGTGACGATGGGGTCCTCCGTGCCGCCTGGTTCGACGACGATGCGGGCGGTGACGGTGCCGAGCCCGGCGTGCCGGTCGAGCAGGTCGGCGGCCCCGGTCAGGGAGCCGGGCGCCCACCAGGAGTCGTCGTCGCAGAAGGCCACGTACGGCGTGCGCACATGGCGCATGGCCAGGTTCCGGCCGATGGCGCCCAGGTTGCGCCCGGGGCGTAGCAGGAGCGCTTCGGGGTGGTGCCGGGTGACGGCGTCGGCGGTGCCGTCGGTGGAGCCGTTGTCGGTGACGATCACCCGGGGCCGTTCCGGCAGTTCGGCCAGCCGGTCGAGGGTGCGCAGCAGTTCCGGGCGGCGGTTGTGGGTGATGACGACGACGGTCGTACGGGGGTCGGTCATACCGGTGCTCCGATGGCCTCGGCCGTGCTGTCCAGGGTGCGGGCGGCCCGTTCGACGCAGGGGGGCAGCGGCCTGCGCGCACGCAGGGCCGCGGGCAGGCGGGCGAAGGCGCCGCGCAGGGCCTGGCGGGCGCGGTCGTCGTGGCGGGCCTGACCGGCCAGGTCGCGGGTGCGGGCGAGCGCGTACGGCAGCGGGCGGCGCAGCCACGCGGTGAGCAGGGCGTTGCGCAGGACGGTGACCGGACGGCCGGTGCGGGGCGACGGCGCCGGGTGGTGGTGGGCGACGACGTCGGCGCAGTGGGTGACGCCCCAGCCGCGAGCGGCGAGATCGTAGGCGAGCAGTGTCTCCTCGCCGCCGAAGAACAGCACGGGGTGGAAGCCGCCGGCCTCCAGGTAGGCGGTGCGGCGGACGACGCTGGCGCAGGCGAGGAAGCCGAGGACCTGGGTGCCCGGGAGGTCGGTCGCCGGGCCGAGCGGTGACCCGGCCAGTACGTCGTTCAGCGGATCGGGGTCCGCAGCCGGGCCGACCAGCGTGTGCGCGGAGAGCAGGCCGAGCCGCGGGTGCGCGTCGAGCAGTCCGGCGGCCCGGCTCAGCGCGTCCGGCGCCCACCAGGAGTCGTCGTCGCTGAACGCCACGTACGGCGTGTCGAGGGCGCGGACGCCGGCCGTACGGGCGAGGGCTCCGTGGTTGGCCGGCAGCCGCACCACGCGGACCTGCGGGAACTCGCGGGCCAGCAGAGCGGGGGTGCCGTCGGTGGAGGCGTTGTCCACGACGACGACGGGTGGCCGCTCGGGCAGGCGCAGCAGGTGCGGGAGGGTGAGGGCCAGCGAGGACGCGCGGTTCCGGGTGGCGATGACGACGCCGACGGCCGCGGGGGTCACCGTCCGGCGGCTTTCGGGTCGCGTCCGGAGAGGACCGCCGGTTCCGCGCGGCCGCCGAGCGGGCTGTGGCGCGTCGAGCACCTCATGGTGCCTCCTCACGGGTCGCCGTTCCCCCGCCGAGTGCCCGTCGTGCGGCGGCGGACACACGAGGGAGCGAGCGGGCCGGAGGAGGCGGTTCGCGGCGGCCGTCACGTGCCGCGGACGACGGCGACCGGGCAGTGCGCGTGATGGAGCATGGCCTGGCTGACCGAACCGAGCAGCAGGCCGCCGAAGCCGCCGCGCCCCCGGGCGCCGACCACGAGGAGCTGCGCGGAGCGGCTCGCCTCGATCAGGGTCTCCCGCGTCCGGCCCCGTACCGCCTTCGTCGTGACGGCCACGTCGGGAAAGCGCTCCCGGTGCCCGGCGAGCGCCTCGGACACCAGCCGCTCCTCGTCCTGCGCCAGGACGCCCGGCGCGGCGGCGAACGGCCCGGTCTCCGGTGTGGGCAGCGGCGCGTTCCACGTGGTCCAGGCGTGCAGCCCGACGAGCGGCGCGCCGCGCAGGCCGGCTTCGGTGAAGGCGAAGTCCGTCGCCGCCCCGGCGGCGGCCGAGCCGTCGACGCCGAGGATCACCGGGCCGTCGGTCCGGGGCTCCTCGCGGACGACCAGGACCGGGCAGCGGCCGTGGGCGGCGAGGTGCACGGCCGTCGAGCCCACCAGCAGGCCCACGAAGCCGCCCATCCCCCGGGACCCGACGACCACCAGCTCCGCCGTCCGCGACTCGGTCTCCAGGGTGGCCAGGGGTTCGCCGCTCACGACGGCGTGGCCGACGTCGATCCCCGGGGCGGCCGTCCGCGCCCGTTCGACCGCCTCCGCAACCAGCCGGTCCACCTCCTGGCGCAGCCCGCCGTCCTGCGGGCCCAGCGGGGACGGGCCCGACGGCACGTGCATGGCCGGCCAGACGAACGCGTGGACGACGCGCAGGGCGGCTCCGCGCAGCCGGGCCTCCGTCGCGGCGGCCTCCACGGCGGCCAGACTCGACGCCGATCCGTCCACGCCCACGACCACCTGACCGCTCACGATGACTCCCTCGCCCTCGTCGCCCCGCTCCGTCAAGTCTTCACCCGGCGACCCGTACCCGGCATCCGCTGCCCGCGTCCGTGCCGGTGCGGTGCCTGGGTCCGGGCCGGCTGCCACGGGTGAGCGGGCCGCCGCGTTGCGCCATGGGGCCGATCGGCCTCACTCCGAGGACGTCCAGCGCCTGCCGTCCCGCCGCCGTCAGGCCCAGGCTGGACGGACACCGCACCGGCCGGGGCCGCCCCTGGGGTGATCCGGGCGCGCGTGACCGGAAGGGAGAGCAGTGCCATGGGCCGTCACGTGTACGCGTTCACCGAGGGCAGCCGCGACATGGCCGCCCTGCTCGGTGGGAAGGGCGCCAACCTCGCCGAGATGACCCGGATGGGGCTGCCGGTGCCGCCGGGGTTCACCGTCACCACCGAGGCCTGCCGTGCGTTCCTCGCCACCGGCGCCGAGCCGGACGGTCTGTCCCGGGAGATCTCCGATCATCTGACCGCTCTGGAGGAGGCGGCCGGGCGGCGGCTCGGGCAGCCGGACGACCCGCTGCTGCTGTCCGTCCGCTCGGGGGCGCGGTTCTCCATGCCCGGCATGATGGAGACGATCCTCGACGTCGGCCTCAACGACGCGTCCGTGCAGGGCCTCGCCAAGTCCTCCGGGAACGAGCGCTTCGCCTGGGACTCCTACCGCCGCCTCGTGCAGATGTTCGGCACCACGGTCATGGGGGTCGACGGCGCCCTGTTCGAGGACGCCATGACCCGCCTCAAGCAGGCCAGGGACGCCGCGGACGACCTCGGCCTGGACGCGGGCGACCTCGCCGAGCTCGTGGAGGCGTACAAGGAGCTGATCCACCGGCACACCGGCGACGACTTCCCGCAGTCGCCGGCCGAGCAGCTGCGCCGCGCGGTCCTCGCGGTCTTCTCGTCGTGGAACGTCGAGCGCGCGCGTCTCTACCGGCGCCGCGAGCACATCCCGGACGACCTCGGCACCGCCGTCACCGTGCAGACGATGGTCTTCGGCAACCTGGGCTCCGACTCGGGCAGCGGTGTCGCCTTCACCCGCGACCCGGCCACCGGCCGGCCCGGCCTGTACGGCGACTACCTGCCGAACGCGCAGGGCGAGGACGTCGTCGCCGGCATCCGCAACACCGTCCCGCTGGCCGACCTGGAGCGCCTGGACCCGACGTCGTACACCCGGCTGCGCGACCACATGCGGGCGTTGGAGGAGCACTACCGGGATCTGTGCGACATCGAGTTCACCATCGAGCGCGGCCGGCTGTGGATGCTGCAGACCCGGGTCGGCAAGCGCACCGCCGAGGCCGCGTTCGCCATCGCCGCCGAACTCGTCGACGAGGGGCTCATCACCGAGGACGAGGCGCTGCGGCGCGTGGGCGGCGAGGGGCTGGCCCGGCTGATGTTCCCCCGGTTCGACACCTCGGGGGTCGGCGAGGCGCTGGCACGGGGCATCCCGGCCTCGCCCGGGGCCGCCGTCGGGGCCGCCGTGTTCGACTCCGCCGAGGCGGTCCGCCGTGCCGCCGCCGGGGAGAAGGTCGTCCTGGTACGGCAAGAGACGACGCCCGACGACCTGCCGGGCATGGTGGCCGCGCAGGCCGTGCTGACCAGCCGGGGCGGCAAGACCAGCCACGCCGCCGTGGTCGCCCGGGGCATGGGCAAGGTGTGCGTGTGCGGGGCGGAGAAGATCGACGTCGACCCGCACGGCCGTCGCTTCACCGTGGGCGGCACGGTCGTCGAGGAGGGCACGGTCCTCTCCGTGGACGGCTCCTCGGGGGCGGTGTACGCCGGTGCCGCGCCGATGGTCGACTCCGCCGTCATGCGGTACTTCGAGACCGGGGACCGGTCGGGGCCCTCGGCCGAACTGGTCGACGCGGTGGCCCGCGTCATGGAACGGGCCGACGGGGCGCGCCGGCTGGGCGTGCGCGCCAACGCCGACACCCCCGAGGACGCGGCGCGCGCCCGCCGGTTCGGCGCCGAGGGCATCGGGCTGTGCCGCACCGAGCACATGTTCCTCGGCGACCGGCGGCCCCTGGTCGAGGCGATGATCCTGGCCCGTACGGACGCCGAACGCGAGCGTGCCCTCGCGGAGCTGCTGCCTCTGCAGCGCCGGGACTTCACCGGCATCCTGGAGGCGATGGACGGCCTGCCCGTCACGATCCGGCTGCTCGATCCGCCGCTGCACGAGTTCCTGCCCGACCGCACCGAACTCGCCGTCCGTCTCGCCGCCGCGCAGGCCCGGGGCATCACGCCCAGCGCCCACGACACCGAACTGCTGGACGCCGTCAACCGGATGCACGAGGAGAACCCGATGCTCGGCCTGCGCGGGGTGCGGCTCGGCCTGGTCGCGCCGGGCCTCGTCGCCATGCAGGTGCGCGCGGTCGCCGAGGCGGTCGTCGACCGCAGGCGGGCCGGTGGTGATCCGCGCGCGGAGATCATGGTGCCCCTGATCGACACGGTCGAGGAACTGCGGCTCGTGGGCGAGGAGGTGCGGCAGGTCCTGGCCCAGGTGTCGGAGGAGTCCGGTGTCGTCGTGGACTGCCCCGTCGGCACGATGATCGAGCTGCCGCGCGCCGCTCTGACGGCGGGCCGGATCGCCGGGGAGGCGGAGTTCTTCTCCTTCGGCACGAACGATCTCACCCAGACCACCTGGGGGTTCTCCCGGGACGACGTCGAGGCCGCGTTCTTCTCCGCCTACCTGGACAAGGGCGTCTTCAAGGTCTCCCCGTTCGAGACGATCGACCGCGACGGCGTGGGCCGGCTGGTGGAGATCGCGGTCGCCGAGGGCCGCGCCGCCCGGCCCGGCCTGAAGATCGGGGTGTGCGGCGAGCACGGCGGGGACCCGGAGTCGGTGCACTTCTTCCACGCCGCCGGCCTCGACTACGTCTCCTGCTCCCCGTTCCGCGTGCCGGTCGCCCGGCTGGAGGCGGGCCGGGCGGCCCTGACGGGGACGGACGGCAGTGACAGCCGGTGACGGGAGTTCGGTGCTCGCCCGGGCGGACCTGACAGGACGCCAGGCCCGTCGCGCGGCGGCGGAGCTGATGTCGACGCCCGCGGTCACGTGCGGGACGCTGTCGTCACGCTGACGGGACGGCTCGACGGGCGTGACGCCGTGCCCCTCGCCGCCGGCCGGCGTGGCGCGTCGACGGGGTGGTCGGTGTGGTGAACGCGCCGGGGCCGGTGCCGGGACCGACGTCAGTCCTGGGCGCTGCCGAGTCCCGTGAGGGCGCCGACCGGGTCCAGATCGGGGGTGCCCCTGGGCCACCAGTCGTCCCGGCCCGGCTCGGACTCGTACGGGTACCAGAGCCCGTCCCGGCCCAGGCGCACCTGGACATGGCCGCGCGGGTGGGTGAGGCGGTTGCGCCAGGGCCGGAAGGCCGGCAGGTCGGCGGCGAGGAGCAGCGGACGGGCCCGGTCGAAGCGCCCCGCCGGGGGGTCCCAGGGCTCCTCGAGGACGGCCAGGCCCTCCAGGCCGCCCTGCCGCCAGGCGGCGACGGCCCGGGCGAGGTCGGCCGTGGTACGGCCGGCGGCCGACGCGAGAGAGGCGTACAGGGCGCGGCTGCCGGCGGTGAGGCCGGAACCGGGGCGGGCGGCGGCGAGCCGGACCGCGTCCTGCCAGAGCGTCAGACCGCCGACCGGGTCCCGGCCGGTCCCCAGGAGGGCGTGCGCCCGGGCCGCCGCGTCGGTGGCCAGCTGGTCCAGCGCGAACGGGTCCGGGCCGCCCGGCGCCGCCGGATAGACCGGTGGCTGCTCGGGGTGCGGCGGCACCGGCAGCGGGGGCGGCAGCGGAGGGAGCCGGCGCCCCGCGGTCAGCGCCTCGGTGGCGCGTACGCCCGCCAGGGGTCCGGGCTCCCGTTCCTGCGCGGCGCGGGCGGCGCGCGCCGCGTTGCGCCGGGACAGGGCGTCGAGCAGTTCCCGCTCGCCCCGGCCCCGCAGTAGGAACAGGACGAACGGGTCGGCGTCCAGCAGCCGTGCCGTCTGATAGCAGAGGGCCGCCGCGTGCTTGCAGGGGTGCCCCCGGTCGGGGCAGCTGCACCGGGGATCGAGATCCCCCGGGCCGGGGAGCAGCGGCACGTCGCCCTCGGCGAGGGACTCTGGCATCTCCTTGTCCAGCAGCGCGGCGATGTGTGCCGGGCGTTCCGTCACGGCGTCCAGGAACCGCTCCCAGTCGGCGTCGCCCAGCGTCCGCAGCCGCACCTGCACGCGGTACGGCCGGGGCCGGCTGCCACGCACGTACGCCAGCACCAGTCCCGGTGTCACCGTGATGGCGTCGACGTGTCCTTCCTGCGCGTAACCACGGCCCCGGGCCAGGCGCTTGGCGTCCAGGGCCCCCTCCTCCAGGGCGGTCACCCAGGCGTTGCCCCACCAGGTCTCGGCGAACCCGGCATCGCCCGCCGGCCGGGGCCCGAACGCCGGGAAGGTCCGCCGCAGTTCCCCGTCCCGGCCGGGGGCGGCCATGGAGCGGGGCACTTGGGGAGTGGCCGCGGGGGCCGTGCCCGGCGTGGGGGCGGAAGCCGTACCCGGCGTGGAGGCGGAAGCCGTACCCGGCGTGGGGGCCGGGGAAGTGGAGGCGGGGCCCGGCGAGGGGGCGTCGTACGGTTCCGCCGGCATCGCGTCGCCGGCAGCGCGGTCCATGGCGTGGGTGCGGTCCGTCGCGTGCGTGCTGTCCGTCGCGTCGGTGCGGTCCGCCGGGGCCGGGGCGTGAATCGGGGCGTCGGTGTCGTGGACGTCGGGGCCGTCGCGGCCATCGCCGGCCTCGCGGGCGTCGCCCGCGTCACGGCCATCACGGCCCTCGACGCCATCCCGGCCGTCATAGGTGCCGTCGGCGTCCTCCCAAGTCGGCATCTTGAAGGCGCCCGCCACCAGGCGCCGGACATCGCGGGCGCGTCGGGCCGCGGTGTCACGGGCGGCCTCACCCCCGGGCGCTCGCTCCCCCACCGGGCCGGTGGCCGCGGCGCGCCGGGGCCGGTGCGCGGGCCGCCCCTCGCGCTCGGCCTCGGCCGCGGCCCGCCGTCTGTCCTCGCGGGCGGCGCGCAGCGCCTCCCGGGCCCCCTCGGCCGCACGCCGGGCGGGAGTGGGCCCGGCCCCCGCGCCGGAGCCGGCCCGGGGTTCCTCACGCGCCTCCGGCGCCGCGGACGCGGCCCGCCTCAGGGCCGCGCGAGCGGCGTCACCGGGGCGTGCCTCGGCAGGGGGGCGCCCCTCGGAGGCGGCTTCGCCGCCGGTGTCCCGCTCCGCCTCGCGCTTCTCCCGGGCGGCCCGCAGCGCCTGCCGGGCCGCGTCGGCGGGGCTCTGGGCGCGCTCGTCCTCCCCCGTCATGACTCCCTCCTCAGGGACACGAGGTCGGTCAGCTCACGGTCCGTCAGCTCCGTGAGGGCCGACTCTCCGGTGCCGAGGATCGCGTCGGCCAGGGCCCGCTTGGAGGCGAGCATGTCCGCGATGCGGTCCTCGATGGTGCCCTCGGTGATGAGCCGGTGGACCTGGACGGGCTGGGTCTGGCCGATGCGGTAGGCGCGGTCGGTGGCCTGTTCCTCGACGGCCGGGTTCCACCAGCGGTCGAAGTGGACGACATGGCCGGCGCGGGTCAGGTTGAGCCCGGTGCCCGCCGCCTTCAGGGAGAGCACGAGGACCGGGGTGGCGCCGCTCTGGAAGCGGTCCACCATGCGTTCCCGGTCCGGGACCGGGGTGCCACCATGGAGCATCTCCACCGGGACCGCGCGGGCGGCGAGGTGGGAGGTGATCAGGCGGCCCATCCCCACGTACTGGGTGAAGACGAGCGCCGAGCCGTCCTCGGCGAGCACGGTGTCGAGGAGTTCGTCCAGGAGGGTCAGCTTGCCGGAGCGGACAGCGAGGCGCTCGATCGCGGCGGACGGGTCCTCCTTGAGGTACAGGGCGGGGTGGTCGCAGATCTGCTTCAAGGACGTCAGCAGCTTCAGCACCAGGCCCCGGCGGGCCATGCCCTCGGCCGTCTCGATGGCGATCAGCGACTCGCGGACCACCGCCTCGTAAAGGGCGGCCTGTTCGCGGGTGAGCGGCACCGGGTGGTCCGTCTCCGTCTTGGGCGGCAGCTCGGGGACGATCCCGGGGTCGGACTTCCTGCGGCGCAGCAGGAACGGCCGGACCAGGCGGGCCAGCCGCTCGGCCGCCTCGTCGTCCTCGCCGTTCTCCACGGCGCGCGCGTGGCGGGCGCGGAAGGACTTCAGGGGGCCGAGCAGGCCGGGGGTCGTCCAGTCGAGGAGGGCCCACAGCTCGGAGAGGTTGTTCTCGACGGGGGTGCCGGTCAGGGCGACGCGCGCCGGGGTCGGGATGGTGCGCAGGGCCTTCGCGGTCGCCGAGTACGGGTTCTTGACGTGCTGGGCCTCGTCGGCGACGACCATGCCCCAGGTGGCCTCCGCGAGGGTGGGCGCGGCCGAGCGCATGGTGCCGTACGTGGTGAGGACGAAGCCGCCGTCGAGGCCGTCCAGGGTGCGGTCGGGGCCGTGGAAGCGGCGGACGGGGACGCCGGGGGCGAACCGGGTGATCTCCCGCTGCCAGTTGCCGAGCAGGGACGCCGGGCACACGACCAGCGTGGGGGCGGGCCGGGCCCGCTTGAGGTGCAGGGCGATGACGGTGATCGTCTTGCCGAGTCCCATGTCGTCGGCGAGGCAGCCGCCGAGCCCGAGCGAGGTCATGAGGTCCAGCCAGGCCAGGCCCCGCAGCTGGTAGTCGCGCAGGGTGGCTCGCAGCCCCGGCGGGGGCTCGGCGGGGCGGACGCCGGCGGTGAGCCGGTCGCGCAGGGCGGCGAGCGCGCCGACCGGCACCGCCTCGACGGTCTCTCCGTCGACCTCGGCGCTGCCGGTGAGGGCGACGGACAGCGCGTCGACGGGGTCGAGCAGGCCGAGTTCGCGTTTGCGGGCCTTGCGGACCAGGGCCGGGTCGACCAGCACCCACTGGTCACGGAGCCGGACGACGGGGCGGTGCGCCTCGGCGAGCGCGTCCATCTCGGCCTCGGTCAGCGGGTCGCCGCCGATGGCGAGCTGCCAGCGGAACTGGAGCAGTGCCTCGCTCTCGAAGAACCCGGTGCCGTCGGTGGCCGAGCCGGGGGCTGGCCGGACGACGGCGGCGGCGCTGAGGTCCTGTGCGAGGTCCCGGGGCCAGTGCACCGCGACGCCCGCGGCGGCGAGCCGGGTCGCGGCGACGCCGAGCAGGTCGCCCAGCTCGTCGTCGGACAGGGCGAGGACGTCGGGCACGTCCTGCTCGGCGAGGCGGTCGAGCGGCGGCCACACGCGGGCGGCGCGCCGGACCGCGAGCGCGGCGTCCACCCGCGCGCGGGGACCGAAGGCGGAGTCCGCCTCGCCGGACCACAGGGCGGCGGCGTCGGCCACGAGGGTGGGGTCGGCGAGGCTGTGCACCTGGACGATCGCGGCGCCCGCGTTGCGTGAGCCGCCCGCGTCCTCGTCGAAGAGGGTGTGCGCCGACAGGTCCAGGCGGAGCGAGATACGCACCCCGGCGTCCATGCCGGCGGCGACCTCGGCCGCCCACGCGTGGGCGGTGGGCAGGGGCTGGGCCTCGCGCGCGGCGAAGGGGCGGCCGGCGGCGTAGGGGGCGGCGGGGGTGCGCGGCAGGGTGTCGGCGACGGCGTCGAGGAAGGAGCGCAGAAGCGCCTCGGGCTCGGGCAGCCGCAGCGGGCCGGGCCCGGGCAGCGGGACGGCGTGGCCCTCGGGGGGCAGGGCGGCGGCGATCGCCCGCAGGTGCGTGATGTCGTCGGGGTCGAGGGGGCCGGCCCGCCAGGCGTCGTGGCCGGTGGGGGTGAGGCCGGGCAGGAGGCGGCCGCGCGCGGTGAGCCGCAGGGCGTGCAGGGCGGCGGCGCCCCAGCAGGCGGTGGCGGGGTGGGCGGCCGGGTCGTGGCGGGCGCGCACGAGCAGCGGCAGGGCCTCGGTGAGGGGCAGGGTGAGCGCGGCGGTGGTGCGGCGGCGGACCGTGGAGCCGTGCGGCCGGACGACGGTGAGCTCGCCGTCCTGGGCGGGCAGCGGGTCGCCGTCCGGGTCCCAGAAGGCGATGCGGCCCTCGCGCGGGAGCGGCGCGGGCAGGAAGACGGCGGCGAGCCGCGCGGGGACGGACTCGTCCGTGCTCGCGGTCGCCGAGGGTGCGCTGCTCATACGTCCTGTCACCTCCCTCCCCGACGCCGGACCGACTGTCTCCGACTCTACGGGCGGGGTCTGACAATCGGCTCCGGCCACCGGGGCGGGCGCCCGTGACGGCTACGGGACGGTGCGGGCGACGACGTACACGAAGGGCTTCTGGGGGTCGGCGAGGTTCACCACGATGTCGTGGGTGGGTGCCGGGTTCTCCCGCTTGTCGACGACGCCGTACCAGGGGCCCTCACCGGTGAACTTCCAGCCGGTGATCTTCTGGTCGCGGGCGCTGATCGTGATGTCGTCCCGCTTCAGGTCGTTCCGGTCGAGCCCCATGGTGTTCAGATACGCGTCGAGGCCGCCGGGTACGGTCTCGAACTGGACGTAGAGCCGGCTGGTCTTCCAGTTGTTGGTCTCGTAGTAGGCGACCTTGTACGAGGGGACCGGGATGGTGACCTTGTAGATGTGCCGTTGCACGCGCGCGGGCCAGCCCGCGGTGAGGCCGGTCGCCGAGTACTTGGCCTCCTTGTCCTTGCCGCTGTCGCGGCTCTGGTTGGCGGAGATGACCAGGTAGCCGGCGGGGACGCCGATGAGCAGCACGATGATGAGCAGCGTGAGGGCCCGGCGGCGGTTGCGGTGGCGGCGGTCCTCGGTGGGCTGCCGCGGCTCGTCCGGGGAGTCGGCCTGACGGGGTACGGACACGGTCACGCCGGCCCCTGGGAGGTCCGGCGGGACTCCGTGAAGCGTGCGTAGCGCTCGTAGCGCTCGACACGGCGCCGGTTGGCGCGGCGGAAGCGCCGGGCGACCAGGCGGGCGAGGTCGGCGGCGCCGACCATGCCGGCCTCGGGTCCGAGCTGGGCGCGCGCGATGCGGGCCTCGGGGCGGTAGCCGCGGCCGGTGAGCTGGCGCTTGAAGGCGTCGCGCGCGGGGCCGATCAGCAGGTCGTCCGCGGCCGAGACGCCGCCGCCGATGACGAAGCAGGACGGGTCGAGGGCGGCGGCCAGGTTGGCGATGCCGACGCCGAGCCACTGGCCGATGTCCTGGAGCAGTTCGATGCACATGGCGTCGCCCTCGCGGGCGAGCTCGGTGATCATCGGGCCGGTGATGTCGGAGATCTGGCCCTTGACGTGCTCGATGATCCCGTAGGCCACCGGGGAGTCGGCGGCGGCGAGCTCGCGGGCCTCGCGCACGAGCGCGTTGCCCGAGCTGTACTGCTCCCAGCAGCCGCGGTTGCCGCACGGGCAGCGGTGGCCGCCGGGCACGACCTGCATATGGCCGAACTCGCCGGCGACGCCGTACTTGCCCCGCTTGACCTGCCCGTCCTCCAGGATCGCGCCGCCGATGCCGGTGCCGAGCGTGATCATGACGAGGTGGTCCTCGCCGCGTCCGGCGCCGAAGCGCCACTCGGCCCAGGCGGCGGAGTTGGCGTCGTTGTCGACCAGGACGGGCACGGCGAGACGGCCGGCGAGGCGGTCGCGCAGGGGTTCGTTGCGCCACGACAGGTGGGGGGCGAACAGGACGCGGTTGCGGTCGGCGTCGACCCAGCCGGCCGCGCCGATGCCGACGGCGTGCACGTCGTGGCGGTCGGACAGGTCCAGGACCAGTTCGACGATCGTGTCCTCGACGACCTTCGGGCTCTTGGACTTGTCCGGCGTCTCCGTGCGGAGCTTCTCCAGGATGTTGCCGTCCGCGTCCACGACGCCCGCCATCACCTTGGTGCCGCCGATGTCGATGCCCACCGTGGGCACGCGGGGAGCCGACAGGTGCGAGCGGCGCTCTCTGGAGCCGACCGTGCGCAGCACGGGGGCCCGGCGGGAGCCGATCGGTGCGGTGAAGTCGCGGTAGGTGCTCATCGGGCCCGATTCTGCCGCACGCTCACGCTCGGTGCCGAACGGGGGAACAATGGGACGGTTGCCGCGAGTGGCCGGTTCCGGGCAGGAATGTGCCGTGAGCGGCGGACTCGGGAGCCACCGAAGCGGTCACCCGTTTGTCCTGACATTGCTACGTACCGGTCGGTGCGGTCAGGACCGGACGAGGAGCTGGAACTCGAACGAGTAGCGGCTCGGCCGGTAGGTGTGGGTGCCGTACTCGACCGCGCGGCCGGTGTCGTCGAACGTCACGCGCTGCATGGTGAGCAGGGGCGCTCCCTCCTTCTCGGCGAGGCGGTCGGCCTCGGCGGCCGTGGCGGCGCGGGCCCCGATGGTCTGGCGGGCGCTGTGCAGGGTGATGCCCGCGGCGCGCATCAGCCGGTACAGGCCGGTCGCCTCCAGCTGCCCGGTGTCCAGGTCGAGCAGGCCGGGCGGCAGGAAGTTGCAGAGGTGGGCCATCGGCTCGCCGTGCGTGAGACGCAGCCGTTCGATCCGGTGGACGTCACTGTCCTCGGCGACCCCGAGGGCGGCGGCGACCTCGGCGGACGCGGGGACGACGGCGTTGGCGAGGACGCGGGTCGCCGGGCGCTGACCGGCCGACTCCAGGTCGTCGTAGAGGCTGCTGAGCTCGAGCGGGCGTTTGACCTGGCTGTGCACGACCTGGGTGCCGACGCCGCGGCGGCGCACCAGCAGCCCCTTGTCGACCAGGGACTGGATGGCCTGGCGGACGGTGGGGCGGGACAGACCGAGGCGCGCGGCGAGTTCGATCTCGTTGCCCAGCAGGCTGCCGGGGGTGAGCGCTCCGTGCTCGATGGCGGCCTCGAGCTGCTGCGAGAGCTGGAAGTACAAGGGCACCGGACTGCTCCGGTCCACGCTGAGCTCGAGTTCCACGGTCGGGTCCATTTCTGGTTTCGGCACGGCCCGACTGTAGTCCCACGGCCTGTTGACGGGAAGTTGTGTAGTCCGATTGTCCGGACATTGTCATTGACAGCGTCCACACCGAACCCCCACTTTGTTTCCATGCGCATCGGGGTCATCGGTACGGGCCGCATCGGCACCATCCACGCGAACACGCTCAGTCGCCATCGTGACGTCGGATCGCTGATCCTCACGGACGCGGATCCGTCGCGGGCCCAGGAGCTGGCGCACCGGCTCGGCGAGACGGCGGCGCCCGGCATGGACGAGATCTTCCGGTGGGGCGTGGACGCGGTGGTGATCACCACGGCGACGTCCGCGCACGCCGAGCTGATCGGGCGGGCGGCCCGCTCGGGTCTGCCGGTGTTCTGCGAGAAGCCCATCGCGCTGGACCTGCCGGGGACGCTGCAGGCCATCGCGGAGGTGGAGACGGCCGGGACGATTCTGCAGATGGGGTTCCAGCGCCGGTTCGACGCCGGGTACCTCGGGGCCCGCGAGGCCGTCCGGTCGGGACGGCTGGGGCGGCTGCACACCGTGCGGGCCCTCACCAGCGACCAGGCGCCGCCGCCCGCCGCCTGGCTGCCGCTGTCGGGCGGGCTCTACCGGGACACCCTGATCCACGACTTCGACATGCTGCGCTGGGTGACCGGGCGGGAGGTCGTGGACGTGTACGCGGCCGGTTCCGACGCCGGGCCCGCGATGTTCCGTGAGGCGGGCGACGTGGACACCGCGGCGGCGGTGCTGACGCTGGAGGACGGGACGCTCGCCACCGCGACGGCGACCCGGCTCAACGGCGCCGGGTACGACGTGCGCATGGAGCTGGCGGGCGAGCTGGACCAGGTGGTGGTCGGCCTCGACGACCGTACGCCGATCGCGTCCACCGAGCCGACCGGGACGCCCGCGGCGGACAAGCCGTGGACCGGGTTCCTGGAGCGGTTCGGGCCCGCCTACGAGGCCGAGCTGAACGCCTTCGTCGAGGTCGTGCGCGGCGAGCGGGCCAACCCCTGCGACGGGCGGGAGGCCCTGCAGGCGCTGCGGATCTCCGAGGCGTGCGAGCTGTCCCGGCGCGAGCGAAGACCGGTGGCGCTCGGCGAGCTGCCGGGGGGCACCACGACCGCGGCCCTCTGAGGCCCGCGCCGGCCCGTCACCGCCCGTCTCCCCCGAGGCCGTCGAGTTCCTCCAGGAGGCCCGCGTCGTACGCCAGCAGCGCGATCTGCACCCGGTTGTTGAGGTCCAGCTTGGCCAGGACGCGGGAGACGTGCGTCTTCACGGTGGCGACGCTCATGTAGAGCTCCCCGGCGATCTCCGCGTTGGACAGGCCCCGGCCCACGGCGACGGCGACCTCGCGCTCACGGTCGTTCAGGACGGTCAGCCGCCCGCGCGCGTGGGCGCGGCGGGTGTCGGCGGCCGTGCCGGCGGCGTGGTCCATCAGCCGGCGGGTCACCGCGGGCGACAGGACCGGGTCGCCCGCGGCGACCTTGCGCACCGCGTCGACGATCTCGGCGGGCGGGGTGTCCTTCAGCACGAACCCGGCCGCCCCGGCGCGCAGGGCGCGCAGCACCTGATCGTCGGCGTGGAAGGTGGTGAGCAGGACGACCTGCGGCGGGTCCTGCCGGGCGCGCAGCCGCTCCGTCGCGGTGAGGCCGTCGACGCCCGGCATGCGGATGTCCATCAGGACGACGTCCGGCCGGGTCCGGTCGACCAGCGGTCCGACGTCGGCGCCGTCGGCGGCCTCGCCGACGATCTCGATGTCGTCGGCGCCGCCCAGCATCAGGGCCAGTCCGGCCCGGACCAGCGGGTCGTCGTCGACGAGGAGCAGTCTGATGGCAGTCATGGGCCTCACGTAATCACGGTCCTCCGGTGCGCGGGGACGGGTCCGCGCGGGAAGGCTCCCGCCCGGACGCGCGTGGTCACGCCCACGGCAGCCACGCCCGGATGCCGAACCCTCCGTCCGCCTCGGGCCCGTGCTCGAACCGGCCGCCCGTCAGCGTGGCCCGCTCCCGCAGTCCGATGAGCCCCTGGCCGGAGCCGGGCACGGGCGGCACCTCCCCCTCGGGGGCACCGTTGCGCACCGCCACGGTCAGGCCCTGGCCCGGTGCGCCCGCGACGGTCACCGTGACCTCGGTGCCGGGGGCGTGCTTGCGGGCGTTCGTCAGTCCCTCCTGGGTGATGCGGTAGGCGGTGCGGCCCACGGAGGCCGGTACGGCGGCCTGGTCGGTGACGCGCAGATCGAGGGTGACCTTCATACCGGCCTCGCCGCACTCGGCGACCAGGGCCTCCAGCGCGGCGAGGGTCGGCTGGGGGCGGCCGGAGTCGTCGGACTCGCCGGCGCGCAGGACGCCGATGATCTCGCGCAGGTCCTGCAGGGCCTCGTGGGCGCTCTCGCGGATGACGCCGGCGGCCCGCTGGACCTCGTCGCGGGGCGCGTCCGGCCGGAACTCCAGGGCTCCCGCGTGCACGCTGAGCAGGGTCAGCCGGTGCGCGAGGACGTCGTGCATCTCCCGGGCGATGGCCTCGCGGGCCAGGCGCTGCGCCTGCTCCGCGCGCAGCCTGGCCTCCGTCTCGGCGCGCCGGGCGCGGTCGCGCAGGCTCACCATGAGCTGCCGCTTGGACCGGACGAACATGCCCCAGCCGACCATCGCGCCGGTGAGCAGGGCGACGGAGAAGACGGCCCAGCCGTAGGGGACCTCGGGGTCGGGGCGCAGCCAGAAGAACACCGGGGTCAGCGCGAGCGAGGCGCCGGCGACCCAGGCCACGTACCGGAAGGGCCGGTGCACGGCGAGGGTGAACAGGGCGACGATTCCCGCGCCGCCCGCCGTGTTCGACACGAAGCACACGGGGACCATGGCGACCGCGAGCCCGAACGGCCAGCGGCGCCGGAGCCACACCGCGCCGCACGCGAGGGCACCGAGCAGCTGGTCGAGGGCGACGAGGCCGCCGGGGATGTCCTCACGCGTCAGCGTGTCCGCGGTGAGCAGGCCGAGGAGCACGGCCAGCAGGAAGCACGCGAAGTCGACCACCCAGTCGCGGGCCGTGCGCCGGGGCCGGCCCGGGCGGTCGCCGTCGGGCTCGAACTCCTCGGCCAGGGCGGAGGGCAGCAGCCAGCGCCGCTCCGCGAGGAACTGCGGCGGGGACGGGTGCTGTTCGGTGTTCACGGTCGACAAATCTACGCAGCGGCGGCTCCCGGCGGGCCTGCCGCGACGGCATCACCGACCAAAGTCGCGGCACCGGAGACTTTGGTGGGTGCGGGCCGCCCGGACGGCCGACTCAGGCCGCGCGGGTCGCGCCTCGTGGCCGATGGGCACGGGGTGCCCGGCGGGCGAGGCTCGGGGTATGAAGCAGGTGCTGGAGTTCCTGGGGTTCATCTGTCTCGTGCAGGGCGTCGCGGGCCTGATCCACGAGTTCACCGACTGGCACTGGGGTCTGGTGCAGCGCGTCGGGTTCCTGGACGGCTACGAGATCTACGCGAGCGTGACCCTGCTGGTGCTGGCGTTCGCGCTGTTCGCGGTCGCCGAGAGCCGCACGTCCGGGTGACCGCCTCGCGCGCCGATGGCAACGGCGTGAAAATTGAGGGGACATCCGGCGGAGAACCGCGAGGTTGACGTTGACATGCCATCTTCTACGCGCGTCATCATACGGCCATGAGATTCCCCCCACACCTCACCCGGATCGGCTCCGCGGCGGCCCTGCTGTCCGCGCTCCTCGTCGGCGGCACCGTCACCGCCACCCCGGCGGCGGCCGCGGTCGGCAGCATCTGCCAGAGCGCCCTGCCGTCGCAGGCGCACGACACCCTGGACCTGATCGAACAGGGCGGTCCCTTCCCCTTCGAACAGGACGGCACCGTCTTCCAGAACCGGGAAGGCGTCCTGCCGAGCCGTTCGACCGGCTACTACCACGAGTACACGGTGATCACGCCGGGCTCCGACACCCGGGGCGCGCGGCGCGTCGTCACCGGTGAGGAGCCGCAGGAGGACTACTACACGGCCGACCACTACGCGACCTTCGACCTGATCGACTACGGCTGCTGAGGTACGGCCCGCAGGCCGTACCGCACCCCTGGACGCTCGCCCCGCGGACCCCCCACAGCACCACCGGCCGCGGGGCGAGACCGTTCCCCAGGGCGTGTCACCCACCCAGCTCCTGGTGACGGGCGCGCAGACCCGCCGCGCCCTGCTCGGTCAGCGAGCCGTGCAGGCGCAGCCGGGAGATGCCGCCGTCGGGATGGATGTCCACGCGCGCGTGCGTGCCGACAGCCGGGGACTCCAGGACGAAGCGGTGGTTGGTGTCGGGCTGGAGGCGGGTGCGCGGGACGATCTCCGTCCAGGTGCCGCTCTCGCCGTCCTGCACGGAGACCGACGCCCAGCCCGCGCTGTTGCCCTTGAGATACGCCGTGTCGATCTCGACGGCCCGGATCTCGGACTGGGCCGCCAGCCGGTAGCGGATCCAGTCGTGTCCCTGGTTGCGGCGCCGGCGGGTCTCCCAGCCGTCGTCCATCTTGCGGGAGCGGCCCGGCTGGATGGTGTTGGTGGCCGGTGAGTAGAAGAGGTCCGAGGCGTCCTCGACCTGGCCTCCGTGCTCCAGGGCGACGACGTCGAAGGTGCCGAGCGCCGCCAGCCACGCGGGGTCGGGCACGACCTCCCCGTAGACACGCAGACGCGCGATGCCCCCGTCGGGGTGCTGGTTGAGGCGCAGGTGGGTGAAGCGCTGCTCGGCCCGCACGGCGAAGCCGTTCGCGGCGTGGCCGCCGACCGGGGTGCGCGGGACGAGCGTCGTCCACTTCACGTCGTCGCCGAGCAGGTCCTCGGGGGACGGCGAGCCGGACACACTGGCGCCCTCGACGGACACCGCCTGCGGGTAGTTGCCGCGGAAGTGGGCCGTGTCCACGACGATGCCGCGGATCACGCCGGGCGCGCCGAGGCGTACCAGCGCCCAGTCGTGGTCCTCGGACGCCGGCCAGGGATGATCGGCCGAGGCGCCGCGGCGCCGGCGGGTCTCCCAGCCGTCCATGACCTTGCCCTTGTGCCCGAAGTGCTCGGGGTCGAACTCGGCGCGCCCGGGCACCAGGAGGTTCTCGCGCTCGGCGAAGAACTCGTCGTTGGCGGCGACGACGGAGGCGCCGAGGCGCCGGTCGGCGAGATCGGCGTACCGGGTGAAGGGGAAGTCGGCGGTGCGGTAGTCCGCGTACGGGTCGCCACCCTGGTAGGGGCTCGCGTCGCCGGTGAAGCTGGGGATCGCCGTCACGGTGATCAGGTCTGCCTTTCGCGTCGTCGGATGGGGTCAGGGGGTGCGGGTGAGGAGACGCCCCTTCGGTTCGGTGAACTCGCCGTCGGCGTACACGCGTTCGCCGCGCAGCCAGGTGGACCGCACGACTCCGTGCAGGGTCCGGCCCGCGTACGCCGTCACCCGGTTGCGGTGCTGGAGGGCGGCCGGGTCCACGGTGAAGGCGGCGTCGGGGGCGAGCACGGCGAAGTCGGCGTCGCGGCCGGCCTCGATGGCGCCCTTGTGCCCGAGCCCGGCCAGCCGGGCGGTCCGGGTGGACATCCAGCGGACGACGTCCTCCAGGCCGTGCCCGCGCCGGCGGGCCTCGGTCCAGACGGCGGCCAGGCTCAGCTGGAGACCGGAGATGCCGCCCCAGGCGGTGGCGAAGTCGTCGGTCTTCAGGTCGGCCGTGGAGGGCGAGTGGTCGGTGACCACGCAGTCGATCGTGCCGTCGGCCAGCGCCTGCCAGAGCAGGTCCTGGTTGGCGGACTCCCGGATGGGCGGGCAGCACTTGAACTCGCTGGCCCCGTCCGGGACCTCCTCGGCGGTCAGGGTGAGGTAGTGCGGGCAGGTCTCGACGGTGATCCGTACGCCCTCCCGCCTGGCCTCGGCGATCAGCGGCAGCGCGTCGGACGACGACAGGTGCAGGACGTGCACGCGCGCGTGGAGGCGTTTCGCCTGGGCGATCAGCTGGGCGATCGCCGTGTCCTCGGCGTCCCGCGGACGGGAGGCGAGGAAGTCGGCGTAGCGCGGGCCGCCGTGCTGCGGGGCCGCCGCCAGGTGGTGCGGGTCCTCGGCGTGGACGATCAGCAGCCCGTCGAAGGAGGCGATCTCGGCCAGGGACCGGGCGAGTTCGTCCTGTCCGAGGTGCGGGAACTCGTCCACGCCGGACGGCGACAGGAACGCCTTGAAGCCGAAGACCCCGGCCTCGTGCAGCGGGCGCAGGTCCCTGACGTTGTCCGGCAGGGCGCCGCCCCAGAAGCCGACGTCGATGTGCGCCTTGTCGGCGGCCGTCTTCTGCTTGACGCGCAGATGGTCGACCGACGTCGTGGGCGGCAGGGAGTTGAGCGGCATGTCGACGAGCGTGGTGATGCCGCCGGCCGCCGCGGCGCGCGTGGCGGTCCAGAAGCCCTCCCACTCGGTGCGCCCGGGGTCGTTGACGTGCACGTGCGTGTCGACGAGGCCGGGCAGCAGGACGTCGTCGCCGACGTCCTCCAGGCGGGCTCCGGACGGGACGGCGGCGTCGTACCCGAGGACGGCCGTGATCTTCCCGGCGGCGACCGCGACCGAGGCGGCCCGCGTCCCCTCCGGGGTGATGACGCGCGTCGAGCGCAGCACCAGTTCGACGTCGGACACCCGGACCCCTCTCTGCCGCCTGCTTTTTCAACGTTCTGTTGAAGGAGTCTTCACTCCCGTCGCGGCGCCGTCAAGGGCACACTTCTCCACAGTGCGCCCCGCGCGGCGACTCTGGACAGTTCCACGAAGTGGAAATACACTTCCGTCACGCAGAACGTGAAGACGCCCTCGCGGGGAGTCGACCGACCGGCGGGTAGGCTGCAGCCCTTCCCCCCGGTCCCGAAAGGAACGCGCCGTGCCGACGTCCAGCGCCAGCACCACCGACTCCACCCGGTCCAGCGGCGGCGTCCAGTCCCTGGAGCGCGCCTTCGACCTGCTGGAGCGGATGGCGGACGCCGGTGGCGAGGTGGGCCTGAGCGAGCTGTCCGCCAGCAGCGGTCTGCCGCTGCCGACCATCCACCGTCTGATGCGCACCCTGGTGGCCTGCGGATACGTCCGCCAGCAGCCCAACCGGCGGTACGCCCTCGGGCCGCGGCTGATCCGGCTCGGCGAGTCCGCCTCCCGGCTGCTGGGCACCTGGGCCCGCCCGTACCTGGCCCGGCTGGTCGAGGAGACCGGCGAGACGGCGAACATGGCCCTGCTCGACGGCGACGAGATCGTCTACGTCGCCCAGGTGCCGTCCAAGCACTCGATGCGCATGTTCACCGAGGTGGGCCGGCGTGTGCTGCCGCACTCCACGGGCGTCGGCAAGGCGCTGCTGGCCTCCTTCCCGGCGGAGGAGGTGCGCGCGCTGCTGTCGCGCACCGGCATGCCGGCCGCCACGGAGCGGACGATCACCACGCCGGACGGTTTCCTCGCGGCGCTGGAGGACGTGCGGCGCACCGGCTACGCCGTCGACGACAACGAGCAGGAGATCGGGGTGCGCTGCCTCGCGGTCCCCGTGCCCGACTCCCCCACCCCGGCGGCCATCTCGATCTCGGGCCCGGCGGGCCGGGTCACCGAGGCGGCGACGGAGCGGATCGTGCCGGTGCTCCAGCAGATCGCCGACGAACTGGCCGAGGCCCTGGCCAGCCAGAACCAGTCCTGACGGAACCGGCCGCGCCCCAAGGCACATAGGCCCCTCCCGGGGGACGTTCCGCCCCTCCGTCCCCCGCGCGAGCCACAGACGAGTGTCCACCCCACGGTGACGACTCCCCCGACACCGGATTCCTAGTGTTCGACTCACCGCGGAACGCCGGGCCGCGGGCCGGAGAAGGAACCGGAGTCGGAACCGGCGAAGGGGAGTCCACGTCATGAAAGCCTGGAAGACAGTCCTGCAGGTCGTCGTCGTCTTCGCGGTCTACGCGGTGTGCGGCGGTCTCGCCAACGGGGTGAAGGACGACCCCTGGCTCTCGCTCCTGGTGGGCGCCCTCACCGTGGCGGTGATGACCTTCGTCTACCGGTGGGCCGTGGGGCGCACCGAGAACCGCGAGGTGACCGAACTGCGGGGGGAGGGAGCGGCGAGGGCGACCTTCTGGGGCCTGGTCCTCGGCACGCTGATGTTCCTCTGCGTCATCGGCAACATCTACTTCCTCGGGGACTACGAGGTCCACGGCATCGACTCGGTGAGCGGCGCCGTCGGGCTCATCGGCTTCATGGCGGCCGCCGCCTCGACGGAGGAGATCATCTTCCGCGGACTGCTGTTCCGGCTGCTGGAACGCGGCACGGGAACGTACATCGCCCTGATACTGTCCGGCCTCGTGTTCGGCGGCATGCACCTCCTCAACGACGACGCCACCGTCGCCGGCGCCCTGGCCATCGCCGTCGAGGCGGGCGCCATGCTCGCCGCCGGTTACGCCGCCACCCGCAATCTGTGGCTGCCGATGGGCGTGCACTTCGCCTGGAACTTCATGGAGTCCGGCATCTTCAGCACCCAGGTCTCGGGCAACGGCGAGACCCACGGACTGCTGGACTCCACCCTGTCGGGCAACCACCTGATCACGGGCGGCGAGTTCGGTCCCGAGGCGAGCGTCTACGCGGTGCTCTTCGGCACGCTGCTGACGGTCTGCTTCCTGGTCGTGGCCCACCGCCGCGGCACCATCGTCCCCCGGCGCCGCGCCGAGCGCGTCGACACCCTCGCGGCGCTCGCCCGATGACGGAACAGCGGACCGCCGGTTCGCCGGAGCACCGGTCGTACGGAGCCGGACACCGCGAGAGCGGTGCCGGGCTCCGGCCGGCCGGGCTCCGGCTCCGGCCGTCGGTGGACCGGGCCCGCCCGGACGGCATCCGGCACCGTCTGGACAGCGCCCGGAAGAGTCTGGACAGCGCCCGGAAGCGGCTCGGCGGAGTCTGGTACCGGCTGGACGTCGTCGTCCGGGACCTTCCGTTCGGGCTCCTCCTCCTGATCGGTTCCTTCCTCCCGGCGCTCCGCAGCAACGGAACGGTCATCGGGGGTGTCCCCGACCGCCCGCACGACACGCTCGCCGTCGTCGTGATCCTCCTGGAGTCCCTGCCCCTGGCCGTGCGCCGGCGGTGGCCGGCCCTCTCCCTGGCCCTGGTCTCCGGCGGGTTCGCCGCCGACCAGCTCCTCGGCTACCACACGTTCGCGGCCTCCGCGCTCGGCGTCGTGCTGCTGAGCACCGGCTCGCATCTGGAACGGCACCGCCGCAGCTTCGTGGCCGGCCTCACCGTGGCGTACGTGGCACTGGCGGTGAGCCTCTCCCACCTCGGCACGGGCGAGACCGCCACGGAGTTCACGACCTTCTACATGGCGCTGTGCCTGGCCTGGGGCGCCGGAAGCTGGCTGCGCACCACCCGGCAGGCGGAGGCCGAACGCCGCGAACGGGTCGCGGTGGAGACACGGAACGCCGAACGCACCCGGATCGCGAGGGAGTTGCACGACGTCGTGACCCACCATGTGACGGCGATGGTGGTGCAGGCGGAGGCCGCCCGCTATCTGACCGCCGCGCCCGAGCGGCTGGAGCAGTCCCTGAGCGCCGTCTCCGACACCGGGCGCCGGGCGATCACCGACCTGCGGCACCTGCTGGACCTGCTCAACCCCGATCACGGCACCGGGAACGGCGGCGATTCCGGGGCCGAGCCGAGGACACCGGCCGTCGGCCGTGTCCTGACGCTCGTGGAGCAGACCCGCCGGGCGGGCCAGCCGGTGGAGTTCACCGAGGAGGGCACCCCGCCCGAGTCCACCGGCAGTTCCGACCTCGTGGCCTACCGGGTGGTGCAGGAAGCACTCACCAACGCCCTCAAGTACGCTCACGGCAGCCGCACTCTGGTCGCCGTGCGGCACGGCGAGAGGGAGATCACCGTGGAGGTCAGCACGGACGGCACCGGCTCACGGGCCGCCGCCGTCGGTGGCGGCGGACGGGGGCTGGCCGGTCTGCGCGAGCGGGTCGACGTGCTCGGCGGGGAGTTCAGCGCGGGCGCCGTCGCGGGCGGCGGCTTCGTCGTCCGGGCGCGGATACCGGCCGGGGGCCGCTCGTGAGCACACCTCCTCCCTCCGGGGCCGCCCCGACCCGGGTGCTCGTCTGCGACGACCAGGCGCTGATCAGGACGGGCCTGGTCACCATCATCGACGCCCAGCCCGACATGGAGGTGGTGGGTGAGTGCGGTGACGGCCGGAAGGGCGTCGACCTCGCCCGCGAACTCGACCCGGACGTCGTGGTCATGGACATCCGCATGCCGGTCCTCGACGGCCTCGAAGCCACCCGCCTGCTGGCGGGGGCCGGGGTCGCCCACCCCGTCAAGGTCCTCGTGGTCACCACGTTCAACCTCGACGAGTACGTCTACGAGGCGCTGCGCGCCGGAGCGAGCGGCTTCCTCCTCAAGGACGCCCCGCCCGACCGCCTGCTGCACGGCATCCGCACGGTCGCCCTGGGCGCGGCGCTCCTCGACCCCGAGGTCACCCGCCGGCTCGTCGGCCGGTACGCGACCCGTATCCGCCCCACCGAGGGCGCCCCCGAGGACGTCCCCCTCACCCCCCGCGAGCTGGAGGTGCTGCGGCTGATCGCGGACGGCCTGTCCAACAGCGAGATCGCCGCCGCCCTCGTCATCAGCCAGGAGACGGTGAAGACGTTCGTCTCCCGCATCCTCACCAAGCTGAACCTGCGCGACCGCGTCCAGGCGGTCGTCTACGCGTTCCGTCACGGCCTGGCGAGCTGAGCCCGCCTGATCGACAGGACACCCCCCCTAGCCGCGCCCGCGCGGGGGCGCCCCGAACCTCTCCACGGCGTCCCGCACCTGGGTGAGTCCGGGCGACAGCGCGCTCACCGAGCCGATGGCGCCGGCGATCAGCAGTAAGGACCGGCGCAGCCGGGGCGCCTCGGGCGCCCCGTCGGCCGTCATCGCGGCCAGCGCGGCCAGTTCCTCCTCGGCGATCCCCCGGTCGGGGAACTCGGCGGGATGCGCGGCGAGTTCGCGGCGCAGACGGGACACGGCCGTCCGCAGCTCCGCCACCCTCGGGTCCTCGTCCGTGCCCGTCACCGACCTCTGCCCCAAGCTCCGCAACAAAGCTCTCCCCCTCGCACGCCGTTGTGCGCCACCAGCCGCGCGCCCCCGCCGAACGCCCCTGGGGGCGCCGGGGACGCGGGTCAGTAAACGCCACCCCGTACCGATCCGCCACAGCGCGGACGGAAATTCAGCCCTGCGGGTCGGCCCCTCGCGCAGGTGTCAGGTATGCAGGACGCATGACGGACTCACGACCCCTCCCGGTGGCCGGTCTGCTCCTCGCGGCGGGCGGCGGACGACGACTGGGCGGACGGCCCAAGGCCCTGCTGCCGTATCGCGGCCGGCTCCTGGTCGAGCACGCCGCCGGGGTGCTGCGCGCGGGCGGCTGCGCGCGCGTGCACGTGGTCCTGGGGGCGCGCGCGGCGGACGTACGCCGGCGGGCGGCGCTCGACGGGTGTGTCGTGGTGGAGAACCCGGAGTGGGCCGAGGGGATGGGCTCCTCCCTGCGGGCCGGGCTGGACTCGCTGGCCGGAACGGGGGTGCGCGCAGCGCTCGTCCTGCTGGTCGACCAGCCGGGCATCGGCCCTGAGGCGGTGGCGCGGGTCCTCGGGGCGTACCGGGACCAGTCGTCCCTCGCTACGGCCGCGTACGACGGCGTCCGCGGGCATCCCGTGCTGTTCGGCGCGGCCCGCTGGGCCGGTGTGAGCGCCGCCGCCACCGGGGACCGGGGGGCGCGCGCCTACCTCAAGGAGCACGCCGGTTCCATCACTCTCGTCGAGTGCGGGGACGTGGCGGAGCCCTACGACATCGACACGGAGGCCGATCTGGCCCACCTGGAGTGACCGCGGTGGCACTCGGCGCCACCTCGGCCCGCCGCAGGGAATCTCGACATCAACAAACCATTGAACTTCCACCATGAGGAAACTAGTATCCACTGATCAGAAGCGCCCCGGCCGTTCGGCGGGCGTTTCCCCCGGCCTCCGGGAAGACTGGCACCCGGTGCCTTCCCGCTCGACCGCTCGCCCCACCGCCCGCTGAAGGAAGTGACAGCTCATGTCCGCACCAGCGCCGTCCCCGCTGGCCATCGTCGACGCCGAGCCCCTGCCCCGGCAGGAGGAGGTCCTCACCGACGCGGCCCTCGCCTTCGTGGCCGAGCTGCACCGCCGCTTCACGCCCCGCCGTGACGAACTCCTCGCCCGCCGCGCGGAGCGCCGCGCCGAGATCGCCCGCACCTCCACGCTCGACTTCCTCCCGGAGACCGCCGCGATCCGCGCCGACGACTCCTGGCAGGTGGCCCCGTGCCCGCCGGCGCTCCAGGACCGCCGTGTCGAGATCACCGGCCCGACCGACCGCAAGATGACGATCAACGCCCTGAACTCGGGCGCCCGGATCTGGCTCGCGGACTTCGAGGACGCCTCCGCGCCGACCTGGGAGAACGTCGTCCTCGGCCAGCTCAACCTGATCGACGCCTACCGCCGCGCCATCGACTTCACCGACACCGCCTCGGGCAAGTCGTACGCCCTGCGTCCCGCCGACGAGCTGGCCACCGTCGTCATGCGCCCGCGCGGCTGGCACCTGGACGAGCGGCACCTTCAGCTCGACGGCCGGCCGGTGCCCGGCGCCCTCGTCGACTTCGGCCTGTACTTCTTCCACAACGCCCAGCGGCTGATCGACCTCGGCAAGGGCCCGTACTTCTACCTGCCGAAGACGGAGTCGCACCTCGAGGCCCGGCTGTGGAACGACGTCTTCGTGTTCGCGCAGGACTACGTCGGCATCCCCCAGGGCACCGTCCGGGCCACCGTGCTGATCGAGACGATCACGGCGGCCTACGAGATGGAGGAGATCCTCCACGAGCTGCGCGACCACGCCTCCGGGCTGAACGCCGGCCGCTGGGACTACCTGTTCTCCATCGTCAAGAACTTCCGGGACGGCGGGCCGAAGTTCGTGCTGCCGGACCGCAACGCGGTCACGATGACGGCCCCGTTCATGCGGGCCTACACCGAACTCCTCGTCCGCACCTGCCACAGGCGCGGCGCGCACGCGATCGGCGGCATGGCGGCGTTCATCCCGTCCCGCCGCGACGCCGAGGTCAACAAGGTGGCGTTCGAGAAGGTCCGCGCCGACAAGGACCGCGAGGCCGCCGACGGCTTCGACGGCTCCTGGGTCGCCCACCCCGACCTGGTCCCGATCGCCATGGAGTCCTTCGACAAGGTCCTCGGGGACAAGCCGAACCAGAAGGACCGGCTGCGCGAGGACGTGCACGTCGAGGCGGCCGACCTCATCGCGATCGACTCGCTCGACGCCCGGCCCACGTACGACGGGCTCGTCAACGCCGTGCAGGTCGGCATCCGCTACATCGAGGCCTGGCTGCGCGGGCTCGGCGCGGTCGCCATCTTCAACCTGATGGAGGACGCGGCCACCGCCGAGATCTCCCGCTCCCAGATCTGGCAGTGGATCAACGCGGGCGTCGAGTTCGAGAACGGCGAGAAGGCCACACCCGAGCTGGCCCGCCGGATCGCCGCCGAGGAACTGCGGAACATCGAGCGGGAGCTCGGCGAGGAGGCGTTCGCCGCCGGCCACTGGCAGGAGGCCCACGACCTGCTGCTCGAGGTCTCCCTGGACGCCGACTACGCCGACTTCCTGACCCTGCCGGCGTACGAGCGGCTCAGGGGCTGACGGCGTCCGGACCGGCCTTGTCCGAGTGGCCCAGGGGCTTTCCCGGGGCCACTCGGTCGCGTACGGCGCGCTTGACCGCCGTGGGCTCGGGGAAGCCCTGCTCGCGCCGGTCCCAGACCGGTTCGCCGTCCACCCGGACCACGAAGACGCCGCCCTTGCCCGGCCGCAGGGCCAGCTCGGACAGCTCCGCCTCGAAGGTGGTGAGCAGTTCCTGCGCCAGCCAGGCCGCGCGGGGCAGCCAGCCGCACTGGGTGCAGTACTCGATCTCGACGCGGCCGCTCATCCCAGGTGCACCGATCCGTCCTGTTCGACGGCCGGCTTGCCGTGCAGGTCGGGAACCCGCTTGAGCCAGTCCGGCCGGCCTCGCTGTGTCCTCGCCGCCCGCGCGCGGTCCTCGGCGGCGAGTTCCTCCCGGGTCGGGAAGCCGGTGGGCAGCCACGCGGCGGACGCCCGCACGCGGCTGTGCAGATGCGCGACATAGGCGTCGCGGGCCTCCTGCGGCGTGGAGAAGCCGGGCTCGGCGGCCAGCCAGGCGTCCGGCACCGCCGCCACGATCTCCCGCAGCAGTTCCCCGGTCACCCGGGGCGCCAGCTCCGCGTCGGCGGCGCGCACGTCGGGGCCGTACTGGCCGAGGGCGTGGTGGCGCAGGTCGTAGGCGCGCTCGGGGTCGGAGGCGTCCCAGCGGTGGTGGAAGACGAGGGCAGCACCGTGGTCGATCAGCCACAGCCGGGGCGGGACGGTGCCGAGGGTGGGCCAGACCATCAGGTTGGAGCTGTGCACGGTCCGGTCGACGTTCGCGGTCAGGGCGTCCAGCCAGACGATCCGGCCCGCCTCCAGCGGGTCCACGGGGAACGTCTTCGCGACCTCGGGGGTGAAGTCCCGGGCGCCCGGCAGATAGTCCATGCCGAGATTCACTCCGGCGCTGGCCGTGTGCAGGTCCCGCACCTCCTGGTGCGGCTCGCTGTCGGCGACGGCGGGGTCGAAGTGCACCAGGACCAGCTCGGGGAACCGCAGCCCCAGCGCGCGGGCCAGTTCACCGACGATCACCTCGGCGACGAGGGCCTTGCGGCCCTGCGCGGACCCGGTGAACTTCACGACGTAGGTGCCGAGGTCGTCGGCCTCGACGACGCCCGGGACGGAGCCGCCGGACGTCAGGGGCTCGATGTAGCGGGTGGCTACGACCTCTCTCAACATCCGACCCCTGCTTCCGGCCTGCGGTACGCACCGAGCATAGTCGCCGGTCACCTCGTGCCGGAGCGGGCGGCGGCCCCGGACGGCTCGGCGGCCTCGCCGTCCGCGGGCTCCGGCGGTTCCGGGGGCCGGGACCGCTCGGGCGGCCCGTCGCCGCGGCGCGGCAGAACGGCCCGCGTGGTCTCCAGGAGGCGGGCGAGCAGATGTGCGCGTCCGGCCAGGACGGGCCCGAGCACGGCCAGGACGAGGACGTAGCTGGCGATGAACGGGGCGAGCCGCCCGTCGAGTCCGGCGGTGGCGGCCATCGCGGCCAGGATCAGCGCGAACTCCCCGCGGCCGAGGAGCGTGGTGGCGATGTTCGCGGTGGGCTCGCACCCGTAGCGGTACAGGCGGGCGGCGAACAGGCCCGCGATCACGTTCATGGCGATGGTCAGGGCGACGGCCGCGGCGACCGGACCGGCGACGGACAGGAGATCCGCGGGGTCGATGGCCAGGCCGAAGGCGAGGAAGAAGATCGCGGCGAAGGCGTCCCGCAGCGGGTGCACCAGACGGCGGATCCGGGGCCCGGAAGGGGTTCCGGCGAGGATCAGGCCGACCATGAAGGCGCCGATGGCGTCCACCACGCCCAGCACCTCGGAGACCCCGGCGACGAGGATCGCGGCGCCGAGGAAGCTGATCACGAGCAGTTCGTCGTCCCGCACCGCGATCAGGCGGCCGATCAGCCGGGTCCCGTAGCGGGCCGCGATGGCGAGGACGAGCAGGAATCCGAACGCCTTGGCCGCCTGAAGAATCGTTTCACCCATGCCTTCCGCGCCGCTGATCACGGGCTGGAGGGCGGCGAGGTACAGCGCGAGGAAGATGTCCTCCACCACGGTGACACCCAGGATGAGGCGGGTCTCCGGGCGCCCGATGCGGCCGGAGTCCACGAGCACTTTGGTGACGATCGCCGACGAGGAGATGCCGAGGACCCCGGAGAGGACCAGCGCCTCCCGCGGCCCCCAGCCCAGCGCGAACCCGAAGCCCAGGCCCGCGCCGACGTTCAGCAGCAGATAGACGCCGCCCGCCGCGAGCAGCCGTCTTCCCCCGCTCCTGAGGTCGTCGAGCTGGAACTCCAGACCGAGGTAGAACAGCAGGAGCACCAGGCCGAGCGCGGAGAGCATCTCGAAGTCGTGCGCGTCCCGGACCAGGACCAGGCCGGGGGTGTGCGGGCCGAGCAGGATCCCGGCCAGCATGAACAGCGGGATGGTCGGCAGGCCGATCCGGCGGCCGAGGCGTGCGAGGACGGCGGCGGCCACGAACGCGCCGCCCATCGCGAGCAGGGTGTCGGCATGCCCCACGGGTCACCACCTTCCACAGCGGGGCGGACAAGGCCGCGGTCGCGGACGCGTGGTCCCGTCCGCGGTCGCGGACGCGTGGTCCCGTCCGCGACGCGCGTCAGGCGTCGTCGTGCGAGCGGCCGGCCGGGTCTTCACGGCGGGCCGGCTCCGGGAGGCGCGGGGGCTCCGGCTTCTCGGGCGGGGTGAGCATCTGGACCGCCATACCGGCCGCGACCAGGCCGGAGGCGAGGAGCAGTCCCTGCGGGAGCATGGCGCCGGCGGTCAGCATCGCCACCGAGGCGGCCAGCAGTGCCCAGGCCCCCCGCCGGCCGCGCGGGCCGCCCGGCGGCGGGCGCCCGGTCTCGGGGCCCCGGGTGAAACGGGGGTCGCGGTGCCGTGGCCGTGCGTCGAGGGGGTGCGGGGATCGAGTCGGGCGCGGTCGGGCCGGGTGCGGCATACCTCCTCCTTCCGGTGACCGGGAGGCCGGGGGTTCACTGTCACCCTCACATGCGGCAGGGGGCCGGGGCCATCGGGTCCAGTACCCATGTCGCGGCACAGGCGCCCCGGGCCGCCTAGGGGGCATCTTGTCGATCAGGTCGGATCAGCGAGCGGCGTCCGGCGCCGTGCATCGCAAGGCGGAGGAGGGAGTCGATGCGGTGCGGTGGGGGTGCCCCCGCGGGAGCTCGTTCGAGCGTGGGGGAGACCGACGACAACGCGGCGAGGCGCGGTGCCGGACGCCGGGAGCCCGGCCTGATCGACAAGACGCCCCCTAGGGCTCCGGCCCGTCGCTCACCCGGCTCCGGCCAGCGGGTTCGGCAGCGGCAGATAGCGGGCGTCGGCGCCGTCCGCGCCCGTCCAGCGCAGCAGCAGGTTGGTCTTGCCGGGGAGCGTGGGGGCCGCCAGCAGGGCCGGGATCTCGGGGAGGGCGTGCCGGGCCAGCTCGCGGCGGACGGCGGGCCAGGGGTCGTACCGGCGGTGGCGGGCGCCTAGGGCCCCGGCGACCTCGGTGAGATGGTTGACGACCAGGCAGTACACCAGCCGCTCCCAGCCCGCCGCCCGGGACACCTCGCCGAGCAGCTTCACGCCCTCGGCGTCCCGGAACAGGGCCTGGACGGGGAGGCCGGCCGCGTCGACGGCGACCAGGGTGTTCTGCAGGTGCGCCTCCAGGACGACGCCGTGCGCGTCGAACGCCGTCAGGGCGGGCGGCACGACATGGGCGAGGTACGCCTCCCACCAGGCGGCCGGGTCCACGGCGGCGTCCAGCGGGCTGCCCTCGAAGCCCTCGACGAGCGCCGCGGCCAGCAGCGGTGTCGCCCCCGGCCGGACCCGGCCGCCCAGCCCGTCGCGCACCAGGACCGCCAGCTCCTCGAAGGCGAACGAGGCGGTGCGGTAGCCGCGGTCGCTCAGCCAGGCCGCGTCCTGGCCGGCGAGGGCCGCCGCGGCCGCCGCGTCGGTGCGGCGCAGCCGCAGCAGGTCGTGCCGCCACAGCCGGCGGATGTCGTTGGTGACGCGGACGTCGAGGCTGAACTTGAGGAACAGGTCGTCCCCGGGCGCGTACAGCGTGCGGATCGCGGCCGTCGGCCGGGCGTCGAAGCCGGTCGTGCCGAGCCGGACCAGCCGGCCGTCGGCGAAGGCGGGCGCGAGGTCCACCAGGCCGAGCTGCCAGGGGTGCGCGGGCAGCAGCCGGTAGCCGGGCGGGGCCTCGCCGAGGGCGTCGAGGGCGGTCGTGTCGCCCTCCTCGACGACCAGGTCCTCGCGCAGGCCGAGCAGGGTCAGCGGGAAGCGGGCGTACGCCTCGGGCGCGTACGGCAGCCAGTCCGCGACCGGGCCGCCGCCGCGCGCCTTGGGCGCGGGGTGGTACGGGTGGCCGGTGAGGAGGGACTGCTCGGAGCGCAGATAGAGGTCTTCGGGCGGTACGGCACGCGCGCGGGCCACGAGCAGGGCGGCCAGCGCGTCCCGGCTGTCCGTCATCTCGGCGGGCAGCTCGTGGTTGGACTGCCCGGTGTGGCGGCGCAGCTCGTCCGCGGTGAGTTTGACCAGCTCGGCGTGGCCGACGCGGCGCCAGGCGCCGCCGGTGAACACCTCGGGTTCGGCGGGCCGCCGCTCACCGAGGACACGCAGGAGCCGGCCGGAGCCGCGCAGCCGGTGCACCCGCCGCTCGTCGTCCGGCGCGTCCGCCCGCGCCGCCCCGTCGCGCTGCGGCTCGGCCACCTCGCGGAGCAGGCAGTTGAGCAGCGGGGCGATCGCCAGGGCGTCGGCGCGGGCCGCCGCGTCCGCGGCGGTCGGCGGGGTGAGGTGCACGCGATCCACTGGTTCCCTACGGTCCGTTCAGGCGGGAGACGATCAGTATGTCTGTCGTCGGTGGCCGTCCCGACGCCCTACCCGTACCCCGAGGAGCCCTCCCGTGCATCGTCCTCCCAGCGCCGAGGCCGAGATCGCCGCCGAACTGGCCGAAGCCGGCCCCGCGCTCGTGCCCCGGTACTCGGCCGGGCTGCCGGGGGCCAGGGCCGCGGTGCTGACCCGGCTCTGGCGGGCCCTGGCGTACGAGCCGCTGCCCTGGGTGACCGGCCGGGCCGCCGGTCGTGACGGGCTCGCCCTGCGGCTCGGGGACGGCCGCCTGCTGGAGGGCCCCCGGGCGGACCCGTACGCCACCGCCGCCTACGTCACCTCCGTGCGGCTGGACGGGACGGTGTACGACGATCCGGTGCGGCTGCTGACGGACCTGGCCGTACCGCACGGCGAGGCGTTCACCTCCGAACTCGGGCACAGCGTGGCCTCGCTGGCGCTCGCGCGGGCCGGTCGGGAATCTCACCCGGAAGAGTGGCCGGAGCACGACTGGGAGTGGGAGCAGCGGGTGGTGGACGGCCATCCGTTCCACCCCAACTGCCGGTCCCGGCCCGGTTTCTCGGTCGCCGAGCAGCTGGCGTACGGGCCGGAGCACCGGCCGGTCGTGTCGCTGGCGCGGGTTCCGGTGCCGGCGGACGGGTGCCTGGTGACGGGCGGGTGGCCGGACGAACTGCGGGACGGGGGGCGGCTCTTGATCCCGGTGCACCCGTGGCAGGCCGAGCATGTGCTCAAGCGGCCGTACGAGGACTGGGTGGACGCGCGTCCGCTGATGTCGCTGCGCACGCTCGCCGTGCCCGGCGGGCCGCACGTCAAGACGGCGCTCAGCGCCCGGCTGACGTCCTCGGTGCGGGACATCTCGCTGTACTCCGTGGGGATGTCGCAGACGCTGTCCCGGTTCGCGGAGGACCTCGGGGACCGGCTGGACGGGCTGGTGCGCTTCACGCGCACGCTGGGGGCCGTGGCGGCCGGGTCCGCGGATCTGGCGGCGGTACTGCGGGAGCCGCCCGGGCGGTACGCGGGGCCGGGCGAGCGGGTGGTGCCGGTGGCGGCGCTGCCGTACACCGGCCTGCCCACGTCGGGCGTGTGGCTGGCGGCGTTCACGCGGCTGGCGCTGACGACGGGGCTGCGGCTGCTGGAGCTGGGCGTGGCGCTGGAGGCGCACGGGCAGAACCTGCTGGTGGTGCTGGCGGCGGACGGGTCGCCGGTGCGGCTGGTCTACCGCGATCTCGCCGACATCCGGGTGAGCCCCGCCCGGCTGGCGCGGCACGGCGTCCCGGTGCCGGAGCTGACCGGCCGGATCGTCACGGACGATGTGACGGCCCTGCGCCGCAAGCTGTTCGGCTCCCTGGTGGCCGGGGCGCTGGCGGGCACCGCGGGGTCGGGGCCGGCGTTGCGGGCGGCCCTCGCGGCGGCCGTGCCGGAGCTGCCGGCGACGGGGGATCTGGCGGCCCTGTGCGAGGAGGCGCTGCCCACGAAGGCGCTCACGCTGATGCGGCTGTCGCCCGGCGTGGGCGGGGACCAGTGGACCGCCCTGCCCAACCCGCTGCGCACGGACGTGTTCTGACCCCGTTTTGGAACGGGCCGTCCTCGGTCACTAGGATCCGCCGATGATCATACGAACACGGCTGGCGGCCGGGGCGTGCGCCCTGCTCGCCCTGCTCGCGGCCGGGGTGGCGTTCCCGGCCGGGGCGGTCGCCGACGAGGTGAGCGCGACGGCGCCCAAGGTCGATCTCGTCCTGGACGTGAGCGGCTCGATGCGGGCGCGGGACATCGACGGGCAGTCGCGGATGGCCGCGGCGAAACAGGCGTTCAACGAGGTGCTGGACGCCACGCCCGAGGAGGTGCGGCTCGGCATCCGCACGCTGGGCGCGAACTACCCGGGCGACGACCGCAAGACGGGCTGCAAGGACACCGCGCAGCTGTACCCGGTCGGGCCGCTGGACCGCACCGAGGCGAAGGCGGCGGTGGCCACCCTGTCGCCGACCGGCTGGACGCCGATCGGCCCGGCGCTGCTCAAGGCCGCCGAGGATCTCGACGGTGGCGAGGGCTCGAAGCGCATCGTGCTCATCAGCGACGGCGAGGACACCTGCGCGCCGCTCGACCCGTGCGAGGTGGCCCGGGAGATCGCCGCCAAGGGCATCGGCCTGACCATCGACACGCTCGGCCTGGTCCCGAACACCAAGCTGCGGCAGCAGCTGAGCTGCATCGCCGAGGCGACCGGCGGCACCTTCACCTCGGTCGAGCACACCGAGGAACTCACCGACAAGGTGAACCAGTTGGTGGACCGGGCGGCCGATCCGGTCGTGACGCCGGTCGCGACCGACGGCGCGGACCGCTGCGAGAAGGCGCCGACGCTGAAGTCCGGCCTCTACACCGACCGCGAGGAGTTCGGGCAGCAGCGCTGGTACCGGGTCGACGTACGTCCCGGCCAGGAGCTGCGGGCCTCGGTGAGCGTGGCGGCCGACCGGGCGGTGAACCCGTCGTACGGCGTGCTGGTGCGGGCGGTGACGGTCAAGGGTCGGGAGATCGTGCGCGGTGAGGCGGCCGGGACGGGCCGTACGGACGTCGTGTCGGCCGGTCTGCGCTACCCGAAGGCGGAGGCGGACGACGACGAGGACGCCCCGGCGGAGATCGTGTGCCTGCAGGTGACGCACTCCTTCTCCGCGGGCGCCGGGGTGAAGACCACCCCGGGTCTGCCGCTGGAGCTGACGGTCGACGTCGTGGACGGGCCGTCGCCCGCCCGGGACGTGGCCTCCTTCGGCCTCGGGCGCGGCTGGTGGCTGCTGGGCGCCCTGATCCTCGCCGGCTTCCTCGCCGGTCTCGTCTGGGGCTGGCTGTCGCGCTGGCGCGTCGCGGTCTGGAGGACCAACTGATGCGGATGACTCATGTGCTGGGCGCGGCCCTGCTGACCCTGGGGCTGGCCGCGGGGCCCGCCGCGGCGGACTCCTCGCCGTCGCCGGAGGCGTCCGGGGACGCGGAGGCGCCGACGCGGGCGGGCACCTCGTTCCGCACGGCGACCGAGATCGAGCAGGGGCAGACCGCCACGGCGAACGCCTCCACGGGCGACTACCTGTACTGGTCGTTCCCCGCGGACACCGGTCAGCGGCCGACGGTCGAGGCGACGGTGAAGCTGCCGGCCGAACACGCCGCCGAGACCTGGCAGATCGACGTGTACGACGGACTGCGGCGCCGCCAGGCGTGCCGGTTCGGGGCGCAGACGCGCACCGCGCCGGCCGGTGCCGCGTCGGTCGAGCTGGCGTGCGCGCTGCGGACGGTGCGCGGCTGGTCGGAGCCGTGGGACGGCGACCCGCTGCCGGGCACGTACTACGTGCGGCTGACGGCCGTGGACGTGCCGGCCTCCGCGCTGGGGCAGCCGGTGAGCGCCGAGGTGCGGGTCGGCTCGCAGGACGCCGGCGGCGCGGCGGCGGTCGACGGTTCGCTGGCGCGACCGCTGGTGCCGGGCGCCGGGGTGACCCGGGACGAGGACGAGAAGTCCGGCGGGGAGGCGCTGCTCGCCAGTCTGGAACCGGATGACGGCTGGGCCTCGGGCTGGTGGTCCGACCGCTGGGTGTGGACGGGGCTCGGCGGCGTGCTGGCCGCGCTCGCGGGCATCGGCGGGTACGTGCTGACGCGTGGTGCGGGGCGCCCGCCGAGGGTGCCGCCGTCGGCCTGACGGCACGTCATGACCGGTCGCGGGGTCCGCCGTACAGCCTGTACGGCGGACCCCGCGGCGTTCACCGGTCCAGCAGCGCCTTGGCCAGGGTGCCGTCCCCGGTCACCGTGGCGCGGCCGTCCCGTACCGCGTCGGTGAGGCTCGCCTCGCCGCGTGCGAGGGCCGCGCAGGTCGCGGAGTCCAGGACCAGCCGTGCGTCGGGCTCGCGGGGGGCGGGACCGTCGCCGTAGACGGGCCCTTCCTCGGCGCCGACGTGCAGGTGGAAGTCGCCCTCCTCCAGCCGCACTTCGAGCAGCCCCTCGCCGTCCAGGGACGACAGCAGCGGCAGGGCGAACCAGTGCGCGCGCACCGCGTCGGTGGGCCGGCGCTCGCCCAGCTCGGACCGGCCCCACTCCCCCAGCGCCTGGAGCACCGGCAGCAACCGCCTTCCGCGCTCGGTGAGTTCGTAGACGTAGGCCGCTCCGGGCGGGGGCAGCCGGCGACGGGTGCTGAGGCCGTCGCGCTCCATGTCCTTCAGCCGTGAGGCCAGCACGTCGGTGCTGACCCCGGGCAGGTCGGCGTGCAGGTCGGTGTAGCGCCGCGGACCGGCCAGCAACTCCCGGACGATCAGCAGGGTCCAGCGGTCGCCGACGGCGTCGAGCGCCCGGGCGGCGGAACAGTACTGGTCGTAGCTTCGGCGAGGTGACATGCGACGCAGTCTAGACACGTTGTTGGACTTTCCAAGCTCGCACTTGGTAAAACCAAGCAACACACGAATCCGGAGGGGCGAGCGCGCATGGAGTTCCGGCAGTCGAGCAAGCTGAGCGAGGTCTGCTACGAGATCCGCGGCCCGGTGATCGAGCACGCGAACGCACTGGAGGAGGCGGGCCACAGCGTGCTGCGCCTCAACACCGGCAACCCCGCCCTGTTCGGGTTCGAGGCGCCGGAGGAGATCCTCCAGGACATGATCCGGATGCTCCCCCAGGCGCACGGCTACACGGACTCGCGCGGCGTCCTGTCCGCCCGCCGGGCCGTGGCGCAGCGCTACCAGACCCTGGGCCTGGAGGTCGACGTGGACGACGTCTTCCTGGGCAACGGCGTCTCCGAGCTGGTCTCCATGGCCGTACAGGCCCTCCTGGAGGACGGCGACGAGGTCCTGATCCCCGCGCCGGACTTCCCCCTGTGGACCGCGGTGACCAACCTCGCGGGCGGCAAGGCCGTGCACTACCTCTGCGACGAGCAGGCCGACTGGTACCCGGACCTGGACGACATGGCCGCGAAGATCACCGACCGCACCAGGGCCGTCGTCATCATCAACCCCAACAACCCGACGGGCGCGGTGTATCCGAAGGAGGTCGTCGAGGGCGTCCTCGACCTGGCCCGCCGGCACGGCCTGATGGTCTTCGCCGACGAGATCTACGACCAGATCCTCTACGACGACGCCGTCCACCACTCGGCCGCCGCCCTCGCCCCCGACCTGGTCGTCCTCACCTTCTGCGGTCTGTCGAAGACCTACCGGGTGGCGGGCTTCCGCTCCGGCTGGCTGGTGGTCACCGGGCCGAAGCAGCACGCCAAGGACTACCTGGAGGGCCTGACCATGCTGGCCTCCATGCGCCTGTGCGCCAACGCGCCCGCGCAGTACGCCATCCAGGCCGCGCTGGGCGGCCGGCAGTCCATCCGGGACCTGACCGCGCCCGGCGGCAGGCTGCGCGAACAGCGCGACGTGGCCTGGGAGAAGCTCAACGAGATCCCCGGCGTCTCGTGTGTGAAGCCCAAGGGCGCGCTCTACGCCTTCCCGCGCCTGGACCCCAAGGTGCACCGCATCCACGACGACGAGAAGTTCGTCCTGGACCTGCTGCTGCGCGAGAAGATCCAGGTGGTCCAGGGCACCGGCTTCAACTGGCCCTCCCCCGACCACTTCCGCATCCTGACGCTGCCGTACGCCGACGACCTGGAGGCGGCGATCGGGCGGATCGGACGGTTCCTGAGCGGCTACCGCCAGTAGGAGCGAAACGTTCGCGGATTCGCGGTCGCGGGGAACGGGGATGCCATAGAGTGCCGCCACCGATCACGAAGTCCAGGGGATGGGGGACCCCGGAATGAGACCGCCCGGCTTACGCGGCCGTCCGCTTCTCCTCGTCGCGCTCCTCCTCGTCGTGGGCAGCCCGTGGGTGCAGCGACCGCTGAGCGAGTACTACTGGGATCTCTACCTGAGCAGCGGCTCCCCGCCCTGGCCGCTCGCCTCGGTCTTCATGCCCTCCTGGGGGTACTCCCCCGACGACTACGCGGGCGTCCGGTACCTGATCGCCCACGACCTCCACGCCCTGCTGCTGATCGCCGGGGTCGTCCTCGTCCCGGCGCTGCTGCCCGGCCGGTTCCCGGTGTGGTTGCGCCGCGTCGGGGGCGCCGTGCTGGTCTCGGGAATCCTGCAGGCGCTGATCTGGGCGCTGCCCGGGCTGTTCCGGCCCGAGCACTACCGGTTCGAGCAGTCCGCCGAGGCGCTGTGGCATTCGCTGCGCCAGGGGGTCCTCTTCGGTCTCGCGGCCGGCCTGCTGCTCACCCTGCTCGCGGCCGGGCCGTCCGCCACCCCGTTCCCTGGTGCCCGGCCGGCGCCGGCCCGTCCCAGGAGAGAGGGAGGAACCGGCATGACGACCGGTCCGGTCCACATGCCCGTCGGCAGCGCACCCGGTGACGTCACCCGCTATCTGTGCACGGCCGCCTACGTCGACGAGCAGTTCGCCGACCGGGTGGTGGAGGAGGTGCTGGCCGACGAGGCCGGCGCGGTGGCCCCCTCCCCCGACGTCGATCTGGTGCCCGTCGTCCGGCACTGCCTGACCGCGCGGGAGCTCCGGCAGCGCCGGGACCTTCGGCTCACCGGCGCGTTCGCCCTGGTCGCCGTGTTCGCCCCGCTGTGGGTGCTGTTCTCCCTGGTCCTGCTGTCGACGGCCCGGCGCACCGGCGGCCGCCCGAGCCTGGCCACCCGTGGCCACCACCAGCCCGAGAGCCGGGTGCTGATCGGCATCGGCGTCTCCGCCGCCGTCATGGTGCTCGTCGCCTTCTACGTCGGCCACGGCATCTCGGCGACCCCCGTGTCCGGGCTCGCGGCCTGGCTGCTCGGCGCGTACGGCGGCGGCGTGCCCGCGGTCCTCGCGTCGATCGCCGCCGTGGCGTTCGCGTGTGCCACGGTCGTACGTCACGACCTCGCCGTCGACGGGCTGCTGCGCACCACCATGACCCGCGAGGCCTTCCCCCGGCAGCCCCGCCCGACCGTGCCGCGCCACAAGTGGATCGCGGACCGGCTGACGGCGATCAGGGAGGCGCAGAGCGGCAACGTCACGGTCTACGGCGGGTACACGCCCTTCGTCGGCTACGCGGGCACCACCTCCAAGTGGTCGATCGCCGTGCCGCTGCTGCCCGCGGACGACGCCGGCGGGGTGAAGGCGCGCCCCGCGGTGCCGGAGCCCTTCACCGTCACCGACCTCGTCGACCACGTACGGGAGCGGCTGGGCACGGTCGCCGAGCGCGGCACCGAGGACGGCGCGGCCGACGACGGCGCGGACACGCTGCGGTCCCTGTACGTCGAGGACCGCGTCTTCGTGAGCGGTACCGCCATCGGGGACGACGAACGGTTCACCAGCGGCACCGGGCTCGCGCCGGTCGCCCGGCTGCCGGAGCCGGAGGTCCGCCGGATCATCGAGCGTCCGGCCGGCGCCGTCCGCCATCAGCTGGCCGTCCATGTGCCGCTGTGGGGCGGGGACGTGGTGCCCAGCGTGTTCCTGCACTTCTCCACCTCGGGCCGCACCCTGCATCTGCACTGCGACAACCACGTCCTCGGCCCCGTCCGGGCCGACTACCACGTCGTGGACCGGCTGCGCGGCAAGCCGGGTGACGACGCCCGGCGCGGTCTGCTGATCACCGCGCTGTCCCGCACCGGCCCGGCCTTCCTCGCCGCCCCGTTCCGCGCGGTCCGGTACGCCCGCTTCGAGACCCGGCACCACCGGCGCATGATGGACGAGCTGAAAGCCATGGAGCAGGACCCGGTGTTCGACTTCGGTGCCCGGGTGAGCGTGCGCGAGATGGCCCTCAGTCCCGACTACCACAACTACTTCCAGGTCGTGGACGCCGGACGGATCACCTCCCTGGTGGAGCGTCACACGTTGGCGGCACTGCGGGAGTTCCTCGACTCGCGGGGCTACGACATCACCGACTTCCGCGCCCAGCAGCAGACGATCCTCAACCAGGGCGTCATCCAGCAGGGCGGTACGAGCTTCGTCGGCAACCAGGCGGTCGGGGCGGGCGCCAGCGCCATCCAGACCGTCCCGCGGCAGACCGGTCCGGCCGCCGTCGGCGGCACCGGCGGTTCCGAGAAATAGGAGGGCGACGGCATGCGTCACGAGGACGGACCCCAGGACCCGCCCGTCAACAACGGCATCGTCATCAGCGGCGGCACCCACTACGTGGGCAACCAGGCCGTCGGGCACCGGGCGCAGGCGTTCTCCGGTTCGGTGTCCTTCCCGGCCCAGGACCCCGAGCAGACCGCCCGTACGGCCGAACTGCTCGCCCAGGTCGAGCGGTTGCTCCGGGAACACCGGGAGGCGCTGGCCGACCCCGACGCCACCGACCGGGAACTACGGCGGCTGCGCGAGGAGTTGGAGGAGGAGGCACCGGAGCCGTCGGTGCTGCGGCGCGCCCTGGACCGGCTCACCGCGTTCGTCGAGCCGGTGGCGCCGCTCGTCACGGCGGTCGGGCGGCTCGCGGAGTCGGTGCAGGCCCTGCCCGGGCCCTGAGCCTCGCCGGTCCCGCACCGCGTTCCGCCGCCCGTCCCGGCGCCCTGACGACCGTCCGGCCCAGCCCGCTCTGCGTCCCCCGGCCGCCGTATGGCAGGGTGCAGGCAGGCGAGCGGGAAGGGTGCGCGGTGGGTGAGGTCTTTCTGGTCCGGCACGGCGAGACCGAGTGGTCGCGGTCCGGGCGGCACACCGGCTCGACGGACGTGCCGCTGACCGAGCACGGCCGTGAGGAGGCCCGGCGGCTGGTCCCCCTGGTCCGCTCGCACCGGATCGGGGCCGCGTTCGCCAGTCCGGCGCAGCGCGCCCGGGAGACGGCCGAGCTGATCGGGCTGCGGGACGTGCGCGTCGACGTCGATCTGCGCGAATGGGACTACGGCGGCTACGAGGGCGTGACGACCGTCGAGATCCAGCGGGAGCGGCCCGGCTGGTTCCTGTTCACGGACGGGGTCGCGCCGGGCCCGCCGGACCACCCCGGTGAGAGCCCGGAGGAGGTCGGCGAGCGCGCCGACCGGATGCTCGGCAAGGTCGACGCGGCGCTCGCCAACACGGAGGGCTGTGTGGTCCTCGTGGCGCACGGGCACTTCCTGCGGGTGCTCACCGCCCGCTATCTCGGTCTGCCGCCCGGCGACGGGGCGCTGTTCCAGCTGGCCACCGGGTCGCTGTGCCGGCTCGGCACCGAGCACGGCCGCCCGGTGATCACCGGCTGGAATGTCAGACCCGGGTCGTAGCCTTCCGGCGAAGGGGTGCGGCGTCCCGCGCGGGCGGGTGCCGTGCCGGACCCCCGGGGAGGAGCACGCCGTGACGCGACCACCGACCGCCGCCCAGCGGCGCCTCATCGACGCCGCCGACCCCGTCACGGGGCGGCTCAGGGGCACCCCGGCCCAGCTCGCGGCGCTGGTGGGGCGGGGCCTGGCCTTCCGGCACCCGCGTCCGCCGCACGACCACTTCCTGACCCCGGCGGGACACCGGCTGCGGGGACCGGAGCCGGCGGAGGCGGAGCGTACGGATGCTCCCGAGGCGGGGCGGGTGTTCGCCGCGCGGATCGGCGGGGAGGAGCGGCCGCTGGGCGGGCCCGCCCGCGCCCGTGAGGTGCACAGCGCCTGGCAGGGCCTGCTGGAGCTGCGCCGGATGACCAACCCGGACGGGGCCCTGGACCGGCCGTGCGCCTGGGAGCGCGGCCATCTGGTGCAGGCCGCCGCGCTGGCCCTGGAGGCCGCCGGGCACCGGCCCGCCGAGGGGGACGACGAGGAGGGCTACCGGGTGCGGGCCACGCCCCAGCCGGACGCGGTCGCGGTGCGCGAGCCGGACGGCGCGCGGCTGCGGGCCTGCGCGGCCACACTGGAAGGGGCGGGCTGGCAGGTCGGGGAGCACACCGAGCCACGCACCCGGGCGCGCTATCTGCTGGCGTCCCCCCGCAGGGCGTGAGCGGCGTGCCAGGATCGCTGCATCAGGCATCGACCGTCGAAGGGGCAGCAGTGAGCGAGCCGTTCTCCGTCCGGATCACCGTCCGCGGATACGAGACCGACGTGCAGGGGCACGTCAACCAGAGCGTGTACATCAACTACGCCGAGCACGCCCGCTGGTCGCTGCTCCAGGCCGCCGGGATCACCCAAGCCGGGCTGATGGCGAAGGGGGTGGGGCCGGTCGCCCTGGAGACGACCATCCGCTACCGGCGCGAGCTGCTGGCCGGTGACGAGGTCGACGTGACGTGCGTCTTCGAGTGGACCGGCGGCAAGACCTTCCGCATCCGGCAGGACATGGTGAAGACGGACGGCACGGTCGCCGCCGAACTCGTCGCCGTCGGCGGCCTGCTGGACCTCAAGGAGCGCCGGATGGTCGCCGACCCGCAGGACTACTTCAAGGAACTGGCCACGGACCCGGGCCTGTTCGGGATCTGACGGCGCCCGGTCGGCACCCCGCCGAGAAGATGCGTCGACACGGCATCGGATTCGAGCACAACCATTCGCATACCCCGCGGGTCACACCATGCAGGAGCAACCAACTCCAAGGGACACCAGGGGGAAATATGCGATACGCACGTTCTGTCCTGTCCACCGTGGCGCTCGCGGCGCTGACCGTCGGCGGCACCGCCGCCCTCACGGCCCCCGCCTCCGCGGCACCCAACACCACCCCGCAGAAGGTCTGCGGCAGCGGCTACAAGACGGTGAACTCGGCGCCCGTGGGCTCGCTCGGCACCGTGTACCTGACGTACAACGCCACCAACGGCAAGAACTGTGTGGCGACCATCCGCAACACCCCGGGCACCGCCCAGGACATGTCGGCGTGGATCTACGTCAACGGCACCGACGAGTACGACGAGGACTACGGGCGCTACACCTCGTACGCCGGACCCACCTATGTCTACGGCAAGGGCTACTGCGTGGACTGGGGCGGTCAGATCAAGAACGTGTACGTCCAGGTGACCGGCTCCAACTGCGGTTCCCTGATGAAGGAGAACCGGGTGACCTTCACCCGCTGATCCGGCACCCGCACGGCCGCGCGCCCCGTCAGGACTCCTCATGTCCTGCCGGGGCGCGCGGTGTTCCGCCGGGGCTCAGGAGCGCGCCGGCGCCCCGGTGAGCTCCTTGCCCGTCTCCATCGGATGGGTCACGTCCTCGGCGTCACGGCCGCGGCGGCCCAGGTGGTTGAAGACCAGGTTCAGCAGCACGGCGGCCACACAGCCGGTCGAGATGCCCGAGTCGAGGACGATCCGCGCGGTCACCGGGAAGGCGTGGTAGAACTCCGGCGCGGTGATCGGGATGATGCCGACGGCGAGCGAGACCGCGACGATCAGGACGTTGTTGTCCTTCTCCAGCCCGGCCCGGACCAGGGTCTGGATACCGCTCGCGGCCACCGACCCGAAGAGGACGACGCCCGCGCCGCCGAGCACCGGGCGGGGCACGACCGCGATCAGCGAGGCCGCCATCGGGCACAGCCCCATCAGCACCAGGAAGCCGCCGCCGGCCGCGACGACGTACCGGCTGCGGATCCGCGTCATGGCGACCAGCCCGATGTTCTGGGCGAAGGCACTGCACATGAACCCGTTGAAGAGCGGGCTGAGCGCGGAGCCGAGGGTGTCGGCGCGCAGCCCCGCCGCGATGGTCCGCTCGTCGGCCGGACGGTCGACGATCTCGCCCAGCGCCAGCATGTCGGCGGTCGACTCGGTCATCGACACCACCATGACCACGCACATCGAGAGGATCGCGGCGAGCTGGAACTGCGGTGCCCCGAAGTGGAACGGCGTCGGGAAGCCGACGACGTCCGCGTCCGCGACGGGAGCGAAGTCGGTGACACCGAACGGGATCGCGACCAGGGTGCCGGCGACCAGGCCGAGCAGGACGGCGATCTGTTTGACGAAGCCGGTGGTGAAGCGGCGCAGCAGCAGCACGATGAGCAGGGTGCCGCCGGCGAGGCCGAGGTTCGTGGCCGAGCCGTAGTCGTGGGCGGCCGGGTCGGGCCCCTGCGCCCAGCCGAAGGCCACCGGCAGGAGCGAGATCCCGATGAGGGTGATCACGGTGCCGGTGACGACGGGCGGAAAGAAGCGGACCGCCTTGCAGAAGACGGGGGCGGCGAGGAAGCCGAGGAGCCCGGCGACGATGACGGCACCGAAGATGATCGGCAGCGCGTCGCTCTTGTCGCCGGTGGAGGCGACGATCGCGGTCATCGGGGCGACACCGGCGAAGGTGACGCCGTTGACGAAGGGCAGCCGGGCGCCGATCTTCCACACGCCGAGCGTCTGGAGGAAGGTGGCGAGGCCCGCGGTGAACAGGCAGGCGCCGGTCAGGAAGGTCAGGTCGGTGGCGGAGAGGCCGATGGCCGCGCCGACGATCAGGGGTGGGGCGACGACGCCCGCGTACATGGCGGCCACGTGCTGGAGGCCGGTCGTCGCCATCTTGAGCGCGGGGAGTTTCTCGTCAACGGGGTGGTCGGCCACGGCGGCTTCCCTCCGGTCGGTTACACGGCCGCGCGGAACGGCTGCCGTGGGTGTCAGGGAGGTGGTGCATGGTCGTGCGGGACCAGGGGGACGGTGGACCGGGCCGGGGCGCGCGTGCGCGCGCCCCGGCGACGGCCGCCCCGGGACCCGAAGGGTCCGGAGCCGACCGGCCGGGAGCCGTCCCTCCCGGCCGGAGTTCATGAGCCCGAGGGCGCGCTACCCGGCGGCGGCGATGTCGGCGAGCCGGCGCGCCTCGTCCCGTGTGGAGCGGGCGATGGCGTCCTCGTCGGCGGTGAGCAGCCGTCCGTGCTCGACGATCTGGCGGCCGTTCACGAAGGACGCGGTGACGGGGGCCGCCGCGCCGAACACGAGCGCGGTGACCGGGTCGGCGATGGAGGCGTGGGCGAGGGTGTCCATCCGCCACAGCACGAGGTCGGCGAGCTTGCCGGGTTCGAGGGAGCCGATCTCGGCCGCCCGGCCGAGCACCTGGGCTCCGCCGTACGTCCCGAGGCGCAGGGCCTGGCGGGCGGTGAGGGCGGACTCGCGGTGGGCGCCGAGGCGGTTGATGAGCAGGGCGTTGCGCAGTTCGGTGTGCAGTTCGCCGGACTCGTTGGAGGCGGTGCCGTCGACGCCGAGGCCGACCGGGACGCCGGCGGCCAGCATGTCGGGGACGCGGGCGATCCCGGCGGCGAGGCGGGCGTTGGAGGACGGGCAGTGCGCGACGCCGGTCCTCGTGCGGGCGAAGGCGGCGATGTCGGAGTCGTTCATGTGGACGCAGTGCGCCATCCACACGTCCTCGCCGAGCCAGCCGGTGGACTCGAAGTAGTCGGTCGGGCCCATGCCGAACAGCTCGTGGCAGAACTTCTCCTCCTCCACGGTCTCCGAGCCGTGGGTGTGCATGCGCACCCCGAGGCGCCGGGCGAGTTCGGCGCCCTGGCGGAGCAGCTCGGTGGAGATGGAGAACGGGGAGCAGGGGGCGACGGCGACCTGCGTCATCGCCTCGAAGGAGGTGTCGTGGTACTGCTTCACCGTCTCCTCGGTCGCGGCCAGCGCGCCCTCGAGGGTCTCGACGGCGAAGTCCGGGGGCAGTCCGCCGTCCTTCTCGCTGCGGTCCATGGAGCCGCGGGCGAGGGTGAAGCGCACCCCCATGTCGCGGGCGGCGCCGATGATCGCGCCGGACAGGTCGCCGGAGCCCTTCGGGTAGACGTAGTGGTGGTCCATGGCGGTGGTGACACCGCCACGGGCCATCATCGCCAGGGAGCCCTGCGCGGCGGCCCGGACCATCCGCTCGTCGATGCGCGCCCAGGTCGGGTAGAGGGCGACGAGCCAGTCGAAGAGGTTGTGGTCGGTGGCCAGGCCCCGGGTGATCCACTGGTAGAAGTGGTGGTGGGTGTTGACCAGGCCGGGGGTGACGAGGTGCCCGGTGGCGTCGATGCGGCGGACGACGTTCTCCAGGCCCTCGGGGGCGCGGCCGGCGCCGAGGGACTCGATGCGGTGGCCGGCCAGGACGATGTGTCCGGTGGCGTACTCGGTGTCGTGCGCGTCGACGGTCGCGATCGAACAGTTCTCGATGACGATGCGCTGGGCTGCTGCCATGGTGCGTCCTTTGCGCTGCTGGGGAGAGGGCACGGCAGGACCCCGGGAGTTTGAGTGCCGCGGCCGGCGGGTCCGGGAGGCCCGGCCCGCCGCCCGCGGGTGCCGAAGTTCGTGCGTGGGTCTACAGGTTGGTGAGGTCCGCGGGGATGCGGGCCTCGCTGCCGTCCCGCAGGACGGTGGCCTCGATCAGGCCGTAGGGGCGGTCGGCGGCGAAGTACACGGCCCCGTCCGGGGTGTCGTTCTTCAGCCCGAACGGCTCCAGGTCCACCAGGAAGTGGTGCTTGTTCGGCAGGGAGAAGCGGACCTCGTCGATCTCGGCGCGGTTCTCGATGATGCGGGCGCCCATCTCGTACAGGGTCTGCTGCAGGGAGAGCGAGTAGGTCTCGGCGAAGGCCCGGAGCATGTGCTGCTTCGTCTGCTCGTAGGACTCGTCCCAGTCGGGCGCGGGCTGCTCGCCGTCGGTCCAGTTGAACCGCCAGCGGGCGGAGACCTCGGTGGCCAGCATGCGGTCGTGGGTCTCGGGGAGCGTCGTGTACTTGTCCTTGACGTAGCCCCAGAATTCGGAGTTCGTCGAGTTCAGCACGGTGAGGTCCTTCAGTCCGGAGACGACCTCCCAGCTCTCGCCGTCGAAGGTGATCTGGGTGAGGCGGGTCTCCTGGCCCCGGCGGACGAAGGAGTGCTTGATCTCCTCGCCGTCGGCTCCGGTGCCCTCGATCCGCTCCCAGGCGTACTCCTCGACGCGGATGCGCGCCCGGTGGATGGGCGCCTGGCTGGTGACGAAGTGCCGGGCGAGGTGGATGCCGAACTGCTCGGCGGACTCGATGCCGTGCTCCTTGGCGAACGCGAACACCGTGTTCTTGGTGGTGTCGGTCGGCAGGACGTTGGCGTTGGAGCCGGAGTAGTGGACGTCGTCCATGTCGCCGGACAGCGCGACGGAGACGTTCAGGTCCTTGATGTGGTGGGTGGTGCCCTCCCGCGTGATCCTGACGACTCGGTTCTCGGCCTTGCCGTACTGGTTCTGTCCCAGAAGCACAGGGCGGGCAGGGCTGGAATGGGCGGTCATGTAGCTAGCTCCCTCGGTATACGGAGTAGCCGAACGGGTTGAGCAGCAGCGGTACGTGATAGTGCTCCCCGGGCGTCACGGCGAAGGTGATCGCCACCTCGGGGAAGAACACGGCACCGCTGTCCCGATTCGCGGGGGCGTCCTGCTGCGCATCGGCTTGCTTCTTCTCGAAGTACGGCTCGACGGCGAAGTCGAGCCGGACGTGGGTGGTGCCCTCCGGCGGGGCCGGGAGGTCCTTGCACCGCCCGTCCGCGTCGGTCGCGGAGCCGCCGAGCTCCCGCCAGTCCGCGTCCCGGCCCGCGCGGGCGGAGAGGCGGACGGCGACGCCCTCGGCGGGCCGGCCGGCGCTGGTGTCCAGGATGTGCGTGGACACGGAGGCGGTGGTGCTGGTGCTCATGGTCGGGGTCCTTGTCGGTCGTCGTCGACGAGCCGGGCGAGCCGGATACGGTTGATCTTTCCCAGCTCGACGCGGACGATCTCGCGTTCCCGCTCGGGCGCGTTGCCGATCCGCTCCTTGACCGCGTCGCGCATCTGCTCGCCGGTCCGGCCGGTGGCGCAGACGAGGAAGACATGGCCGAACTTCTCCTGGTAGGCCAGGTTGAGTTCGAGCATCTCCGCCTTGAGCTCGTCGGACGCGCCGGCCATGCCGCGCTGCTCGCGGGCCGAGGCCGGGTCGCCCGGCCGGGGGCGGCCGATCGGCGGGTGGCCGGCCATGGCCTCGGCGAGGTCGTCGGCGGTCAGCCCGGCCATGGCGGCGTCGCCGGCCCGGTAGAGCTCGTCGGGGGTGGCGTAGGGGCGGGCGGCGAGCAGCCGCCGCACCCAGGCGGTGGAGGCGCACACCTCGTGGAGCGCGGCGTGGGCCGCCTGCTCCTCCAGGGCGTTGAACCGGGCCAGGCCCGGGGGCGTGGAATTCGGCGTCACGGGAGCCTCCGTGGCCGCGAACGGCCTTCGTGCTGAACGGGCGTGGCGTTAGCTAACGCCTTGCGGCGACAGCGCGTCAACACTTTGTTGAAAATTCCCGGTAACGAAACCGGGGAGCCCGCGTCAGGGGTTCTTGTCCCGGTTCAGGTAGTTGTAGACCGTGAAGCGGCTGACCCCGAGCGCGCTCGCGACGGTCTCCACGCCGTGCCGTACGGAGAAGGCGCCGCGCGCCTCCAGGGTGCGCACGACCTCCTGCTTGGCCTTGCGGTCCAGGTCGGCCAGGGGCTTGCCCATCCGGCGCTCCATGGCGGCCAGGATGTGGTCGAGGGAATCGGCGAGCTGGGGCAGCCGTACGGCGACGGCGTCGGCGCCCCGCCAGGAGAGCACGACGTCCTCGGGGCCGGCCTCGTCGGGCGGCAGCAGTTCACCGCCCATGGCGTCGACCAGCGGTTTGACGGCCGCGATGAAGGCGTCGTCCCCCTCGCCGGTCACGCCCCGCCCTCCTCGAGGACGTTGACCTGGAGCGAGATGCGGGTGGCGCCCGCGTCGAGGCTCTTGCGCAGCAGGGCGTCCACGGCGGCGAGCACCGCGTCCGAGCCGCCCTCCGCCGTGTTGCCGAACGGGCCGACGTCCACCGCATCGAGGTCGGCCGCCTCGATGACCTCACGGGCGGCCACGGCGTGCGCGGGTGCCTCGTCGAGGTCGAAGGGCTCGGTCGTGAACTCCACTCTCAATCGCACGCGCACAACCTAACGCGCGCCGCCGTCATCCGCCGAGCCCTCTTGACAACCTCCGACACCCGACGGCAGTCTTCCAATAAGCAGAAACAAACTTCCGTCATACGGAATATTGACCACGGAAGGGAGCGCCGGCCCCGATGGGATTCGCAGAGCAGCGCTTCAACGTCAACCTGTCGATCCTCTTCACGGAACTCCCGCTCCTGGAGCGTCCCGCGGCCGCCGCCGCGGCCGGCTTCACCGCGGTCGAGCTGTGGTGGCCCTGGATCGACTCCCCCGCCCCCGGGCGGTCCGAGCTCGACGCCCTGCGGAAGGCGGTCGAGGACGCGGGCGTACGGCTCACCGGGCTGAACTTCTACGCCGGGCGGCTGCCCGGCCCCGATCGCGGCGCCCTGTCCGTGCCCGGCGAGGAGTCGGAGCGGTTCCGCGCCAACGTGGAGGTCGCGGCGGAGTTCGCCGGCTCCCTCGGCTGCGGGGCCCTCAACGCCCTGTACGGCAACCGCGTCGAGGGCGTGGACCCGGCCGAGCAGGACGCGCTCGCGCTGGAGAACCTGGTCCTCGCGGCCCGGGCGGCCGACCGGATCGGCGCGATCCTGCTGATCGAGGCCCTGAACGAGCCGGAGTCACCGCTCTACCCGCTGGTCAGCGCGCCCGCCGCGGTGGGCGTGGTGGACAAGGTGAACGCGGCGACCGGACTGGGCAACGCGAAGTTCCTCATGGACCTCTACCACCTGTCCATGAACGGCGAGGACCTGCCCGCGGTGATCGAGCGGTACGCGGCGAGGACCGGCCACGTCCAGATCGCCGACAACCCGGGCCGCGGCGCCCCGGGCACCGGCTCGCTCCCCCTCGAGGACCTCCTCGACCAGCTGCGGAAGGCGGGCTACGACGGCTGGGTCGGCCTCGAGTACAAGCCGGGCGACCGCCCGAGCGCCGAGGCCTTCGACTGGCTGCCCCGCTGACCCCGTTACCGAAAGGCACCCCATCATGAGCACCCTTCCCACGGTCGCCTGGATCGGCCTCGGCATCATGGGCTCCCCCATGTCCGAGAACCTGATCAAGGCGGGCTACCAGGTCACCGGCTACACGCTGGAGCAGGACAAGCTGGACCGGCTCGCCGCGGCGGGCGGCACCGCGGCCTCCTCGATCGCCGAGGCCGTGAAGGACGCCGACGTCGTGATCACCATGGTCCCGGCCTCCCCGCAGGTCGAGGCGATCGCGTACGGCCCCGACGGCATCCTGGAGAACGCGCGCTCCGGCGCGCTGCTGATCGACATGTCCTCGATCACCCCGCAGACCTCGATCGATCTCGCGAGGGCCGCCGCGGACAAGGGCATCCGGGTGCTGGACGCCCCGGTGTCCGGCGGCGAGGCCGGTGCGGTCGAGGCGGTCCTGTCGATCATGGTCGGTGGCGAGCAGGCGGACTTCGACGCCGCGAAGCCGCTCCTGGAGGCACTGGGCAGGACCATCGTGCTGTGCGGTCCGCACGGCTCGGGCCAGACCGTGAAGGCCGCCAACCAGCTGATCGTCGCCGTGAACATCCAGGCGTGCGCCGAGGCCGTGGTCTTCCTGGAGAAGTCCGGCGTGGACCTGAAGGCGGCCCTGGACGTCCTGAACGGCGGCCTGGCGGGCTCGACCGTGCTGACCCGGAAGAAGGACAACTTCCTGAACCGGGACTTCCAGCCGGGCTTCCGCATCGACCTGCACCACAAGGACATGGGCATCGTCACGGACGCCGCCCGCAGCGTCGGCGCGGCCCTGCCGGTCGGCGCCGTGGTCGCCCAGCTCGTGGCGTCCCTGCGCGCGCAGGGCGACGGAGGCCTGGACCACTCGGCCCTGCTGCGGGCCGTGGAGCGCCTGTCGGGCGCGTCCCACTGAGACCTCCGGGCGGTGCCGGCGCCGACACATGTCCTGTCGCGCCCAGGCACCGGCACCGCCCGGACACCCCGTCGGCCCCCGCCGGCGGACTTGTGAACGGCGTCCGGCTCCTGACGGGAGGTCATGAGCCGGGCGCACCGCCCGCGCCCCGTCGCCGGCCGGCCCGGATGAGGGGTGGCCGCCCGGAGGAGGGCGCGGGCCGCGTGTGGACCGCGGCGGCGAGCGAGCCAGTGCGGTGGTGAAGGTCCCGGCCGCCTCCTTCGACCTGAGGGGAGGCGGGCCAGGTTCCGTCGCTCCCGCCGCGGTCCCGGGCACGCACGGCGGGCACGCCCCAGAACGCCGTCCGGCGGCGCGAACGTACTGTCGCGCCCAGCCTCGCGCCGTCGGACGGCCACCACCGGACAGCCTCGCGGCGCCGGGTACGGGAACTCCCGTGCCCGGCGCCGCGCGCGTGCGCGGGTGTCCCGCCGGGGTGCGGATCCGCGCCGTTCGCAGCAGTCTGAAGGCATGACGGCACGACCGACCGAGCATCCGCACGTCGTGGTGCACCCGCCCGGGCTGGACGGCTCCCGGCGGGTCACCGAGGGCGACGAGACGCTGGGCATCGCCACGCACGTGGACGACGTCAGCGAGATCCTGCGGCTCGCCGACCACTACGTCACCGACGTGGCGGAGAGCGACTTCATCGACTGGCAGGGCGGCGGCCCCGACGACTGGCCGGGGCTGTCGGAGCACCACGAGGCGGGCTGACGGGGCGCGTACAGCCGGCGGCGTAGGGCCTCTACGTCATGCTCAAATCAACCTCTGAACTTCGTTCAAGGGGCTTGGACTGCCCCCCGGGAAGGGCAGATTGTCGTCACACGGGGCCCGCCGGCACGGGGGCAGCGGGTCCCGTGACACGGGGGTGGTACGGGGGAGCACATCCACGGGGGAGCACGAAGAGGGCGGTCCGGCTGTCGGCCGGACCGCCCTTCGCGGTCGGTGGGGCTGACGCGCCCCGGGTCCGGATCAGACCTTGAGCGGCCTGACCGCCGTCGGCGCGTGACCCGGCTCGGTCGCGATCTCCTCGAACTCCACGACAGCGCCGATGTCGTTGCTCGTCGACATCGAGATGTTGGTGACCCGCTCCAGGATCACCTCCACGACGACCGGCACCCGGTACTGCGCCGCCAGCTTCCCGGCCTGCTCGAAGGCCGATCCCAGCTCGGCCGGGTCGGTCACCCGGATCGCCTTGCAGCCGAGGCCCTCGGCGACCTTGACGTGGTCCACGCCGTAGACGCCGAGTTCCGGTGCGTTGACGTTCTCGAACTCCAGGTTGACCTGGAAGTCGATGTCGAAGGCCCGCTGCGCCTGGCGGATCAGGCCCAGATAGGCGTTGTTGACCAGCACATGGACGTACGGGATCTTGTGCTGCGCCCCGACGGCCAGCTCCTCGATCATGAACTGGAAGTCGTAGTCGCCGGACAGCGCGACGACCGGGGCGTCCGGGTCGGCCTTGGCGACGCCCAGCGCGGCCGGGACGGTCCAGCCGAGGGGGCCGGCCTGGCCGCAGTTGATCCAGTGCCGGGGGCGGTGGACGTGCAGCATCTGGGCGCCCGCGATCTGCGAGAGGCCGATCGTGGAGACGTACCGGGTCTCCGGGCCGAAGGCCCTGTTCATCTCCTCGTAGACGCGCTGCGGCTTGATCGGGATGTCGTCGAAGTGCGTACGCCGCTGGAGGGTGGCCCGGCGCTCCTGGGTGGAGGCGGCCCAGGCACGGCGGTCGGGCAGCCGGCCCTCGGCCTTCAGTTCCCTGGCCACCTCGACGAACAGCTCCAGGGCGGCCCTGGCGTCGGAGGCGATGCCGTAGTCCGGGGCGAAGATCCTGCCGATCTGGGTGGGCTCGACGTCGACGTGCACGAAGGTGCGGCCGGCCGTGTAGACGTCCAGCCGGCCGGTGTGGCGGTTGGCCCAGCGGTTGCCGATGCCGAGGACGAAGTCGGACTCCAGGAAGGTGGCGTTGCCGTAGCGGTGCGAGGTCTGCAGGCCCACCATGCCGGCGTTCAGCTCGTGGTCGTCGGGGAGCACGCCCCAGCCCATCAGGGTGGGGACGACCGGGGTGCCGGTCAACTCGGCGAACTCGACGAGGAGGTCGGCGGCGTCGGCGTTGACGACTCCGCCGCCCGCGACGATCAGCGGCCGCTCGGCGGCGTTCAGCATGCCGAGCGCCTTCTCGATCTGGGCGCGGGTCGCGGCGGGCTTGTAGACGGGCAGCGGCGCGTACGTCTCCGGGTCGAACTCGATCTCGGTGAGCTGGACGTCGATCGGCAGGTCGATGAGGACGGGGCCGGGACGGCCGGAGCGCATCAGATGGAAGGCCTGCTGGAAGACGCCGGGGACCTGCGCGGCCTCCAGGACCGTGACGGCCATCTTCGTGACCGGCCCCGCGATCGCGGCGATGTCGACGGCCTGGAAGTCCTCCTTGTGGATCACGGCGGTCGGCGCCTGGCCGGTGATGCACAGGATCGGGATGGAGTCGCCGGTCGCGGAGTAGAGACCGGTGATCATGTCGGTGCCGGCGGGGCCGGACGTGCCGATGCAGACGCCGATGTTGCCGGGGTGCGCGCGGGTGTAGCCCTCGGCCATGTGCGAGGCGCCCTCGACATGGCGAGCGAGGGTGTGGTGGATGCCACCGGACGCCTTGAGCGCCGCGTAGAAGGGGTTGATCGCCGCGCCGGGCACACCGAACGCGTCGCTGACGCCCTCGCGCTTGAGGATCTCGACTGCCGCGCGGGCAGCGGTCATACGAGCCATTGAGGTCTCCTGCTTCGGCCGTCGGATTCGCACTCCCGTCGCGCCCGCCGGTGAGCAAGTCCGTGATGAGTCGCATCCCGTCATGTTTTCCGTATGACGGAATCTACTTTCTACTATCTGGAAGCAATGTAGGTGGGGTGCCGGAGAGCGTCAAGAGGGGGACAAGCGGCCCCCGGCAGGAGGACGATGGGGCCGCCGTCCGATGCGAACCGTCCTGGAGCGGGCCATGTCCGAGAGCGTGCCGGTGCGCTGCCCGGCCTGCCGGAGCGAGCACCACTACGAGGCACCCGTCTATCCGTGCGCGTGCGGGGCTCCCCTCGCGCCCCCGCTCGACCCGGACGGGACCGCCACCCCCGTCACCCACCGGGCCTGGGACGACGAGTGGATCACCGTGGGCTGCTCCGCGTGCGGCCGCGAGAGCGAGTGGCCCCGCCCCGAACTGGGCTGCCCCTGCGGCACGGTCCTCCGGATCCCCCTGTCGAGCCCTTCCACGGCCGGGCCCCGGCGGTCCCCCGCACCCCGCCGCGCCTTCCAGCCGGTGACGATCCGCACCGCCCGGGACGCCGTCACCGCGGCGGCCGTCTACTTGCGCTGGCTCGGCTACCGGGACATCCGCCGCGCCGACCAGCGCCCCACCTCCGGCATCGGCCTCGCCGCGCACGGCCTCCTCGCCCAGGTCGACCCGACGGTGAACCCGGCCTCGCGGCGGGACGTGGAGTGCCTGTGGCTGACGGCGATGACGGAGTCGACGCACTGCGTCTACTTCTCCCTCGCCGGCTACACCCCGGACGCCCGCACCCGTGCCGACTCCCTGCACGTCCCCCTGTTCGTCCTCGACCTCACGGGCACCCCCCAGCCGGTCAACGGCCAGGCCGACGAACTGGACGCGACGGGGGCGGGGTGAGCCCGAAAACCGCTGGCGTCCCTGCCCGGCCGGGACGACACTCGCCCCATGCGCATCCGTCCCGTCCTGCCCGATGAGCTGAGTGTGCTTCAGGAGATCGAGCGGGCCGCCGGAGCCGTCTTCCGGGAGATCGGCATGGCGGAGATCGCCGACGACGAGCCGTTCCCGGTGGACGTGCTGGAGGGGTACCGGCGGGCCGGGCGGGCCTGGGTCGGCTGTGACGAGGGCGATCGGCCGGTGGGGTATCTGGTGGCCGAACCCGTCGACGGGCGGCTGCACGTCGAGCAGGTGTCCGTGCACCCCCGCGCCGCCCGCCGTGGTGTGGGCCGGGCCCTCCTCGCGTACGCCGGGGAACGCGCCCGGGAGGAGGGGCTGAGCGGGCTGACCCTGACCACGTTCACGCACGTGCCGTGGAACGCGCCCTACTACGAGCGGCTGGGGTTCCGTGTCGTGCCGGAGGACCGGCTCACCCCCGGGCTGCGGGCGATCCGCGCCCGGGAGGCGGAGCTCGGGCTCGACCGGTGGCCGCGTGTGTGTATGCGCCGGAGCTAGCCGGTCGCGTACCGGCGGCGCAGTTCCACCTTGCGCACCTTGCCGGACACCGTCATCGGGAACGCGTCGAGGAGGGTCAGGCGGCTCGGGATCTTGTAGTGCGCGAGCTGTCCGTCGCAGAAGGCGCGCAGTTCCTCCAGTGTCAGCGGATCGGCCGCGTCGCGTGGGATGACGCAGGCCAGCACCTCCTCGCCGTACCGCTCGTGCGGCACCCCGACCACCTGGACGTCGGCGATCTTGGGGTGGGCGTAGAGGAACTCCTCGATCTCGCGCGGGTAGATGTTCTCGCCGCCCCGGATGATCATGTCCTTGATCCGGCCGACGATCTCGACGTACCCGTCCTCGCGCATCACCGCCAGATCGCCGGTGTGCATCCAGCGGGCCCGGTCGATCGCCTCGGCGGTCTTCTCCGGCTCGTCCCAGTAACCGAGCATCACGCTGTAGCCCCGGGTGCACAGTTCGCCGGACGTGCCGCGCTCGACGGTGACGCCGGTCGCCGGGTCGACGATCTTCACCTCGATGTGCGGCAGGACGCGGCCGACGGTGCCGGTGCGGTGCTCCAGGTCGTCGTCCATACGGGTCTGCAGGGACACCGGGGAGGTCTCCGTCATGCCGTAGCAGATGGAGACCTGCTCCATGTGCATCTCCGCGACCACCCGCTTCATCACCTCCACCGGGCAGGGCGAGCCCGCCATGATGCCGGTGCGCAGGGTGGAGAGGTCGTAGCCGGCGAAGTCGGGGAGGTTCAGCTCGGCGATGAACATCGTCGGCACGCCGTAGAGCGAGGTGCACCGCTCCCGCTGCACGGCCTCCAGGGTGGCCCTCGGATCGAAGGACGGGGCCGGGACGACGATGCAGGCGCCGTGGGACGTGGCGGCCAGATTCCCCATCACCATGCCGAAGCAGTGATAGAAGGGGACCGGGACGCACACCCGGTCCTGCTCGGTGTACGCGATCGACTCCCCCACGAAATAGCCGTTGTTCAGGATGTTGTGGTGGGAGAGCGTGGCGCCCTTGGGGAAGCCGGTGGTGCCCGAGGTGTACTGGATGTTGATCGGGTCGTCGCAGGACAACTCCGGGAACGGGGCCGGGGTGCCGCGCGCGATCAGCGCGTCCCAGCTGGGATCGCCGATGTAGGCGGTCTCCCGCAGCGCCGGGCACCGGCCGCGCACCTCCTCGACCATCGCCCGGTAGTCGCTCGACTTGTGGCTGAGCGAGGCGAACAGCAGCGAGACGCCGGCCTGGTTGAGGACGTACTCCAACTCGTGCGTGCGGTAGGCGGGGTTGATGTTCACCATGACGGCGCCGACGCGGGCGGTGGCGTACTGGACCAGCACCCACTCCGGGCAGTTGACGGCCCAGATGCCCACCCGGTCGCCCTTGGCGACACCGCTCGCCAGCAGCGCGTACGCCAGCCGGTCGACGTCGGCGGCGAACTCCGTGTACGTCCAGCGCCGCCCGGACGCCACGTCGACCAGCGCCTCCCGGTCCGGCCAGGCGGCGACGGCCCGGTCCAGGTTCGCCCCGATCGTGTCGCCCAGCAGGGGCGTGTCCCCGGTGCCGTGGGTGTAGGAGTTCACCGGAAGTCCTCCTCGCGGTACTCGGCGTCCGACCCCGCGGCGGTGGCCTCGCGCAGTTCGATACGGCGGATCTTGCCGGACACGGTCTTGGGCAGCGGCCCGAACTCCAGTCGGCGCAGCCGCTTGTAGGGCGCCAGGGTCTGCCGGGAGTGCTCGAAGAGCACCTTGGCCGTGTCGGGTCCGGGCTCCCAGCCCTCCGCGAGCACGATGTACGCCTTGGGCACCGCGAGCCGCAGGGCGTCGGGCGCGGGCACGACGGCCGCCTCGGCGACGGCCTCGTGCTCCAGCAGGGCGCTCTCCAGCTCGAACGGGCTGATCTTGTAGTCGCTGGCCTTGAAGACGTCGTCGGAGCGGCCCACATAGGTGATGTAGCCGTCGGCGTCGCGGGAGCCGATGTCGCCGGTGCGGTAGTAGCCGCCCGCCATCGCCTCCGCCGTACGGTCCGGGTCGCCGTGGTAGCCCGTCATCACGCCGACCGGCCGGGCGGAGAGGTCCAGGGCGATCTCCCCCTCGTCGGCGCCGGGGGCGCCGGTGACCGGGTCGAGCAGTTCGACGCGGTAGCCGGGGCTGGGCCGGCCCATGGAGCCCGTCTTCAGGGGCTGGCCGGGGCTGTTGGAGACCTGCACGGCCGTCTCGGTCTGCCCGAAGCCGTCCCTGATGGTCACGCCCCAGGCGCGCCGCACCTGCTCGATGACCTCGGGGTTGAGCGGCTCGCCGGCGGCGACGACCTCGCGGGGCGGGGTGCGCAGCGCGCCCAGGTCGGCCTGGATGAGCATGCGCCACACCGTCGGCGGGGCGCAGAAGGTGGTGACGCCGACCCGGTCCATCTCGGCCATCAGCCGGGCGGCGTCGAAGCGCGTGTAGTTGTGGATGAAGACGGTCGCCTCGGCGTTCCACGGGGCGAACAGATTGGACCAGGCGTGCTTGGCCCAGCCGGGCGACGAGATGTTCAGGTGCACGTCCCCCGGCTTGAGGCCGATCCAGTACATGGTGGCCAGATGCCCGATCGGGTACGAGGTGTGGGTGTGCTCGACCAGTTTGGGGCGGGCGGTGGTGCCGGAGGTGAAGTAGAGCATCAGCGGGTCGTCGGCGCGGGTCGGCCCGTCGGGGGTGAAGGCGGCGGAGGCGTCGTAGGCGTCCTCGTACGCCAGCCAGCCCGCGGGTGCCCCGCCGACGGCGATCCGGGTGTAGTCGCCGGGCACGTCGTCGAACTTGCCGGTGTCCTCCGAGCGGACCAGGACGTGCCGGACGTGTCCGCGTTCCACGCGGTCGCGCAGGTCGGCCGGGCCGAGCAGCGGGGTGGCCGGGATGACGACGGCGCGCAGCTTCATGGCGGCGAGGGCGGTCTCCCACAGTTCGGCCTGGTTGCCGAGCGTGACGAGCACGCGGTCCCCGGCCCGTACGCCCTTCTCGCGCAGCCAGGTGGCGACGCGGGCGGAGCGTTCGGCCGTCTCGGCGAACGTCAGCCGTACCTCGCTGCCGTCCTCCTCCACGATGTGCAGCGCGATCCGGTCGTTCCCGGCCGCGATGGCGTCGAACCAGTCGAGCGCCCAGTTGAACCGCTCCGGCCGGGGCCAGGTGAAGCCCTCGTACGCCGTGGCGTAGTCCTCGCGGTGTTCGAGCAGGAAGTCCCGCGCCCCGCGGAACAGCTCCGTCCCCGTCTTCATACGTCCTCCTGGTTACCGGACCTTGCCGGGCGGCCCTCTGCCATCGTGTAATCCGTGACGTGGGTCTCACTACCCCCGAACGGGGGTGTGCGCTCGGGACGCGGCGGGTGAAGGGGCGAGCAGGGTGGCAGTGGAAGCGGCCGCGGCGGTGGAGATCGGGCGTGGGCTGGTGCGTCTGCGCCGCTCGACCGGGCTCCCGGTCGCCTTCGGTGGCCTGCTGGAGCCGGGCCGCCCGCGGGTGCGCATCAGCGAGCTGAACGGCACCGCCACGGACGCCCTGCGCCGGCTCGCGGTCGCCGCGGGCAACGGCCTCGGCGGCAAGGCCGTCGCGCTGGCCCGCCCCTGCGCGGTCACCGACTACTCGGCCTCCCGGCAGATCAGCCACGAGTACGACGCCGCCGTCGCCGCCGAGGGCCTGTGCGCGGTGGTGGCGGTCCCGGTGGTCGTGCGGCGCCGGGTGCGCGGTGTCCTGTACGGCGCCCTGCGCAACGCCCAGCCGCTGGGCGACCGTGTCCTGACGGCCGCGGTGGACGCGGCGCGGGACGTCGAGCAGGCCCTGGTGGTGCGGGACGAGGTGCAGGGGCTGCTGGAGGCGGCCCGGCCGGGGCCCGCCGCGCCGGACGAACGGGGTGCCGCCTGGGAGCAGGTCCGGGAGGCGCACGCGGCGCTGCGGGCGCTGGCGCCGCGTATCGGTGATCCGGCGCTGCGCGCGGAGTTTCTGGACGCGGCCGGCCTGCTGGCGGTGGGGGCGGACCCGCGGGCCGTGCGGCTGGCGCCGCGCGAGGTGGACGTGCTGGCGTGTGTGGCCGCGGGCGCCACGAACGCGGTGGCCGCCGGGCGGCTGGGCCTGCGCGCGGAGACGGTGAAGGGCTATCTGCGGTCGGCCATGCGCAAGCTGGGCGCCCACACGCGCGGGGAGGCCGTGGTGGCCGCGCGCCGGGCGGGGCTGCTGCCGTAGCCGTGGACACGGACCGGTGGGTGCGGCGGGCGGTCCCGGACGGGGGCGGCCCCGGTCCCGCACGGCGGGGCCGCACGGGGGTGGACGCGCCGCTCGGGACGGCTCACCATTCATTCATCGGTGCTGTGAATTTCTCTATGCGGTCCGGTTGTTATTCGCCTCACCTCCCCGCGGCTCCGAATTTCAAAGAACCGTTGCCTAATATTGGCCCGAACACGACACATGGAGGGGAGCGGTGACCGTGCCACGGGACTTCAAGGAGCCTGCCGGCTGCCGCTCCGACCAGGTCATCGGGCGGGCCGAACTGGTCACCTCGGCCCGCGAGCAGCTCGCGCGCGGCGGCAGCGTGCTGCTTCACGGTCCGGCCGGAATTGGCAAGTCGACGGTCCTGCGGGCTTTGGCCGCGGAATACGGCCACGAGGCACGAACCGTCTTGCGCTGCTCCCCCACCGAGTCCGAATCCCACCTTCCCTTCCTGGCCCTGGCCGACCTCCTCGGCCTCGTCCTCGACGAGGTGTCCGGACGGCTGCCCGCCGCCCAGCGCACCGCCCTGGAGGCGGCGCTCACCGGCCGCGGCGAGTCCACGCTCCAGCGGGACGGGCTGGCCCTGCGGCTCGCGGTCCTGTCCGCGCTGCGCGCCCTGGCCGACGCCGGGCCCGTGCTGATCGTCGCCGACGACGCCCAGTGGCTGGATCCGGCCAGCGCCGAACTCCTCGGCTTCGCGGCCCGCCGGCTCGGCGAGACCCCGGTGCGGATGCTGTGCGCGGTGCGCACCGAGGGCGAGGAGTACGACCAGATCCTGCGCGCCTCCCCGCCGGACACCCTGGCGATACGCCTGGGCCCGCTGTCCCGGTCCCAGCTCTCCGTCCTGCTCGACCGCCGCGGCTACACCGGTCTGCCGCGCTCCACCGTCCGTGACATCCACCGCACCAGCGGCGGGAACGCCCTCTTCGCGCTCGAACTGAGCCGGGCCCTCGCGGAGAACGCCACCCCGCCCCGCCCCGGCGAGCCCCTTCCGGTGCCCACCTCGCTGCGCGCCCTCGTCCTGAACCGGTTGGAGATGCTGTCGGAGGAGGCCCGCCGCACCCTCCTCGTGGCCAGCGCCGGCGCCCGCCCCACCGTGGCCCTGCTGCACGCGGCCGGGCGGGCCAACGCCGAGGCCGAGACGGCCCAGGCCGCCGCCCTCGGCCTGCTGGCGACCGAGCCGGAAGGGCCGGCCGTACGGTTCGCGCACCCCATGATCTCGGCCGCGCTGTACGCGGAGGCGCCCGCGCGGGAGCGCCGGGCCGTCCACGCCGCCCTGTCGACGGCCGCCTCCGACCCGATCGAACGCGCCCGGCACCTGGCCCTCGCCACCAGCGGCACCGACCCGCAGGTCGCCGCCCGGCTCGCGGAGGCCGCCGCGCTGGCCCGCGACCGGGGCGCCCCGTCGGTCGCCGCCCAGCTGTGCCTGCTCGCCGCCCGGCACACCCCGGCGGACGGCGACCCGAGTCCGGACGCGCTGCGGCTGAGGGCCACCGAGGACGCGATCACGGCGGGCGAGCTGGACCTCGCCCGGGACATCGCCCGCGAGGTGCTGTCCCGTACCTCGGTGCCCGCGGAGCGGGTGCGGGCCTGGATCGCGGTGATCGAGACCGCCGGCCACGCCATGTCGGAGGTCGACGCGATCTTCCCGCAGGCCCTGGCGGACGCCGGTGACGACCCGCGGCTGCTCGCCCTGGTCCACTACCAGCTGACCTGGCGGGCCGTGCTGGTCAAGGGCGACTTCGACGAGGCACGCGAGGAGGTCGCGTACGCCGCCGAGCTCGCGGCGCGGGCCGGCGACCGGTACACCGAGCTGATGGCGCTGGCGTTCCAGGCCCAGATCGAGACGCTGATGGGGCATCCGGACGCGCCCGCGACCATCAAGCGCGCCCTGGAGGAGCCGCAGGACCCGCGCGTGGCGTGCCACCACAACGGCGCCGGGTACTCGCGCTTCCGCTGGCTGATCATGAGCGATCAGCTGCCGGAGGCCAGGGCGGCCGTCACCGGGCTGCTGCGCGAGGTGCGCCGGCACGGGTGGGTGGAGAGCGAGGTGCACTTCCTGCGCGGAGTGGCCGAGACCGAACTGCACTCCGGTCAGTGCGGACGCGCCCTCGACCTGGCCCGCGAGAGCCTGCGGCTGGCCCGGGACACCGGGATCGGCGAGGTGGCGTCGGCGGTGCTGACGTCCCTCGCGGAGGCGGCGGGCGGGCAGGTGGACCGGGCGCTGACCCTGGCCCGGGAGGCCGTGGAGCACGCCGAGGAGGACGGCGACCAGATGTACGTCTCGCGTGCGCTGGCCGCCCTGGGGCACGCCGAGCTGGTGGCGGGCGACCTGCCGGCGGCGGTGCGGTCGCTGCGCCGGGTGCGGGAGGTCGAGCAGGGCCTCGGGATCACGGACCCCGCGCGCGGACGCTGGCACGGCGACCTCGCCGAGGCCCTGGTGGGCACCGGCGAGCTGGCGGAGGCACAGGACCTCATCGACGTCGCCCGGGGGCAGGCGCTGCGGCTGAACCGCGACAGCGTGCTGGGCGTGCTGGACCGGGCCGAGGCGGTGCTGCGCGCCGCGCGCGGCGACCGGGAGGGGGCGGTGGCGCGGCTGACGGCCGCTCAGGACCGGCTGGAAGCCCTCGGATACGGCCTGGAGGCGGCCCGCGCCGCCTTCGCGCTGGCCCTGCTGCGCCCCGAAGCGGGCCCGGCCGCCTACGAGGAGGCGGCCCGGCTGTTCCGCCGCTGCCGGGCGCTGCCGTGGCTGCGGAAGGTCGAGGCGGCCGCCGCGGAGCGCAGCGCGGCGGCGCTGCCCCCGCCCGAACCCGCGCCGGGCGGTCCGGCGGGCCTGGACGGGCTGGCCTCGATGGAGCGTCAGGTCGCGGGCCTGGTCATGGAGGGCGCCACGAACCGGGAGATCGCCGCGCGCCTGTTCATCAGCGTCAAGACCGTGGAGGCGACGCTGACCCGGGTGTACCGCAAGCTCGGCATCCGTTCCCGGGTCGACATCGTCCGCCTGGCGGCGGGGCGCCGGGCCCCGTGAGGCACGGGCCCGGCGCGTAGGCGCGTCGGGCCGCCCACCCGGCCCCGTGCGTCGTACGGCGCGGGTTCGCCGGTGTGTTCGGGTGGAGTTCACCCCATTGCGTCGGCGCGGCCCGGTTTACCCGGCACGACCGAGGGTTTTCCCTGCCCAACTCCCTTAGGGGCTTCCCTCATTGGGCAGGGGATCAGCCGGGACCTACCTTGTGGGTGTGCCGCTCGCCGGGCACACGGGGTCGGTCCCTCGGCCCCACCGAGACCAGTGCCCGCGCGAACCCCCCACCGGCCGTCCCCCCACCGAGGAGTCTCCTTGTCCGGGCTCACCCGTGCCAGAAGGACCGCCGTCGTCACGGCGGTCGCCGCCGCGGCGGCCGCTCTGCTCAGCGCGCCCACCGCCGAGGCCGCGTCCACCCGCATCGTCGGCGGGACCACGACCACGACGTCCGCGTACCCGTTCATGATGCAGATCACCGACGCCTCGCAGAACCAGTTCTGCGGCGGGACGCTGGTCTCCCCCACCAAGGTCGTCACGGCCGCCCACTGCATGGCCGGCGAGAGCCCCGGTGATGTCCGGGTCGTCGGCGGCCGCACCTATCTGAACGGCACCGACGGCACCGTCGCGAAGGTCAGCCGCATCTGGGTGCACCCCGGCTACACCATGGCCACCAAGGGTGACGACGTGGCCGTGCTGACCCTGTCGACGTCGATGCCGTACGCCACCGCCGCGTACGTCGGCTCCTCGGACACGGGGGTGTACGCGGCCGGCACCAGCGCCCGCATCCTCGGCTGGGGCACCACGTCGTCGGGCGGCAGTTCCTCCCACCAGTTGCGGACGGCCACCGTGCCCACGGTGTCCGACTCGAGTTGCGCCGGCTCGTACGGCCCGGACTACGTCGCCTCCGACATGGTCTGCGCCGGGAAGACGTCCGGCGGCGTCGACTCCTGCCAGGGCGACAGCGGCGGTCCCCTGCTCATCGGGGGCGCCCTGGCAGGGATCACGTCCTGGGGCGAGGGCTGCGCCCAGGCGGGGTACCCGGGTGTCTACACCCGGCTGACCACGTTCTCGGACGAGGTGACCGACCAGGTCCGGTCCTAGCCGGGAACCACAGACCAGGGGGCGGGGGCGGGGGGGACGGCGGCTGGGGCGCCTGCCCGGCCCCCGCAGACCCGGTCGGACACAGCTCCCCCCCGCGACGTGGGCGCCGGTGGTCGGGTAGTCCTGGGGAGGAGGGGGGCGTC